>CAWKAL010000076.1:0-37017 GCA_963847575.1 uncultured Gammaproteobacteria bacterium
TCGTAGATAAAACCAAATCAAAAATTATCTGGCTCGATACCGAAAACAAAATATACGTCGAACGCGAACTTGAAGATGCGCAACCACCGGAGCTGACAGTTAAGGGAAAACATCTGGATCAAAACCCGTGCGCGGTATTTTTCGATGCAGAGTGTACGCGCCTTAAAGAAGCCGTCATCAATGAGCGCGATGCGGTCAAATGGTTGATTACCCTGAATGTGCAAGGTGAAGACCGACACATATTTCAATGGCTGGATAAAAAACTTAATATACCTTTGCGGCAGCAGAATCCGGATGGGTCAATGCTGGATGTTGTGGTTCAGGAAAATCTTGAAATGAACGGGCGTAAAGTTCGCAAACATGAAATATTTGCGGTGGGTCTGGATGGAGTTCGGAACCACTCTATCCAGTGGCATGATACAGAACTTGAAATTGTGGTGCGCCAGCAAAACGATAATGGCACTATGGATGAATTACGTAACATCAAAGTTGAACATATCGGCAATGATAAATTTTCAATACCAAAAGATTACAAGCAGTTTGATGCATCTAAACTGACGCCGCGACCTGAAGCAATCGCTAACAAAAACCAGCTTACTGATTAGGCGAACATTATGTTGACAGTTGTAGGAAACCTCAAAGGCGGCACCGGTAAAAGTACGGTCGCATTCAATCTTGCGGTCTGGCTTGCGCATGGCAAGCACGGTGTTGTGACATTTGATCTCGATCCCCAGGCCACCCTTACCGATGTCTGTGAAGTGCGCCAGGAAGACGGATTTGAGCCTGTAGTAACGGTTTCCAGCAGCATCAACGAGCTGGAAGCGCTGGTAAAATCGAAGGGGTCACTACCGATTATCGCTGATGTCAGTGCGACCAATATGCCGGACCTGGAGAAGGCCGTCATGCTTGCATCGCGCGTACTGATTCCGATACAGCCGAGCCAGGCGGATATCTGGTCTACGCAACGCTTTCTGAAAATAATCGGCAAGATTGCGGATAAAAGTAATACCAAAATACAGGGTTTTATCAACCGCGCGGACACGCATATTGCAGTACGCGAAACGGATGAAGCTGAAGAAGCCTTAAGAATGCTGCAGGGTATCGAAGCACTCAAGACGCGACTGTATCAGCGAACAGCATACCGCCGCTCATTCAGTGAGGGCCTGGCGGTATTCGAACTCGACCCGATGGGCAAGGCCGCACAGGAAATGAAGCACCTGGCCAAACTTTTGTATTAAGAAAATTCTGAAGTATTCGGGGTTTTCTTGCAGCACATGGCAGCTTTGGGCAAAATCGCATTTTGCTCAAAGCGTGCTCTGATAATTCAAGGATGAATTGATCAGAGCTTCATTAATAAAGATGCCGCCGATATTGCAGGCGGGTTTACATAGCAACGCGGAGTACGACATGAAATTCTTTCGCTGGATGTTGAGCAATCTCATTCTAATTATCATTGTTCTTTCACTGGTATACGTGTATGTCTACTGGGATGATCTCGCAGGTGATGACACGCCGGCCGGCAAAATTATTGCATCCCTGTCCGAGGAATACACCGAAGTCCGGGATTTTGTAGCAGCGATAAAGGCTAAAAATAGTGACAGCACAGCGCCTTCATCTGAGGCGGCGGCAGATGAGTCCACGGATGTAACGCTTGCGTCGACAGAGCAGTTGACCACCGCTGACAGTGAAACGCCTGTATCCGCTGTGCAAACTGACAATTACTATGATGCGCCCGCGCCAGCTCCAGCACAGCGTGCCGGCAATTACTACAATGCACCGGCTCAAGCGCCTGTGCAGCCGTCCGCTAATTACTACAATTCCCCGGGCACCGCGCCAGCAAAACCGACTGGCAATTACTACAATGCGCCGACGCCTGCGCCAGTTCAGCCAACGGGAAATTATTACAATGCACCGGCTCAAGCGCCTGTGCAGCCGTCCGCTAATTACTACAATTCCCCGGGCACCGCGCCAGCAAAACCGACCGGCAATTACTACAATGCGCCGACGCCTGCGCCAGTTCAGCCAACGGGAAATTATTACAATGCGCCGGCTCAAGCGCCAGCACAACCATCCGGCAATGACTACAATGCCCAGGGCGCAGCGCCTGTACAGCCGTCCGGCAAATACTACAATGACCCGGCAACAACGCCTGCACAATCTGCCAGTGAATCCACCGCAGAGCTTGTCGATGAGCCTGCGTTGAACACTGATGAACAAGCGGCGGCGACGCAGCTCACGCCTGATACCGCGGCGACGGAAGAACGCTTTGTTTCACCGGAAATTGAACGGGCGCTCAATCGCGTGAGCATTGACGGTAAAATCAGTGGCGGCAGCTCGGAGCCAGATCTGCCAGCAAGCTCAACACCAGCAATGCCTCAGCCGCAGCTTGACCAGACCGCTGCATCAGAACCACCGTCTGCTACGAACCAGGCGAGCGACACGGTCACCGGTATCGATGCACAAACCCGGGCGCTCTGGCTGGATGCGCGGCGGGCCTTCCTCAAGCGTGACTATGAAACCTGCGAGCGCAATTATGAAAATCTGATTGCGGCCAACAAGGACAATATGGACGCCTATGGTGAGCTCGGCAATGTCTATTTCAACCAGGGAAAACGCGAGAAAGCCGCAGCAGCCTATTATGAAGCCGCCGCTATTATGATAAAAAAAGGCGAGGTAAGGCGTGCCGCCAGTCTCAGTGGCCTGTTGCATCATCTCGATCCAAGCAAAGCTCAGCAGCTTAAATCACTGCTTGACAGCGCCATGCAACCATCAAGTTAATCCGGGGGGGATACCATGTTTTACACATTACGAAACTTACTAGCACTTGTCGGTCTGATAGTGATTGCAGCCATTATTTACGCGGCGATCAAATTTGAGCCGGCCTACCGGGTATTCCAGAGCTTTGATGAGAAAGCGCTGGAGGTTTACACCGAAATGGGCGAGCGACTGCTCGAAACCGGCAATATGGCCGAGGCCACGGTGTGGAAACGGCAGGTTGACGAAGGCATGTCAGCCGCCGAGGTCGAAGAAGTGATGAAATTTGTCGCCAATGAACACAACATTAAAAATGTGGGTGAATTACCGCTATACCAGGAAATAAAGGCTATGAGCGGTGAAGATCACCGCTATGTGAAGATTTTCATGTTCTGTAATGCGATGACGGCTTCACGCATGATGGCCTATAGCGATGCCTTTTCTGCCTATCTTCCTTGTCGTGTGTCAATGTTGGAGGATAAAGATGGCAATCTCTGGCTCTATACTCTAAACATGGATGGTATGATATACGGTGGAACGCCATTGCCGCCTGCTCTAAAGAAGGAGGCGATTGGCGTTAAAACAATTATCCTCGATATTATGAATCGTGGTGCAACAGGTGAGTTCTAGATATGTCCGACGAAGACGGCAAGCAGAAAAAACCAGGTGCGAATGCAGGTAAAAAAGCCGCTCCCACGCGGGAGACCGTCGAGGCTGAAAAGAAGGCGATTGACGAGATAATTACCAAGCACTCGGAGTCCGGCGAAAAGAAAAAAGCGCTGGATGAAATCAGCAAAAAAGCCGCGGATGATATTATCAAGCGCAAGCCCAGCGCTGCCGAAAAGCATAAGGTTGCCGAGGAAATCAAGAAAAACGCGCACGCGGCGCGGCAAAGTGCCCAGGTCAAAATTCTGGGGCAGTCCTACGTCAGCGACCCGAACGCGCAGCTGGAACGTCTGGCCGATACCTTCGACGCCAGTGCCCGCCGCTGGGAAATGGTGGTCTACCCGACAATGTTTGCATTTATTCTGCTTGCCGGTTATGGCTTCTACCTGATTTATCACCTGACCCACGATATCGCGGTGCTGTCACAAAGCGTGACCCGCATGGCGACCATTATTTCTGATGCGACCCCGAAAGTGACCAAGGATATGCGCGATATGTCGGGCAATATCAGTTCGATGTCGATTGAAATCAACGCAATGTCAAACCAGATGACCAGCCTCACGCCGATGAACCAGAACCTGGCGCACATGACCAGCACCATGGCGACCATGAATCACGCGGTATACGGCATGCAACGTGACCTGGGTGGTATGAACCGAACCGTTTCGGGTGGTCCATTCGGATTCATGAATGATGCTATGCCGTTCCAGTCCAATTCGTATAGCAGGCCGCCACCGCCGTTACCGCCGATGATTATGCAGCAACCCGCCATCCAGCCGATGGTCCCGCGCGCCAATCCGAGCAGCCAGAATGTGCCAGGTAATTCGCCCCAGGCTGATCCTGCTGCGATTCGTGTGAGCAACTAAACCAAAGTTCATGCTAAATCGGCCCGATAAATCGATTCGTAATCGTCTGGTTAAGCTTGAGGCGCATCTTGAGAACGAAAACCCGCTACTGCTTCAATCGGTAGTCCGTTTTAAGAAACTCGATCGTGTCGCCTACCGTATGGGGCTGCTCGAAACCACCGAGTCCTATGCGACCCGGATTCCGTGGTGGCCGCTGGTTGCCATCCTGGGCACCTTTTCTGCCGGTAAATCATCCTTTATAAACCACTTGCTCGGCCGTAAGCTTCAGCTCACTGGCAACCAGGCGGTCGATGATAAGTTCACTGTCATCAGTTATTCCACCGGCGAGGATGGCCGCGTACTGCCCGGTGTAGCGCTTGACTCCGATCCGCGATTCCCGTTCTACCAGATGAGCGATGAAATCAACAAGGTCGCTGAAGGCGAAGGCAAACGCATCGATGCCTACCTGCAGATGAAAACCTCGTGTTCAGAAAAGCTCAGCGGTAAAATCTTCATTGATTCGCCCGGATTCGATGCTGATGACCAGCGTAATACCATTCTGCGGCTGACCGATCATATTATTGATCTTTCTGATTTGGTGCTGGTGTTTTTCGATGCGCGACATCCCGAACCCGGTGCCATGCAGGATACGCTTGATCACCTCGTGCGCGATACGATTTCGCGCAGTGACTCGGAAAAATTTCTCTATATTCTCAACCAGATAGACACTGCCGCGCAGGAAGATAACCCTGAGGCCGTGATTGCTGCGTGGCAGCGTGCACTGGCGGCAAAGGGTTTAACCGCGGGTCGTTTCTATACCATTTATAATGAGCAGGCCGCGGTACCGATTCAGGATGAGTCGGTGCGCAGACGCTTTGAAAGCAAACGCGACACCGATATGGCGGCGATCAATGAGCGCCTGCACCAGGTCGAAGTCGAACGCTCATACCGTATTATTGGTGCCTTGCAGAATATTGCAGAAGATATCGAACACGATGTTGTCCCGCGCCTGACCGAAGCGATGAATCGCTGGATGCGCATGGTGTTGACCATGGATGCCGTCATCTTTGGCAGTGCGCTATCGCTGCTGTTGCTCATCAGCCTGTGGTTCAGTCCCTGGGGCTTGTTCAGCATGGACTTCAGTGCCCAGCCCTGGCTGTCGGCTCTCAAGCTGGCTGTGATTGCAGGATTTGTGCTGGGTGTGCATTTCAGTATGCGTCGCATAGCCGCGCGTCGAATCGCCAGGAAATTGCCAACAACGCATCTGGCCGGCGATATCAGCCAGGCGTTTATGCGCAACACCCGGGTTTTCCGCAGTATTTTCCAGCCGGTGCCAGTGGCGTGGTCATCTCGCACTAAACGCCTGTTGCACAGTGTTATTGCTGATGCCAGCGGCCTGATTCAAACCATGAATGATCGTTTTACCAATCCATCGGGCAAGCCAAAGCAGCCCGTCGATGAGACTGCTAAACAGTCTGCCGGTGTGGTGTCAATGGTGAGTAGCGAAACCGAAATAGATAAAGATAGCCAGAGTAAAGCTGCTGTTGAATCTAGCCATGGCAGCACAAAAATCAGCTAGTTATTCAGTAATACACTCAGACGCGCAGCGCCAGTCGTTGCCCGAACTTCACATCCGCCGCCGCAGTGATGGCCGCATCCCATGCCACGCCTTCGCTCGCAAGTACAATGACGGTGGAGCCGAGATTGAAACGTCCCATTTCTTCGCCACGTTCAAGCCGAATATTCTTGCCGGTGTAATCAAACCGGGTGATGCCCCCGTGATTGCTTTTCACCCGCCCGTGCCAGACGGTGTCCGTTTCTGAAACATTGATCGCGCCGACCAGTACCAGTGCCATCGGGCCGTGCTCGGTATTGAAGTGGCACACCACGCGTTCGTTACGCGCAAACAGGCGTGGGATAGCATTCACGGTATGCGTTGCCACGCTGAACAGTCGGCCCGGCACATAGGTCATGTGCTGCAAATCGCCTGATAGCGGCATGTGTATGCGGTGATAATCGCGCGGCGATAAATACAGGGTAGCAAAGCCGCCGTTGCTAAATGCAGCGGCACGGGTTTCGTCGCCGCCGAGCAGTTCCAGCAGGCTGTAATCACAACCCTTGGCCTGAAAAATCCTGCCCTGTTCAATCCGCCCCGCCTGGCTGACGGAACCATCGACCGGGCACACCCAGCTGCCAGGCGCGGAATCCAGCGGCCGGGATTCGGGCTTGAGCGCGCGGGTAAAAAACGCATTCAGGCTTTCATAGGCGTATTTGTCTTCGATCACCGCTTCGTTCATGTTGATCGGGTGGAGCCGGGTATATGTCCTGATCACGAAATTTTTTACTGGTCGCAAGCGGATACGTGCAAGTTTGAACATCAACCAGGAAATCGCATGATGCGGCAGAATATAAAACGGCCAGGCGAGCAGGCGCTCGCGCAGGGTTGCGGGCATGGTCACAATCAGTGGTGTCCGTTGTCGGCGTAACCGGTGGCTTTTTTAACCGAGACATCGAAGCGCGATGTGCTGCCGTCGGCGAGGGTAAAGATCAGCTGGGTGCTGTCCCCGGCTTTAAAGGCGCGTGCGGGGTTGAACATCATCAGGTGATAACCACCGGGTTTGAGTTCAAAACTGCCATTGGCAGGCACGCTGATGCCGGTCTGGCGTAGCATGCGGGCCATGCCGTCCTCGTGCACGGTGCGATGGATTTCGATGCTGGAAAAATCGGCCGAAGCCACTTTGGTGATTTCAAGTACAGTGTCTGTCGGGTTTTTGATATCCATATAACCGGCCATCACCTTGCTGCTGGGGGGCGCTTCGGCAATCCAGGCGTTTGCTATCTGCAGCCCGGGCTCGGCGAGCGCGCATGCCGACAGCAGTAACAGGCCACATAGCAGGTTGAACTGGCGTATGGGTGGATGGTTCAGGACAGTAGTGATCATATTCATAATGGAGCAGGATTATAGGGGTAGATGGGTAGTGTATAAAGTGTTTTTGACTGCGCAGCAGCGCGATGTCCGCTAGAATGCCGACTGAACAATCAGGACACCATGTGAAAAACCCGACCGAACAACTCCATTCTATACGAGACTTTGTCCGCTGGGGCGTCAGTCAGTTCAATGCTGCCGAGCTGGGTTTTCACCAGGGTATGCCGAGTGCGCTCGATGAGGCGGTTTACTTGTGCCTGGCGGCACTGCATCTGCCGCCGGATTTCAGTACTGACTGGTTCGATGCAGTGCTGACCCAGGATGAAAAGCTGCGCGTTTTCGAGTTTTATCGCCAGCGCGTAGAGTCCCGCAAGCCCGCAGCCTATATCACCGGTGAGGCCTGGTTTGCCGGGATGAATTTTCATGTCGACGAGCGTGTACTCATCCCGCGCTCGCCGATCGCCGAACTGATTGAACAAGGTTTCGCGCCCTGGGTGGATGTAGAGAATGTGCGCGAGATTCTCGACCTGTGTACCGGCAGTGGCTGCATCGCTATTGCCTGCGCTGATGCTTTTCCGGACGCGCGCGTGGTCGGCAGTGATATCTCGATCGATGCGCTCGCGGTAGCGGAAGATAATCGCCGCCTGCACGGCATGGAGGCGCGCGTCGAACTGATCCAGTCCGACCTGTTTGTCGATGTGCCGGAACGTGAATTCGACATTATTGTCAGCAATCCGCCCTATGTTTCCAGCGCAGAAGTCGCCGCGTTGCCAAACGAGTTTGAGTACGAGCCGACAGGCATTGCACTCGAGGCCGGTGAAGACGGCCTCGACCTGGTGATCCCGATGTTGCAAAGTGCGCGCGATTTCTTGTCTGATGAAGGCATCCTGGTTATCGAAGTCGGTTATACGCGTCCAGCACTGGAAGCGTGTTTTCCGAATGTACCGTTTACCTGGCTGGATTTTGAGCGCGGCGGCGAAGGCGTTTTTTTGCTGACCGCCGAGCAACTGGAAATGTGCCAGCCGGACTTTGATGCCGCCTGAACCTGCGCGACACACATCTAGTGCGCAAATGCTAATATCTGAACTTCACTATCAATCACAAGAATAGATTATGTCGGGTAATACGATCGGAAAACTCTTTAGCGTCACGACCGCGGGCGAGTCACATGGCGCGGCGCTGGTCGGTATTGTTGACGGCTGCCCCCCGGGGATGGACATTTGCGAAGCCGACATCCAGTGCGACCTGGATCGGCGCAAACCCGGCACTTCGCGCCACACTACACAGCGACGTGAAGCTGATGAAGTTAAAATTCTCTCCGGTGTCTTTGAAGGTAAAACCACGGGCACACCTATCGGTCTGCTGATACAAAATACCGACCAGCGTTCAAAAGATTACAGCAAAATCATGGACCGGTTTCGTCCTGGCCATGCCGACTACACCTACCAGCAAAAATACGGCTTTCGTGACTACCGTGGCGGCGGGCGCTCATCGGCACGTGAAACCGCGATGCGTGTAGCGGCCGGCGCGATTGCAAAAAAATATCTCAAAGACCGTTATGGCATCACGATATACGGCTACATGTCACAGCTCGGCCCGATTGAAATGCCACTGCTGGATCGTGCAGACGTGAACAACAATGCATTTTTCTGCGGTGACACAAGCAAGCTCGCCGAGCTGGAAAGTTACATGGACGCCTTGCGCAAGGAAGGCAATTCCATTGGCGGAAAAATAACCGTGGTTGCAGAAGGCGTGCCGCCTGGCCTCGGTGAGCCGGTGTTCGATCGCCTTGATGCCGAAATTGCGCTCGCAATGATGTGCATCAATGCAGCTAAAGGCGTCGAGATTGGCGACGGCTTTGGCTGTGTGACGGCAAAAGGTACCGAGTTTCGTGATGAAATGACGCCACAGGGCTTCAGGACCAACCACGCAGGTGGCATTCTGGGCGGAATATCATCCGGCCAGAACATCGTGGTGCATACCGCGTTTAAACCCACTTCGAGTATTCGCCTGGTGTGTGATACGGTGGACGTTGATGGCAAACCGGTGGATGTAGCCACTCACGGGCGCCACGATCCCTGCGTTGCTATCCGTGCGACGCCGATATGTGAAGCCATGCTCGCCATCGTGTTGCTCGATCACATGCTGCGCCACCGCGGGCAGAACATGGATGTGCATTTGACTACGCCAGTGATTCCTTCTTCTGTTTAAACATGTCAAAACCTTTGCCACGGCGTGCACAGAGAATGTCAAAAACAAAATTCACCGCAAAGGCGCAAAGGACGCAAAGCAAACCATATTAATGTTTTAGCAGCAGCGTGCCTGAGTTGTTACAGGCGTTGTTTTCTGTGCTTCTCGGGACAGTCTCAGATGTTTTAGCTGTCACATACGAAATCGTGCTGAAAAATATGTGTTCAAACAAAAATTGTTTTCTTTGCGCACTTTGCGTCTTTGCGGTTTATCATGAGTTTTTCCCCCACTTTCTTTGGCAATGCAATTAATGAGTGATCGCGGTGAGTAGTAAGGCAATCCCGTACTGGAAACTCAGTAGTTTCTACTTTTTTTATTTTGCCTCGCTCGGTGTGCTGGTTCCTTACTGGAGCCTGTATCTTAAATCCCTGGGGTACAGCAGCCTGACCATTGGCAGCCTGGTGGCGATCCTGCCGGCTACCAAGCTGGTTGCGCCCTATATATGGGGCTGGCTTGCCGATGTCACGCGGCGTTCGATGCTGATCATCCGGATCGCAAGCGTGCTGGCCTTGCTGAGTTTTGCCCTGGTCTATGTCAACACCGAGTTATGGTGGCTGGCGATGGCGATGTTCCTGTTCAGTTTTTTCTGGAATGCGACACTGCCGCAGTTCGAAGCCATGACACTGAATCATCTCGGCGATGCAGTGCATCGCTACAGTAATGTGCGTTTATGGGGATCGCTGGGTTTTATCGTCAGCGCGGTCGTGCTGGGCGATGCCTTGCAGTCGAATTCGGTCGAGCTTATTCCGCTTATGATCACTGCTGTTGTTTGCTGCGATCGCAGTGTGCAGTTTTATCGTGCCGGAAAAACTCAATATGCCGCATGCCGATCATTCGCCGATATGGCGTGTCATTCGGCAACCGCGGGTGATGGCTTTCTTCGTGGTGTGTTTTCTGATGCTGTGCAGTCACGGCCCGTACTACACGTTTTACACCATCTACCTCGAGGAACATGG
This sequence comes from uncultured Gammaproteobacteria bacterium, assembly GCA_963847575.1. Classification (GTDB taxonomy): domain Bacteria; phylum Pseudomonadota; class Gammaproteobacteria; order SZUA-229; family SZUA-229; genus JASBSR01. The sequence goes on from CAWKAL010000076.1 coordinate 10,398, forward strand.
TTACTCATCCCGGGTAATCGGCCTGTTGTGGGCGATTGGTGTGCTTGCCGAAGTTGTCATGTTTTTATTGATGTATCGTCTACTGCCGAGATACGGTGTGCGAAAACTGCTGATTATTACCTTGTTACTGACTTCGCTGCGCTGGTTATTGATCGGTTTTTATGTCGATAATCTGGCCTTGTTGTTTATTGCGCAACTCGGGCATGCATTTTCATTCGGTGTGTTTCATTCAGTCGGAATTTCGCTGGTGCACAGGTTCTTTACCGGTAATCACCAGGGCAGGGGACAGGCGCTGTATTCGAGCGTGTCTTACGGCGCCGGGGTTGCAGTTGGCAGCCTGGTCAGTGGCGTGGTGTGGGACGAGTATGGCGCAGCGTATCTTTTCAGTTTTGCATCCGCCTGCACTGTGTTCGCGACAGTGATCACCTGGCGCTTTCTGAAATTTTCTAAATAAATCGCCTGCACCCATGAAGTTATTCATCCTGCAGTAAGCTCAGCATGCCTTTTGCAGCATTCGACAGTGTGCGTTTTTCGTGCACCACAATGCCGAGGTGGCGGTCTATCTTCAGTTTATTAATACTTACCGAGCTCAAGCTTTTGCCGATCATTGAATCCGGCAACATGCTCCAGCCAAGACCGGCTTCTACCATGGCCTTAATGGTTTCCAGGTAATTTGTCTCCAGTAATATTTTTTGCGGCTGGCTGTTACCAAGGGCGGCGTCAACCAGGTTGCGCGTATGCGTGCCGGGTGTTTGCAAAATGGCGGAATATTGTAACAACTGTTTGCGTGTCACCTTATCGGTTTTAGCCAGGGGGTGGTGCCTGGCCACGACACAATGCATGGGATCTGACCACACGGGAATATGTTTCAGGTTCGCCAGCGGGGTGTTGGGCAGGGTAACGATCGCCAGCTCGATTTCACCGCTGAGAATTTTCGGGAACGCCTGCTCTGAATCCATAAAGTGTATATCCAGCATCACATCAGGGTATTGCCGGGTATATTTGCGCAGTACTGCTGGCAGGCGATGCAGGCCGACGTGGTGGCTGGTGGCCATGCCCAGGGTGCCTCGCATTTGGCCGTGCAGGTTACCGAGTATGCGTTGAGTTTCATCCATTTCCGCAAGAATGCGTTCGCAGCCGGGGATCAGCGCACGACCGGCTTCGGTGAGCAGTACGTGCTTGCCGATTCGATCGAACAGGTTGACGCCAAGCGATGCTTCAAGTGTGGCTATGCGTTTGCTGACCGCCGGCTGGGTGACGAACAGGGCCTCTGCGCTGCGCGAAAAGGAGCCTGTGGTGGCCAGCGACAGAAAAGTACGTATCGATACTATATCCATATGGAATAGATTACATGAAAATAATGAATTTGTGTAATGACGCTTTATTGCCTATTCTTGCCGACAGAGGAGACACGCATGACCGCTAAAACGCTTTACGACAAATTGTGGGACGACCACGTGGTACGGACCGAAAATGACGGTACCGCCCTGCTGTATATCGACCGTCATCTGGTGCACGAAGTGACTTCGCCGCAGGCTTTCGAAGGCCTGCGCCTGGCGGGTCGAAAGCCGTGGCGCACCAGCTCGATCGTGGCCGTGCCGGACCATAATGTACCGACCACGGACAGGCGCCTGGGGATCACTGACCCGGTGTCAAAAATCCAGGTGGAAACCCTCGACAGCAACTGCCGCGAATTTGGCCTCACCGAGTTCGACATGGCTGATGTGCGCCAGGGCATCGTGCACGTGATTGGCCCCGAGCAGGGTGCGACGCTTCCCGGCATGACCGTGGTCTGCGGTGATTCGCATACCTCCACCCACGGTGCATTCGGCGCACTGGCATTTGGCATTGGTACCTCGGAAGTCGAGCATGTGCTCGCAACCCAGTGCCTGCTGCAGAATAAAAGCAAAAACATGCTGGTGAGTGTTGATGGCACTGTGCACGCGGGTATCACCGCAAAAGATATTGTGCTCGCAATTATCGGTGAGATCGGTACCGCAGGTGGTAATGGCTATGCAATCGAGTTTGGCGGTGATGCAATTCGTGCGCTCAGCATGGAAGGCCGCATGACCGTGTGCAACATGGCGATCGAAGCCGGTGCCCGCGCCGGCATGGTTGCGGTAGATCAAACCACGATTGATTATGTGAAAGGCCGTCCGTATTCGCCGCTGGCAGATACCTGGGACAGGGCAGTGGCGTACTGGACAACGCTGGTGAGTGATGCAGATGCAAAATTCGACAAGGTGGTGCGCATTGATGCCGCCTCAATCAGGCCGCAGGTGACCTGGGGGACATCGCCCGAGATGGTGGTGTCAATCGATGCACAGGTGCCGGATCCGGCGGCAGTGAAGGACACTGTCAAAGCTGATGGCATGCGCAAGGCGCTGGCTTATATGGGGCTTGAGGCCGGAACGCCAATTGCACAAATCGATGTCGATAAAGTCTTCATCGGTTCGTGTACCAACTCGCGCATCGAAGATTTACGTGAAGCGGCAAAAATTGCCGAAGGTAAGCACGTTGCGGGCAATGTGACACTGGCCATGGTCGTGCCCGGTTCAGGCCTGGTAAAACAGCAGGCCGAGGCAGAAGGCCTGGATAAAATTTTTATCAGTGCGGGTTTTGAGTGGCGTGAACCGGGGTGTTCGATGTGCCTTGCGATGAACGCTGATCGGCTGGAGCCTGGCGAACGCTGCGCATCAACTTCAAATCGAAATTTTGAAGGCCGCCAGGGGCAGGGCGGGCGCACCCACCTGGTGAGCCCGGCAATGGCGGCCGCGGCGGCAGTCCACGGACATTTTGTAGATATCACGGTGAAATCATAAACCTTTAGAAGATAAACATTTAGAAGCGAAACCGCAGAGGCGCAGAGTACACAGAGAAAAACTGTATGTTAAGAACACAGATAGTTTGATTTGATGTGAGATCAAATCAATTCAAACAATTTTTATCAAAATAATAATATTTGTTTTTCCTCTGTGTACTCTGCGCCTCTGTGGTTTCGCCTTAAAATCTTTTCAGTTTTCACACGACAAGCAGGACAACAAGACAGGTAAATACAATGCAGGCATTTACAAAACACACGGGCATTGTCGCACCACTGGATCGACCCAATGTCGATACTGATGCGATTATTCCAAAGCAGTTTCTAAAATCAATCAAGCGCACTGGTTTTGGTCCGAATGCATTCGATGACTGGCGTTATCTGGATCCCGGTGCACCGGATATCGATAACGCCAGTCGGCGTGTCAATCCTGATTTTATTCTGAACCAGTCGCCCTACGACACATCGAGTATTATGCTCGCGCGTGAAAATTTCGGCTGCGGTTCATCGCGCGAACACGCGGTATGGGCGCTGACCGACTTCGGTTTTCGTGCGGTCATCGCTCCGAGTTTTGCCGATATATTTTTTAACAACAGTTACAAGAACGGCCTGTTGCCGGTGACGCTGTCAGCTGCCGATATTGATGATCTATTCACAGCCGTAGCAGCCGACAAGGGCATGCAGTTTTCTATCGATCTTGAATCACAAACCCTGACAGCGGGGCAGAAGTCATACAGCTTTGAAATTGATGCATTTCGCAAGCACTGCATGTTGAACGGACTGGATGATATTGGTTTAACCCTGCAGCACGCGGATGACATAAAGCACTACGAAAACCAGCGAAAACAGTCGGCACCCTGGCTGTTTTGAAGGCCCTGTTTCCTGCTATCCGACAGGCGGCAGCTTTTCGCAGACAAAGCCGAAAGTGACGCCATAGTTCCCGCCAGATCATGCCTACACTGTAAGCATGAACAAGAAAATCATCATTACCTGTTTGCTGCTGGTCGCGCCTGCGGGCCAGGCAGCCGAGATGGATTTTAGTGACTGGGCATGGGATTACTTTGTGAATGGCGCCACCCTCAAGCTGGGTGTGGGTACGCGCCAGGCCGGTATACGCGCAGTCAGAACTTCAGACAATGCCGAAGGCAAGATTGTGCAACGCAATGAAGAGTCTTACTTTATAAGTTACAGCACGCGGCCGTATTTCTTCTCAATAAAAAATACCGGCATGACGTTCGTGTTTAACGTGTCTTCGTTTAATGCAAACCAGCAACAGGTGGGAAGTGATAGCTTTGTTGACCTGGGTACAGAAACCAGCGGCCTGTTTTACTATGTTGTACCGACTGCGTTTTACCAGTGGGGTGATCACGCGGTAAACGGCACCTATACACGTGCAGGCCTGGGGCTTGGCCTGGGTGTGGCGCGATTCAACGGCGATGTGCTGTTAACCAGTACTGCAACAAATGAGCGGCTGGCACTCGAGCAGAAGGGGACATCAGTGACATTTGCTACCAGCCTGATTATCGAAAGCCGCTGGCAAAACTGGGGGCTGACATTTAATTATGCCGGGCCAGTTTATGAAGCCGATGGTTACCAGGTTAAGGTTGAAGACGTATCGATCAATCTAGGCTACCAGTTTGTGTTCTAGCGCATCTGGCGTTATTTCTTGTCCGAGCGCTAGACGTTTGCCATCAGCGTGTTCATGTTTTTGCCCCGCTATCACTGTGTCGCCTGCAGTTGCAATGTAGCATACCGGCTGGCGTGATAAAAACCCGGTCGTCACTATAGAATACAGTCACTTGCTGGTATAAATAGCGTATAATCCCGCCTCCTTATTTCCCCTGTAATACACTGGTCGCAGCCAGACAGGCTGCTGAATACTATGACAAAAAAGATTGCGATCCTGCCCGGTGATGGCATCGGCATTGAAATTGTCGCCGAAGCGGTCAAGCTGCTGAATCATCTAAAAACGCAGGGCCTCGATATCGCGCTTGAACATGCCCCGGTCGGCGGTGCAGGTTATGACGCGGCCGGCAAGCCGCTGCCCGATGAAACCCTGGCGCTGGTGCGCGCATCCGATGCGATTCTGCTCGGCGCAGTGGGTGGCCCGCAGTATGAAAAGCTGCCGCGTGAATTGCGCCCTGAGCGCGGCCTGCTCGGGTTGCGTTCCGAACTTGAACTGTTTGCTAACCTGCGCCCGGCAATTTTGTATCCACAGCTGGCTGATGCCTCATCGCTTAAGCCCGAAGTCGTGTCCGGGCTGGACATCATGATCGTGCGCGAACTCACCGGAGGTATCTATTTTGGCGAGCCGCGTGGCATCCGTGTAAAAGACAACGGCGAGCGTGAAGGTTTCAATACGCTGGTATATAGCGAGCACGAAATCGACCGCATCGCACGCGTCGCATTTGATATCGCCATGAAGCGCAACAAACGTTTGTGCTCGGTCGATAAGGCCAATGTACTTGAAGTCTCGGAACTGTGGCGCGAATGCGTGGAGAAGGTCGGCAAGGATTACCCCGACGTCGAGCTCAGCCACATGTATGTCGATAATGCTGCAATGCAGCTGGTGAAGTGGCCCAAACAGTTTGACGTAATGGTCACCAAAAATATGTTTGGTGATATTCTGTCTGATGCAGCGGCCATGTTGACCGGCTCGATTGGTATGCTGCCATCAGCGTCGCTGGATGCAAACGGCAAGGGCATGTATGAACCGATTCATGGTTCGGCGCCTGATATTGCCGGCAAGGGCGTGGCCAATCCGCTGGCGACACTCTTGTCGGTTGCCATGATGCTGCGTTACAGTCTTGATCATGCCGCACAAGCTAATGCTATCGAAGCCGCGGTCGGCAAAGTACTGGACAAAGGCCTGCGCACCGCCGACATCATGGCCGCAGGCTGCAAGCAGATTGGCACCGTAGAAATGGGTGATGCTGTACTGGCTGAACTCTAGTTAATGTGTCCGCGAAGAACGCAATAAAGTATCTTTAATTTTTTTACATTCGCGTCTTTTGCGTTATTCGCGGCAAAAAGTTTTTGATTTTTTTATGGAATCTAAGTAAATGAGCAAGACATTCGATGTAGCAGTGCTTGGCGCTACCGGTGCTGTAGGTGAAACCATGTTGTCGATTCTTGCCGAGCGCAAGTTTCCGGTCGGCAAGGTGTATGCACTGGCGAGCAGTCGTTCAGCAGGTAAAAAAGTTGAGTTCGGCAAAAAATTCCTGACTGTAGAGGATGCCGATGCGTTCGACTGGTCGAAAGCACAGATCGGGCTGTTTTCCGCGGGCGCTTCAATTTCAAAAGACCTGGCACCTAAAGCCGCGGCTGCAGGATGCGTGGTCGTCGATAACACTTCGCAGTTCAGGTATGACGACGATATTCCACTGGTGGTACCGGAAGTCAATCCGCATGCAATAGCGCAGTATAAAAACCGCGGCATTATTGCCAACCCGAACTGTTCAACTATACAGATGCTGGTGGCCCTGAAACCGATACACGATGCAGTCGGTATCGAACGCATCAATGTGGCGACTTACCAGGCGGTATCCGGAACCGGAAAGGAAGCAATAGAAGAACTCGCATCGCAAACTGCAAACCTGTTAAATGCAAAACCGTTTAAAGCGGACGTGTATCCGAAGCAAATCGCGTTTAACGTGTTGCCGCAGATTGATGTGTTTCAGGATAATGGTTACACCAAGGAAGAAATGAAAATGGTATGGGAAACGCGCAAGATATTTGAAGACGACAGCATCATGGTCAATCCCACCGCGGTGCGCGTGCCGGTGTTCTACGGTCATTCAGAAGCCGTGCATATAGAAACCCGCGATAAGATTACCGCCGAGCAGGCACGCAAGCTGCTGAAGAATGCGCCCGGCGTGGTGGTGCTTGATCAGCGCAAGGATGGCGGTTATGCCACGGCAGTGACCGAAGGCGCGAACCATGACCCGGTATATGTCAGCCGTATTCGCGAAGATATCTCGCATGAGCGCGGTCTGAACCTGTGGGTGGTGTCGGATAATGTGCGCAAGGGCGCAGCATTAAATAGCGTGCAAATTGCAGAGATTTTGATAAAAGAGTATTTATAACCTATATTTAGACAAACAATCTTCAAGTGTATTGTGAAGATAACAATAAGAACACCTCAACGGGGTCACCACAGGGCTGCAAGTCCTTGTTAATACAGGATTAAAAGGGGAATACCAGTGCGTAAATTGTTCATTGCCTTGGTTATGGGGTCAGCTTTGCTGCCTCTCGACGGCTTCACTCTCGGGCTGGGCGGTATCGAAGTCAATTCAGCGCTGAACCAGGAACTCGATGCAGAAATCGAGTTGTTATCAGCGGTTCCTGAAGACACTGAAACCATGATTGTAAAACTGGCCACGCGCGAAGAATTCAGTCGTGCAGGTCTTGATCGTCCGTTTATGCTGCAAAACCTGAAGTTCGGCAGCAAAATCAAAAACGGTGTTCCTTATATAACGGTGACCACCAGCAAACCGATTCGCGAACCGTTTCTGAATTTCCTCGTAGAAGTCGACTGGCCCAAAGGCCACTTGTTGCGTGAATACACCATCCTGCTCGATCCGCCAGTATTCATGGGCCAGGAAAGCGCGGCACGTCCCGCGGTTTCTGATTCGCGCCCGGCGGCCGCATCAGCTGTTCGACCAACTGACACATCATCACGGCCCGCATACAGCACCACCCCTGCAGTGACTCCAACACCGGCGCCGCGATCACAGGCATCACCGGCAGCAGCGCCAGCGCCGCGAGCGTCTTACACGCCCGCGGGGAATGCAGACTATAGAATAAAAAAGGGCGATACGGCCTGGAGTCTGGCCGATGCGCTACGGCCTGATCAATCGGTCTCAGTAGAACAAATGATGCTCGCAATGCTCCGGACTAATCCGGAGTCGTTCATTAACGACAACGTAAATGGTCTCAAGCGCGGCTATATTTTGCGCGTTCCAGATCGCAATGAAATCACCTCGGTGTCACAGGCCGAAGCCGTGGCGCTGGTACGTCAGCAGCATGCGCTCTGGCGTGAGTATCAACAGGCAGTGTCCAGTGCTAAACCATCATCCACAATGGCCGGGTCTGCTGCCGGCAGTACTGCGGCTGCTGATGCCAAAGCCGATGCGCGACTTTCAATTGTCAGTGCAGGCAAAGGCGGTGCAGCCACTGGCGCTGCAGGCAATCTCGGTGACATGAGCGTTGAAGAGTTGCGCGCACAACTGGCACTGGCTGAAGAGCGTCTTGAAACCGAGCGCGTAGAAAAAGAATCACTGCAGGGCGAAGTAGAAATACTGGAGTCACAGGTCAACCGGATGAAGCGCCTGCTCAGTATTGAAGACGTGAGCCTGGCAGAAATGCAGTCGGCTGCAGCTGGTGGCGAAGTTGCTGAAGGGATGGATGCAGAGCTAGCCGCTGACGAAAGTGATGAATTGCTGACATCAGCCGAAGATGCGATGCCATCTGAAGGTATGCCAACTGAAGGTATGCCATTGGAAGAAATGCCTGCTGAAGAAACAACAGCACTGGCTGAGGGCGAAGCTGAGTCGGATATGCTGACTGACGAGCAGGCAGAAAATGTATTTGTTGATGAACAACAGGCCGCGCAGGAGATGATGGATGCAGCGCCGATGCAGGAAACCTATGTCGATGAAGCACCTGTCATTGACTACGTGCAACCGCGCCCGCAGGGCCTGGTCGCTAATCTGCTGAACAATCCACTCGTGCTTGCAGCTGCCGGTGGTGGCCTGCTGCTGATCATGGGACTGGTTTACATGATAGTGAAACGCCGTCGAGGCAATGCTTCCGGCATGGCCGCTGCACCTGTCGTCGCCACTTCATCTGTACTGGATGAAGACGACGACCTCGCCAGTGTTGCCGACATGATTGATGACAAGGCTGTGAGCCAGCATGTGTCCGATGAAGAAGTCGATGCGTCCATGGCCGCTGCTGAAAAGGCCGCTGAAAAATTTGATTCCGATGCCACGCTGGTACTGCCACCGTCAGCCGAAGACACCATTGTTACCCAGGCAGCGCCTGCTGAAGAAGCACGTGACGATATCATCGCCGAAGCAGATGTCTACCTGGCCTACGGTATTTATCAGCAGGCTGAAGAGCTGCTGCAAAATGCAATTAAAGAGCACCCCGAAAACGATGGCTATCGCATGAAACTGGCGGAAACGCACTTTGCCAGCAAAAATGCCAGTGCATTCGGTGAGCTTGCCACTGAAATGCACAAGCGCACCGGCGGTAGTGGTGCCAGCTGGACCAAGATAGCAGCGATGGGTGCAGACCTGATTCCTGATCACGCACTGTTCAAGGGCGCAGATATGGTCGGTGACCTGGCGCTGGACGACCTGGTGTCGTCCGCTGCACCGGAAATGGATTTTGATCTGGGTGCTGAAACTGCAACGGATGAGGTTGCTGATCTTGATTTCAGCCTGGACGATGACACCTCGAGCGATGCAGCACTGCCGGATCTGAAAGACGCTACGCCCGCTTCTGCCGAAGATGAGCTGGAGTTTGATCTCAGTGATGCTGAAGCGGTAAAACTGGATGAAGCTGCCCCGGCTGAAGACGAATTTTCGCTGGATATCGAAGCCTCTGAGCTTGATATAACCAGCGATGAGGCCGACAAAGCCACAGCCGCGGATCTTGATTTCGACCTGGATTTAAGTGACGAAGCGGCAGCAGCGCCGGCTGCTGATACCTCGGCCGATATGGATTTTGACCTCGATCTAAGCAACGAAGTTGAAGAAGTCGCGCAATCAGCCAGCGATACTGCGAGCGTATCAGCAGACACAGATGATGGTTCCGATATTGACCTGTCTGACCTGGATGATGTCGACGAAGTCAGCACCAAGCTCGACCTGGCGCGTGCTTATCTCGATATGGGTGACAGTGAGGGTACGCGCAGTATCCTCGAAGAAGTCATCGCTGAAGGCAACGACGAGCAGAAGTCCGAGGCCCAGGGCCTGCTGGCAGAACTCAGCGCGTAGTCAGTACCTCGTTTGACCCTGACGGCATCAGCAACGCTGATGCCGTTTGCGTTTTAAGGTATAAAAAATTAATCCGCAAATGAACGCAAATGAACGCAGATAAAAAACTGATATTTGTTTGTGCGCCGCGGCGCACAAACTTATACATTCAGTGGTTTATCTGTGTTCATTTGCGTTCATCTGTGGATATTATGGTTTACGTTCCTGACTACGACGATCACATGACACAACGTATCGCACTGGGAATTGAATATGACGGCAGCCGTTTCAACGGCTGGCAGATGCAGGCGCACGGTACGCGTACCGTGCAGGCGGTGGTGCAGCAGGCGCTTTCGATTGTGGCGGATCATGATGTCCAGCTGACCTGCGCCGGCCGCACCGACACCGGGGTGCATGCCACCGGGCAGGTGGTGCATTTTGACTGTGCCAGCACGCGCGAGCTCAAGGCCTGGGTGATGGGCGCCAATGCGCATTTGCCGGATGATGTCTGCGTACACTGGGCGCGTGAGGTGGATGATGAATTCAGTGCGCGTTTCAGCGCGGTGATGCGTGCCTATCGTTATATTATTCTCAACCGGCGTGCGCGTTCGGCATTACAGCACGGTCGTGTCAGCTGGATCTACGATACGCTCGATGTCGACGCGATGCAGACGGCCGCGCAGGCGCTGCTCGGCGAACGGGATTTTTCCTCGTTTCGCTCGGCCGCCTGCCAGGCCACGCATGCGCGGCGCTTTATGGAATCGATCGAACTCAGGCGCGATGCGGATTACATCCTCGTTGATATTCGCGCCAATGCTTTTTTGCACCACATGGTGCGCAATATCGTCGGCAGCCTGCTGGTGATCGGGCGCGGCGAGCAGCCGCAATCGTGGCTCGGCGAGCTGCTCGAACTGAAAGACCGCACCCGGGCCGGGCCGACCGCGCCGCCGACGGACTCTACCTGGTTGCGTGGAATACCCGCAGCACTACCAGCTGCCACCGAGCGGTGTGTTGCCGAGATTCGCTTAAGCGCGCAGCCGGCACGGCTCATATATACTGCGCTCTGATTACTCGCTGGCTGTCAGCCGGGCACTGATTAAACAATCGTTTTCATATCAAAGACATGCACCACACCCGTGTTAAAATCTGCGGTATTACCCGTGTTCAGGATGCGCTCTGCGCAGCCGAGCATGGTGTTGATGCGATCGGCCTGGTGTTTTACGACAGCAGTCCGCGCCATATCGATATCGCCCGCGCGTCAGCAGATCTGTCGCGAACTGCCGGCGTTTGTCACCACGGTGGCCCTGTTCAAGGATGCCGATGCAACAACGATCAACAGCGTGCTGGACGCCGTGCCGATTGACCTGCTGCAGTTTCACGGCAGCGAGACCGCCAGCGTTCTGCAGCCAGTTCTCACGGCCGTATATCAAGGCACTGGGAATGGCACAAGCATCAGAAAACCTGGTGCTTGAGGCTGAACAATACCGCGATGCGCGTGGTCTGTTGCTCGACAGCCATGCGCCGGGCGCAGATGGCGGCACCGGCGAGAGCTTCGACTGGAGCACGTATTCCGCAGCTTTGCCGAAGCCGCTGATACTGGCCGGTGGTCTGCGCGTGGATCAATGTCGCCGATAGCCGTTCGCATCGTCAAACCCTGGGCGGTTGATGTCAGCAGCGGGGTCGAACGTGAAAAAGGTATCAAGGATGCGGCACTGATTGCGGCATTCATGAAACGAGGTGAACGATTAACGAATGAGCTGAATGGGCAAATGATAAGATTACGCGTGCAATGCCCGATGAACGCGGGCATTTCGGTATTTACGGCGGGCGTTTTGTCTCCGAAACCCTGATGCAGGCGCTCGACGAACTGCGCGATGCCTATGAACAATTCACAACACAATGCCGACTTCCAGGCGCAGTTCGATGCTGATCTCGCGCACTACGTCGGCCGTCCCAGCCCGCTGTATCACGCCGAGCGTCTGTCGCGACAAACCGGCGGCGCGCAGATTTATCTCAAGCGCGAAGACCTGAACCACACCGGCGCGCACAAGATCAACAACACCATCGGCCAGGCGCTGCTGGCGCGCGCGCATGGGCAAGACGCGCGTGATCGCCGAGACCGGCGCCGGCCAGCACGGCGTCGCCACGGCCACGGTGGCGGCGCGCTTCGGCATGGAATGCGTGGTCTACATGGGCGCCGAAGACATCAAGCGCCAGGCGCCCAATGTCTACCGCATGAAACTGCTCGGCGCCAAGGTGGTGCCGGTCGACATCGGGTTCGAAAACGCTGAAGGACGCGCTCAACGAAGCCATGCGCGACTGGGTGACCAATGTCGACAACACCTTCTACATCATCGGCACCGTCGCCGGGCCGCATCCGTATCCCGACGATGGTGCGCGATTTCCAGGCGCGTGATCGGCCGCGAGGCGCGCCGCCAGATGCCAAGAGATGACCGGCGCCTGCCCGATGCGCTGGTCGCCTGCGTCGGCGGTGGTTCCAATGCCATCGGCCTGTTTCACCCGTTCCTCGAGGACGAGAGCGTGCGCATGTATCGGTGTCGAAGCGGCCGGTGATGGCATCGAAACCGGCCACCATGCCGCACCGCTGTGCGCCGGCAAGCCGGGCGTGCTGCACGGCAACCGCACCTACCTGATGGAAGACGACGACGGCCAGATCATCGAAACCCACTCGGTCTCGGCCGGGCTGGATTATCCCGGCGTCGGCCCCGAGCATGCCTGGCTGAAAGACATCGGCCGGGCTGAACTACGTGGCGATCACCGACGAAGAAGCGCTGGCGGCTTTCCACCAGCTGACGCTGCATCGAAGGCATTATCCCGGCGCTCGAATCGAGCCACGCCATGGCCTACGCGGTCAAGACTCGCGGCCACGATGAAGCCCGAGCAGCGCATTATCGTCAATCTTTCCGGCCGCGGCGACAAGGACATCAATACCGTCGCGCGCATCGAGGGGATCAAACTGTGAGTCGCCTGACCGCCCGTTTTGAACACTTGCAGGCGCAATCTCGCAAGGCGCTGATTCCCTACATCATGACCTCGGATCCGCAGCCCGAGGTGACCCTGCCGCTGATGCACGCCATGGTGGAAGCCGGCGCCGACATCATCGAGCTGGGCGTGCCGTTTTCCGATCCCATGGCCGACGGCCCGGTGATCCAGCTGGCCGCCGAACGCGCGCTCGAACACCACACCAGCCTGCACGATGTATTCAAGGTGGTGCAGCAGTTCCGCCAGACTGACGCGGAAACGCCGATCATCATGATGGGCTATCTCAACCCGATCGAAGTCATGGGTTACGAGGTCTTCGCCGCGCAGGCAGAGAGCGCCGGTATCGACGGCGTTATTACCGTCGACATGCCGCCGGAAGAGGGCAGTGAGTATGTCGCCGCACTCAAACAGCACGCTATCGATCCGGTATTCCTGCTTGCGCCCACCACCACCGAGGCGCGCATGGATAAAATCGCCGCGGTCGCCAGCGGCTTTGCCTATTACGTTTCTCTCAAGGGCGTCACCGGTGCGGCCACGCTGGATGTCGCCGAGGTGGCAGAGAAGATGACGGCCATTCGCAAGCACATTAAAATGCCGGTAGGCGTCGGCTTTGGTATCAAGGATGCGGCCACCGCGGCGAGTATTTCAGCGTGTGCGGATGCAGTTGTTGTTGGGAGTGCTATAGTTACCAGAATGGCGGAAAATTCCGGAAATACCGACAAAATCATTACTGATGTCACCGAAATTCTTGCCTCCATGCGCAATGCGATGGATGCAGCCGGTGCCAGTAAAATAAAGACAGCCTGACCGGGCAGAGGCACAAAATGAGCATGAGCTGGTTCGAAAAATTGATGCCATCGCGGATTCGCACCGAAGGTTCGACCAAGGGCCAGGTGCCCGAAGGGCTGTGGACCAAGTGTGATTCCTGCAGCGCGGTGCTCTACCGCGCCGAGCTGGAACGCAACCAGGATGTCTGTCCCAAGTGCAATCACCACATGCGCGTATTTGGCCGGCGCCGGCTGGATATTTTTCTCGATGCCGAGCCGCGCGAAGAAATCGGCGCCGAACTGGTGCCGTTCGACAAGCTCAAGTTCAAAGACACCAAAAAATACAAAGATCGTCTGCTGATCGCACAGAAAAACACCAATGAACACGACGCACTAATCGCACAACGCGGCAAGGTCAAAGGCGTTGACCTGGTCGCTGTCGCCTTCGATTTTCGCTTCATGGGCGGCTCGATGGGCTCGGTAGTGGGTGAAAAATTTGTGCGTGCAGCCAATGTCGCGCTCGAACATAAAATTCCGCTGGTATGTTTTTCCGCTTCGGGCGGTGCGCGCATGCAGGAAGCGCTGTATTCGCTGATGCAAATGGCCAAGACCAGCGCGGTGCTGGCGAAACTGGCCAGCAAAGGTGTTCCTTATATTTCGGTGATGACCGACCCCACCATGGGCGGTGTCTCCGCCAGCTTTGCCATGCTGGGCGATATCAATATCGGTGAACCCAATGCGCTGATCGGTTTTGCCGGCCCGCGCGTGATCGAGCAGACCGTGCGTGAAAAACTGCCCGAAGGTTTCCAGCGCAGCGAGTTTCTGCTCGAGCACGGCGCCATCGACATGATTGTCGATCGCCGCGACCTGCGCGACCGCATCGCCAGCCTGTGCCTGATGCTGTCCAACAAACCTGCTGTGCAGAAGGTCTAACGGATTCAAAGCGAAACCGCAGAGGCGCAGAGGACGCAGAGAAAACCGTCTTATAGTTTACAAACAAATTGACCGCAAAGACGCAAAGGTCGCAAAGAAAAAATTATTGATGTTAAAAACACCTTTTTAGAAACGGCATATACTTGCTGGGCACTTCATATATCTTCAAGCATTGAACAAAAAACATACTGTTTTTACTTTGCGACCTTTGCGTCTTTGCGGTGAGTAATTATTTTACTAAAAAATGTTTTCTCGGCGCCTCTGCGCCTCTGCGGTTTCGCCTTTAAAGTTATAATCTATGAGATACAACTCACTCGCGCAGTGGCTGGCCTGGCAGGAAACACTGAACCCCGCTGAAATCGAACTCGGCCTTGAGCGCATCGACCGTGTGCGCGAAGCTGCCGGTATTGCTGACCATTTCGACTGTCCGCTTATTATTATCGGCGGTACCAACGGCAAGGGTTCGGTGGTGGCCATGGTGCAGAGTATCGCAACTGCCGCCGGGCTGAACGTGTGCGCCTATACCTCGCCGCACATTTCGCGTTATAACGAGCGCATACGAATCAATGGCCGTGATGTTGATGACGCGCGTTTGTGTGAAGCGTTTGAGCGCATCGACCAGGCACGCGGCGAGCAGCAGCTGACCTATTTTGAATTCGGCACCCTGGCGGCGCTGGATGTGTTCATGCGTGCAAAACCCGACCTGGTATTGCTGGAAGTCGGTCTTGGCGGCCGGCTCGATGCCGTCAATATCATGCAACCTGATGTCTCGGTGATTACCTCGATTGATATCGATCATACCGACTGGCTGGGTGATAACCGCGAAGCCATTGGCTTTGAAAAAGCCGGCATTATGCGGCGTAACAAAACCGTGATCTGCGGCGACCCCGAGCCGCCGCACACTCTGCTGCAACATGCCGTTGACCAGTCTGCGCATTTATCTGTCATCGGGCGTGATTTCCATGTTCGAAATACTACTGGCAGCTGGCAACTGGATGCCGCTAGCTTCAGCCTGCGGGATTTACCATTGCCTGCGCTGGCAGGTGATTTCCAGCTGGGCAATGCGGCGACTGCGATAATGGCATTACGCGCGCTACAGCCGGCACTGCCGATTAACCAGCAGCATATCGCCAGCGGCCTGAACAATGTCCAGCTCGCCGGTCGTCTCGAGCAGTTGCGCGATGCGCCACAGGTGATCGTCGATGTCGCACATAACACCCAGGCCGTCAGCGCTATCATCACGCATTTGCAAACCCGGGCATGTGCCGGTAAAACCCGCGTGGTCATCGCCATGCTGGCAGACAAGCCGGTGTCGGCAGTGATTGCACAGTTATCGCCACTGGTTGACGCCTGGTACAGCGCCGGCCTGACATCGGTTGGCCGCGGACTGGATGCAAACACCATGGCCAGCCTGATTCAGGCTGCGCCTGAACACACGGGCGATGTTAAACTCTGCGCCAGCGACACGGTCGAAGCGGCCTGCGCCGCGGCAGTGCATGATGCGGACCCGGATGATCGTATAATTATCCTGGGTTCGTTTGTCACCGTGGCAGCCGCAAAACAGTTTTTTAGTACCGAGCCTGCACTACCGCCGGCAGATTAGAGTGAGCGATACACAGCTGATGGGAACAGAGTTACAACAACGCATTATCGGCGCCATAGTACTGGTTGCGCTGGGGGTGATATTCATCCCCGCGCTGCTCGATGGCTCAGGCTATCGCTCGCGCGAAGCGCGCACGATTGAGATACCTGCGCCGCCTGCATTCCCGCCGCTCAGCCAGACCCGGCTCGAGCCGATACCCACACCGGTCGATGCCAAAATCAAACAGGTGGAGAAACAGCAACAGCAGCAGGCACAGGAACCGGTGCAGGCCTGGGCACTGCAGGCGGGCACCTTTAGCTCAAAAGCAAATGCTGACAAGTTTGCCGCCGGGCTGAAGAAATACGGTCACGCTTATGTCGATGACATCATCATGGACGGCAAAAAAGTCTACCGTGTGCGTATCGGTCCCGAACTCGACAAGGAGCGCCTGCAGGTAGTGAGTGACAAGCTGAATAAAGACCGAAAAATCAAATCCTTCATCACCACGCACCCCTGACCGATAGATTGATGCTCAGCGTAGAATCAGGCGGTCGATGGGCGTATAATCGCGCCTTTCTCGCGCAGCTTTGGGGTACTCATGACCGTCGTTGATGTAGTCATCATATTTGTCATTCTCCTGTCGACTGGTTTTAGCCTGATGCGGGGCTTCGTCAAGGAAGCCATCTCGCTGGCCAGCTGGCTGATAGCTATCTGGATCGCGGTCACCTTCGCACCCCGGCTGGCGGCTGCGCTGCCTTCCAGTATTGAATCTGAAGCTGTGCGCCAGGCTATCGGTTTTGGCGTCTTGTTCGTGCTCACCCTGATGGTCGGTTCGCTGGTCAATTTCCTGGTATCAGGTATGGTGAAAAAAACCGGGCTCTCGGGTGCCGACCGTGTATTTGGCCTGCTGTTCGGTTTTTTGCGCGGTGGCCTGATCGTGCTGGTGTTCGTCGTGGTGGGTGGTATGACACCGTTACCCGAGCAGGACTGGTGGCAAGATTCGAATTTGCTCGAACGTTTTGAACGCGTCGCTGTTGAATTGCAGGATTACCTGCCGCCGGACATGCAAATGACTTTCGATCCGGCGCAAATTCCGCAAGCCCTGCCCGAAGCAATCCCGGAAGGCATGAAGGGTGTGGTGGATAAATAATTATGTGCGGCATTGTTGGTATTGTGGGTCATTCGCCGGTTAGTCTCGATATTTACGAAGCATTATCGGTATTACAGCACCGCGGCCAGGATGCCGCCGGTATCATGACCTGCAAGGATGGCAAGTTTTACATGCGCAAGGGCAATGGCCTGGTGCGCGATGTATTCTACAAACAGCATATGCAACGCCTGGTCGGCAACATGGGCATCGGCCATGTGCGTTATCCGACCGCCGGCTGTGCATCATCGCTGGAAGCGCAACCGTTTTATGTCAACTCACCTTACGGCATTGCGCTGGCGCATAACGGCAACCTCACCAATACCGAAGACCTGAAGACCGAGCTGTTTCAGGAAGACCTGCGCCATCTCAATACCGAATCTGATACCGAGGCCCTGCTCAATGTGTTTGCACATGAACTGCACGCGCTGGCAAAACCGGTATTTGATACCAATGATATTTTTGATGCTGTCGCCGCGGTGCATAAACGCTGCCGCGGTGGTTACGCGGTGATAGCGATGATTGTCGGCAAGGGCGTGCTCGCGTTCCGTGATCCCTACGGTATTCGCCCGGTGGTTTATGGCCAGCGCACGGTCAAGGGCAAGACTGAATACATGATCGCTTCTGAAAGCGTCGCACTGCAGGCACAGGGGTTTGAGCTGGTGCGCGACCTGATGCCGGGCGAAGCCGTGTTCATCGACTCCGAGTGTCGGCTCTACACCCAGCAGTGTGCAGAAAACCCCAGGCTGGTGCCGTGTATATTCGAGTACGTGTATTTCGCGCGTCCCGACTCGATCATGGATGATGTATCGGTTTACAAGACCCGTTTACGCATGGGCCAGAAGCTGGTGCAAAAAATTATCCGCGAACATCCCGAACACGATATCGATGTGGTGATACCGATCCCCGATACCAGCCGCACCTCGGCGCTGGAAGTGGCTTACCATCTTGACGTGAAATACCGCGAAGGTTTTATCAAGAACCGTTACATTGGTCGCACTTTCATTATGCCGGGCCAGCAGGAACGCAAAAAATCCGTGCGCCAGAAACTCAACCCGATTGATCTTGAGTTCAAGGGCAAAAACGTTTTGCTGGTCGATGATTCGATTGTGCGTGGCACCACCTCCGGCAGATTATCCAGATGGCGCGTGAAGCCGGTGCCAATAAAGTCTACATGGCTTCTGCAGCGCCACCGGTGCGCTATCCCAATGTCTACGGCATCGACATGCCTGCGATTGAAGAATTTGTTGCGCACGACAGGACAGTTGAAGAAATTGCAAAAGAGATTGGCGCTGACTGGCTGGTATACCAGGATCTGCCAGATCTGATCGAAGCCGTGCGCAAGGGCAATAAAAACCTGAGTGAATTTGACTGTTCCTGTTTTGACGGAAAATATATCACCAACGATATCGATACGGCCTACTTCACCCGGCTGCAAAACACGCGCAACGATGCCGCCAAGTCGGGCCGGAACAGGCATTCAGCCGAGACTATCGAACTGTAACGGGCGCTAGTCGTCTAAGTACTAACAGCTTGAGGCCACCACTATGAGAAATATAATTCTCGCATTCCTGTTTATCCTGCCAGTACTGGCACAGGCCCACGAAACCGAAACCCATTATGATCGCATTAACCTGAGTGCCAGCGCGCAGTCTCGGCTGGCCAATGACACCCTCGTCGCCAGCCTGTATGCCGAAGAAGAGGGCAGCAATGCCGCGCAACTGGCCGATATCGTCAACAAGAAAATCCAGTGGGCCATAACGACGCTAAAACAGCACCCGCAAATCAAGTTGCAAACCAGCGCCTACACCACCAACCCGGTGTATCAGAAGAACAAAATAGTCTCGTGGCGTGTACGCCAGACGCTCCAGCTTGAATCGCTCGACATGGCAAAAGTCAGCGAACTGCTGGGCCAGCTGCAGAGCCGGCTCGCATTACAGGGCATGCACTTCACGGTGTCACCGCAACTCAAGAACACCACCGACGATGCACTGATAACAGAAGCGCTGGCCGCGTTCGAGGCGCGCGCACGCCTGGTCACACAGCAGCTCAAGCGCAAGGGCTATAAAATCGTCGATCTCAATATTGCCACCTCCGGTATTCCGGGCGGGCACCAGCGTTATGGTATGCGCGCCATGGCGCTGGAATCGGTGGCTGCCCCGGCCATCGAAAGTGGCGAGCAGGATGTGCAGGTCACCGTGTCCGGCAGTATCGAGCTGGAATAGATTTCTGCTGTAACACACCAGTACGTCTTAGTGCGAGCATGCAGTACATGCCTGTGCGATACTTTACTCACACTAGTTAATTGCCGATTGGCGGAACCAGCTTGAACTCACTCCTCGTCAGTATTAAAGACCAGACGCTCAGCGTGCTTGATGACGATGGTGCGCCGTTGCATGTCTACCCGGTGTCAACCTCGCGTTACGGCACGGGCTGTGAAAACGACAGCCACAAAACCCCCATCGGCCTGCACCGCATCAAGGACAAGATCGGTGGCGCCATGCCAGCGTGGGAAGTCTTTATCGGGCGCGTGCCGCAAGGTTCGCTGCAGGAATGCATGGATAATGGCGTGGAGCTTCCCGAGGACGTGATTACCTCGCGCATCATGTGGCTCGAAGGCATGGAGCCGGGCAGAAATTGCGGCGGCTATGTGGACACCTACCAGCGTTACATATACATTCACGGTACCAGCGATGAAGAACACATCGGCGCACCGGTTTCAATGGGCTGCATCCGCATGCGTAATGCTGACGTGGTCGAGCTCTACCGGCTGGTCAAAACCGGCACCGAAGTAAACATTATTGAATGATATGACTGACCAAAACAATTTCGATAAGAATTTTGACGAATACGGATTTGCCACGCGCGCAGTGCGTGCCGGCCAGACACGCACGGCCGAAGGTGAGCACGCCGAGCCGATATTCCCGACCTCGAGTTTTGTTTTTGCCTCGGCTGCCGAGGCCGCTGCGCGTTTCTCCGGTGAACAGGCGGGCAATATCTATTCGCGCTTTACCAATCCCACGGTCAGAACGTTCGAGCAGCGCCTCGCCGCGCTCGAAGGTGCTGAGTGCAGTGTCGCCACGGCCTCGGGCATGGCAGCGATTACCGCGACCTTTATCGGCCTGCTCAAAACCGGGGACCACATCGTATCGTCGCGCAGTATCTTTGGCACCACCACGGTGTTGCTGACCAATTTCATGGCGAAGCTCGGTATTGAAACCACGTTCGTGGATTTGCCCGATCTCGACGGCTGGGAAAAAGCGATCACGCCGAAAACCCGTTTGCTGTTCATGGAAACGCCTTCCAATCCGCTCACCGAGCTGGTGGATATTACGGCGCTGGCCGATATTGCGCACCGGCATGATTGCCTGCTGGTGGTGGATAACTGTTTGTGTACGCCGGCACTGCAATTACCGCTGGCACTCGGCGCGGACATCGTGATCCATTCCGCCACCAAGTACATCGACGGCCAGGGACGCTGCATGGGTGGCGCAGTGTGCGGCAGCAAGGCCGTGGTCGGCGACGCGGTGTTCGGATTTTTGCGCACTGCGGGCCCCACCATGAGTGCATTCAATGCCTGGGTGTTTCTCAAAGGCCTGGAAACATTGCATGTGCGCATGAAAGCGCATTGCGAAAATGCGCTCGAACTGGCGCGCTGGCTGGAGCAACAGGATGCGGTTGCGCGGGTGTATTACCCGGGGCTGGAGAGTCATCCACAACACGCGCTGGCAAAACGTCAGCAGAGCGGCTTCGGCGGGCTGCTTTCGTTCGAACTCAAGGGCGGTAAAAAAGAAGGCTGGAAACTGGTGGATGCCACGCGCATGATTTCGATTACCGCAAACCTGGGTGATACCAAAACCACGATTACGCATCCCGCCACGACCACGCACGGTCGTCTGACGCCAGAACAAAAGCAGCAGGCCGGTATATCCGACGGGCTGATTCGTATCGCGGTCGGTCTCGAAGACATCGAAGACATCAAGCACGACCTCAGTCGCGGCATGTAATCAACGTATCGTTGTGACCATGGAGTTAACTTCACGGGAGCTCCTCACCCACCTGTTCCACACCGCGCTCGAAGCCGTCGACGGGCGCCAGCTTGTCGGCCAGTGGTGCCGCGCACACCCACAACCATTTTCCCATGTGATTGCTATCGGCAAGGCGGCGCCAGCGATGTTGCAGGGCGTGCTGGACAATGCCGTCAAGTTTGAACAGGCCCTGCTGATCTGTCCGCAACGCACAACACCGAGAGCTCTGCGCAAGGACAGGCGCGTGCTTGTACACGAAGCCTCACACCCCGTGCCCGACGCGAGCAGCCTGCAGGCCGGTGATGCGCTGATTACATTTGTCAGCGCACTGCCGGCAGATGCGCGCGTACTGGTGCTGATTTCGGGCGGCACGTCGAGCCTGGTCGAAGTGCCGAAGGACGGCATTACGCTGGCTGATTTACAGACCATCAACCGTTACCTGCTGGCGAGCGGTAAAGATATTTCCGCGATCAATGCCTGGCGCCGGCGCTTCTCGAAAATCAAGGGCGGTGGATTGCTCAACTATATGCATGTGACCCAATCTACCCAGTGCCTGTTGTCCGACGTTCGCGGTGACGACGCTGCGGTGATCGGTTCCGGGCTGCTGGTGACAAATGAATCTGCGCCCGATACTGATGACACCTTGCAGCAGTTTGCCCGGCACCTGCACGACATACCGCCGCCAGGGTCGAACACTGACATGCACGTTGACAGTCATATCATCGGCAACCAGTCGATGGCATTACAGGCAGTCGCGGAAGAAGTGCAACACATGGAATTGCCGTGTTACCTGCACACAACTTTTATCAAAGGTGATGCAGTGTTACAAGGTGAAGCGCTAGGACGCTGGCTGTTTGAACAGGCGCCGGTTGGCGTGCATTTGTGGGGTGCGGAAACCACGGTAACATTACCCGACCGCCCCGGCATGGGCGGACGTAACCAGTCGTTTGCGCTCTCACTGGCGCATACACTGCAGCGGTCGATGCAATACGCGGAACATGAATCTGATGATATCGGCGTGCTGGCGGCGGGCACCGATGGCATCGACGGCAACACCCGTTGTGCCGGTGCCGTGGTGTTTGCCTCAACCGCGCGTCAAATCCTGCAGAGCGGTTACGATATTGACGCCGAGCTCGCCGCCGCCAACGCCGGTGCGCCACTGATGGCGACGGCAGACCTGCTGAAAACAGGGCCGACCGGGACCAATGTGATGGACCTGATTATTGCCTGGAAACAGGGGTGAATAAACAACTTTTAGCCGCAAATGAACGCGAATGAACGCAAATGTTATGTATGCGTCTGCGGCGCAACACTTAAATTGTTGTGTTTTGTATTGATTCGCGTTCATTTGCGGCTAAAAGTTTTGTAGTCAGGTTTTTACAGAACTATTAAATACTGCTGCAGGTCGTATTCAGGACTCACTCACGTCCACGATTCGCCACCGAGGTGCTGAATGAAAATTCAAATTCGATTGCTGTTAATGCTAAGCCTGCTGCTGTCTGTGCAGGTAGTGAGTGCGGCGCAGGAATACCATGTCAGCAGTCCGTCGCATCGTGTTGCCGTGCTGGAGCTGTATACTTCTGAAGGGTGTAGCAGCTGTCCGCCGGCTGATGCATGGCTTTCAAAGCTGAAGCATACCAATGTGGCCGTCACTGATATTGTGCCGCTTGCATTTCATGTCACTTACTGGGATTACATCGGCTGGCGTGATCGTTATGCTGACAGTCGATATGATGACCGGCAGCGCGAGATCGGCCGTTTTAATTCCAGCCGTACCATTTACACACCGCAGTTTGTGCTCAACGGCGCGGATTACCGTCGTCATAGTCGTTTTGACAGTGATCTCGATAACATTGGTGCACAAAAAGCCCTGGTGGATATTGAGCTGTCGGCAATTGAAAAAACCTCAACTCAGCTTGATGTGGAACTGGTGGCGAATATCGAGCGCAGCCCGGTGAAAGATGTCGCGCTATATCTCGCGGTGTATGAAAACAATCTTGCCAGTGATGTAAACGCGGGTGAAAACGAAGGTGAAACGCTGAAACATGATTTCGTAGTGCGCAAGTTATACGGGCCGTTTATACAACGCCAGCCGCAAATCCGTCAGCGGTACATGCAAACACTTGAATTTGGTGATGACTGGAAGCGAATGGATCTGAACCTGGCGGTGTTCGCGCAAAATCCACACACCGGCGAAGTGCTTCAGGCTGTGCGCCTTGAATTGAAATGATACCCGTCCCTGGGTATGAATCCTGGCATCGCTGATTTATTTTGTAGCGCAGGTTTTTACCCCGATCAGCTTGTACGCCGGGCAGAAACCGAAAATACCGGTGACCAGTGGCACTACGCCAATCCAGCCCCAGACCACGTTCTGTCCAATCATCTTGTCACCAAAAAAGACCAGGCTCAGCAGCCCAAGGCCGACGATGATGCGCAGCGCTCTATCAATACCACCTACATTACACATGATTAAATCCTCAACAGGTTGATGTTAAGCAGCATTGTACGGATAGCCTGCCGCGTTGTAAGTGACAATATCACACTGCAGCCTGCGGCCCTGAATCAGGATTCAGACAGGATTTCGAGCGCGCCCGGGTCGAGCAGGCTGATGCTGCCGAGCCGTAGTGCCAGCCACTCGCGGTTCATGAGGCTTAATGTTTACGCCAGCGTTTGCGCAGCACTTCCAGTACTTTTGAGCTGTAGACTTTTGAACCGTAGCTGCCGTTGTACCTGGCCAGTGCTTTATGCAAATCGTTTTTTTCCATGTCCATGTAGTATTTTAAAATGGTGCAGCCCATGCGCAGGTTGGTATACATGTCGACCAGGTTATCGTCTGGATGGCCGATTTCATCCAGCCAGAACGGCATCACCTGCATCAGCCCCTGTGCGCCTGCGCGGGAAATGGCAAAAATATCAAACCGGCTTTCAATTTCAATCACCGCAAGCACCAGTTCGGGCACCAGCTCTGCGCGCGTGGCTTCACGGTGAATGCTGCGCAGCATGTCGAGGCGGTGTGCTTCGTCATCGACAAACGGATGCAATCGCGCCGACATATCGACCAGCCATACTTCGGCATCGAAGCGGTCTTCGAAACTGTCTGAGGATTCGATGGCTTTGGCCAACAGGCGACGCAGTTCCGGATCGGGGTCGACAGTGTTTGCCACTACTGACTGTTGTGCGCTGATAATGGCGCACAACAGGACAAAGGTTTTAATGATTCTCAGTTTGCGCACTGGTGTTTGATATGCGCGACGATGTCTGCAACAGCCATATCAGTGCTGTCAGCATCGGCGCGTGCCTTGTATTCGACCTTGCCGTCGGCGAGGCCGCGATCACCGATCACGATGCGGTGGGGAATGCCGATCAGGTCGAGGTCGGCGAGCATTGCGCCGAGGCGCGCTTTCTGGTCATACAGCAATACGTCAAACCCGGCGGCGCTGAGTTCGTCGTGCAGTTTGACCGCGGTGTCGCGCACTGCATCCGAGTTCTGGAAATTGATCGGCGCAATCGCAATATCAAACGGTGCAATACTGCGCGGCCAGATAATACCGTTGTCATCATGGTTCTGTTCGATCGCGGCGGCGACAATGCGGGTCACGCCAATGCCATAGCAGCCCATGGTCATGGTCACCGCCTTGCCGTTTTCATCGAGCACGTCGGCTTTCATGGCGGACGAATATTTCTGCCCGAGCTGGAAAATATGCCCGACTTCGATACCGCGCACGATCGACAGTGTGCCCTTGCCGTCGGGACTGGCATCGCCATTTACCACGTTACGCAGATCAAAGGCATCAGCGACAGGCAGGTCGCGTTCCCAGTTCACGCCGGTGAGATGTTTGCCGTTCTGATTGGCACCGCAGACAAAATCGGCCAGTTGCAGGGCGGCATGATCAGCAATGATTTTAATGTTTAGACCGACCGGCCCGAGTGAACCGGGATCGCAACCGGCGACCTGTTTCACCTGGGCTTCGCTGGCAAAGGCGAACGGTGAAGCCACGGCTGCATGATGCGAGGCCTTGATTTCGTTTAGTTCGTGATCGCCGCGCAGCAGCAGTGCGACCACGGTGTTTTCTTCTGCGCCCGCGACCAGTAATGTTTTTATGCATTGTGCAGGTTTAATCCCGAGCAGGCTGGAGACGTCTTCAATGCTGTGCGCATTGGGTGTATCCACCGTTTGCATGGCCTCGGTTGCAGCCGGGCGTGCAGCCGTGCTGATCAGCGCTTCGGCTTTTTCAATATTGGCGGCATAGTCACTGCCATCAGAAAACGCGATGGCATCTTCACCCGAATCGGCGAGCACGTGAAACTCGTGCGAACTGCTGCCGCCGATGGCGCCGCTGTCCGCCAACACGGCGCGGAATTTCAGCCCGAGTCGGCTGAATATAGTGCTGTATGCCTGGTACATCACGTCATATGTCTGCTGCAATGATTCCTGGTTTATGTGAAACGAATACGCATCTTTCATGATGAATTCACGCGAGCGCATCACCCCGAAGCGCGGCCGTACTTCGTCGCGAAACTTGGTCTGTATCTGATAATAGTTCACTGGCAGCTGTTTGTAGCTGGTGAGTTCGCGGCGCGCGAGTTCGGTAATGATCTCCTCGTGCGTGGGGCCGAGGCAGAATTCGCGCTCGTGGCGGTCTTTAAAGCGCAGCAGTTCCGGGCCGTACTGGTCCCAGCGGCCGGATTCCTGCCAGAGTTCGGCGGGTTGTACCGCGGTCATGAGCACTTCCAGCGCGCCGGCGGCGTTCATTTCTTCGCGCACGATGTGTTCGACCTTGCGCATTACGCGCACGCCGAGCGGCAGCCAGTTGTACAAACCCGAGGCCAGGCGGCGGATCAGGCCGGCACGCAGCATCAGGCGGTGGCTGATAACTTCGGCATCGGACGGGGTTTCTTTGAGGGTGGTGAGCTGAAAACGCGAAAGGTACATGGAATCTGGCTTCTTATGTGGCTAAACTGCCGGCATTTTACCGGAATTCCCCGTTGCCGCCACGATGATTCGACGCATATTGTTACCAGGCTATTGTCTGCTGGGAGTCCTGCTCACGGGTGTGCCCTCTGTGTGCCTCGGCCTGGATGCATCAAATCCTGAACAGCTCGGCCAGCATGCCACAGAGTTACAGCTGGCTGAGCACCCCGCCTGGCTGGCGTTATTGCATTACAAGCGTGAGTCGCTGCTGCCGCGCGTGCTGAGCCAGGCGGATGATGATGATTTTTTCCTGGCGAAGCAGGGCAAGACTGATCCACAGGCGGAGCTGCTCGCAGACCTGGCTGCGATGTTATTGCCTTCGGCTATCGGCCATGCGCAGTGCCGCTTTCCGGCGCGCTGGCACTGGCTGAAACAGCAGCTCGA
>CAWKAL010000077.1:0-26265 GCA_963847575.1 uncultured Gammaproteobacteria bacterium
CGACCTGGCACTTGCCCGTCACGACACAGAGATTGTCGATATCTGCACTGAGCAGGCAGCGTTACTGCTTAACAATATTGAGGCCAATGCCTGGGACGGCGACTGGTATCGGCGTGCCTGGTTTGATGATGGTACGCCGCTGGGTTCGGCCGACAATGAGGAATGTCAGATTGATGCCATCAGTCAGAGTTGGGCGGTGATTTCTGGTGGCGGTGATCCCGTGCGCGCCCGTCAGGCGATGGCTGCCGTCGACGAACGCCTGGTGCGGCGCGATGCACAACTCATCGCGCTACTCGATCCGCCGTTTGATAAATCAAAGCTTGAACCCGGTTATATCAAAGGCTACGTGCCCGGCGTGCGCGAGAACGGCGGTCAATATACCCATGCCGCGATCTGGACCAC
The DNA here is from genome assembly GCA_963847575.1 of uncultured Gammaproteobacteria bacterium. GTDB lineage: Bacteria > Pseudomonadota > Gammaproteobacteria > SZUA-229 > SZUA-229 > JASBSR01. The sequence continues at coordinate 403 of CAWKAL010000077.1, forward strand.
CATGGCGCTTGCCATGCTGGGTGACACGGAACGCGCCTGGGAGATGTTCGCCATGCTCAATCCGATCCATCACGGCAGTGAGCCGGAACAGATCGAACGCTACAAGGTCGAGCCGTATGTTATGTGTGCTGATATTTACGGCGCAGCCCCGCATACTGGCCGTGGCGGCTGGACCTGGTACACCGGCGCGGCAGGCTGGATGTATCAGCTCATTGTGGAAACACTCCTGGGCCTGAAACTGGAAGTAGATCATCTGCGCATTGCACCCTGTATTCCAGAGCAATGGGATTCTTACAAGATTCACTATCGTTTTCGCGAGACTGTTTATCACATTAATATCAGGCGCGTGGCTGGAAAATCGAATCTGGTGAGCCGTGTGTCGGTGGATGGTGTTGTAATCAATGGTGAAGGCGACGCAGGACGGATACCGCTGGTGGACGACCATCAGGAACATTATGTGGAGGTGGAGTTGGGCCTGGAATGACAGGTGTTGCCTTATTTCAGTGTCTATGTACTACAGGCTGGTGATCAAATCGCATCGTGTGCCGGCGTGATCACCAATGGGTGAGAGTCGTCCGCGTCTGGTGCAGTGAAGGCTTTTTGTGTAAAACAATAGTGTGTGATAATTATTGCCGTGGCTTATAAGTGCAACAAATATCTGAACATCGTACGCCTTTAACAATAATCATGTTTTCGCTGCGTACTCTGTGCCTCTGTGGTTTCGCTTTTATTAATAATTAGTTTTTCTTTGCGCCTTTGCGGTCAAATTTGAGTATGTCTATTAATGCTGATGAACAATGGATGACACGCGCGCTTGTGCTGGCACGCCAGGCCGAAGCGCTGGGCGAAGTGCCGGTGGGTGCTGTCATTGTAAAACATAACCAGGTCATCGCCGAAGGTTTCAACCAGCCGATTGCATCGCACGACGCCAGTTCCCACGCCGAGATCAACGCACTGCGCGCCGCCGGTGAAGCGCTGAATAATTATCGCCTGGTCGACACCACGCTGTATGTCACGCTCGAACCCTGCATGATGTGTGTCGGCGCGATGATCCATGCACGCGTCGCGCGGGTGGTGTTCGCCGCGAGTGATCCCAAAACCGGCGCCCTCGGCGGCGCCTTCAACCTGCTCGAAGCTGCCCACCATAACCATATATTTGAAGTCACGCCCGGCGTACTGGCGGACGAAAGCCGTGCATTGTTGCAGGAGTTTTTTCGTTCTCGAAGATAAAAATATTAACGCAGAGGCGCAGAGACGCAGAGAAAAACTTGATTATTGTTAATAACAATAAAACTATTAATCAGGTAAGCACATCAGAATTCAGTTTTTTAAACCAATGGCAATTGTTTTATCGTGCGCTCTCTGCGCCTCTGCGGTTGCACATTTTATTAATCTTTTTCTATTCCTCCAAGATCACTCAACATGTGCTTGTAACTTTCAAAGCGCTGGCGTGCGATTTTGCCTGCGTTTACCGCTTCTATAATCGCGCAACCCGGTTCGTGGCTGTGGCTGCAGTTGGCGAACTTGCATTTGCCCCTGAAGCCGCGTATTTCAACAAAGCCGTTCAGAATTTCGTTCTTGTTATCGATGCGCGGCGTGAAGTCGCGCACGCCCGGTGAATCGATCAGTTCGCCGCCGCCGGGCAGGTGATACAGCGTGGACACCGTGGTGGTATGGCGGCCTTCGCGGGTGATTTCTGAGACCTCGGCGACGCGCGCGTTGGTGTCGGGGATCTGGTTGTTGATCAGTGATGATTTGCCGACACCGGAGAGTCCGACAAATATGCTGGTGGTGTTTCTAAGCTGTTGCCTGAGTCGTCGAGGCCGTAGTCTGTGGCGGCGCTGGTGTGAACAACGGTGTAGCCGATGTTGCCGTAGATCGTGTCGATGTCGTCGATGATGGGCTGATGTGTGTCGTCGCCAAGGTCGATTTTATTCACCACCAGCAGCGCGCGTGCCGGCAGGTTTTCGATGGCGACCAGGTAACGGTCGATCAGGTAGGTGTTGGGTGCGGGTTCGACCGCGCAGACGATGACCACCTGGCCGACATTGGCGGCGACCGGTTTTGCCTTGCCGGCGAAGCCGGTTTTCTGCAGCAGGTTGTCGCGTTCATCGATCGCGATGACCACACCGTGCTCGGTATCATCGCCCGGCTGGAACACGACACGGTCGCCGCAGGCAATATCGCCCAGGTTCTGCCGCAGTTTGCAGGTGTGCTGCTGATGTTGCGCGGTTTCGACCACCACCTGGCGGCCGTAATGAATCACGATGGTGCCGTGGACCTGTTGCGCATCGGGATCGATTGATACCGGCGTGTCGAGGTGCTGGGTTTTGTTTTTGGCTATACGGCGTTTTTGCTGGTCTGAAAGTCTGCGTTTTGCCATGTTACAGCGGCAGCGTTGCGTCAATTTTGGCGGCGCAGATAAAATCGTAGTCTGACAGGCCGCCGACGCTGTGGGTGCTGTAGTCCACGCGGCAGCGGTTGTAACTAACGCTCATCTCGGGGTGGTGGTCCTGCTGGTGCGCAATCATCGCCACCACGTTTACAAATGCCATGGTTTCATAATAATTTTTGAATTTAAACTCGCGCTGGATCGACTGTTTGTCTGCGGCTAACTGCCAGTCCTGATCGATTTCATTCAACAGCAGCGTGATGGCATCGTCATCAAGCGGTGCAGGTTTGTGCTGGCACTGGCGATCGGCGAGCTGCATGGCCTAAAACTTGTAATATTTAGTGTTCAAAAAATGCACCACGGCATCGGTGTCTTCGTCAAACCAGGGCACGTTGTTGCCGTTCTTGCAGCGTTCTACCTGCTGGCCGAGCGCATTGATGGATGTCACGAAGCGGTCGCTGCGGGTATAGACCTGGTCGGTGTGGCACTTGAGGCAATGGTCCTGGTGAATTTCTTCACCGTGGGCATAGTATTCTGCCTTGTCGCTGCTTGTCTTAACGTCGGCCTTAGCGCCGGCCTTGTCGTCGGCCTTGTCGTCGGCACATGCCTGGGTGCTGAGAATGGCGAGGCAGCAGAGAATGGTTTTGAAGCTGTCAGACATAATTTTTTTCATGGCTTAACCCTGATGTTGTGGTTGTGCATTTAAATGCGCGATACGCACCGGCGCGGGCGGATGTGAATCATAGAAGGCTGAATATAACGGGTCGGGCGTCAGCGTGCTGGCATTTTCGCGGTAAAGCCCCACCAGTGCCTGGATCAGGTGGCTGGCATCGGTTTGTTCGGCGGCAAAGGCATCGGCCTCGAATTCATTTTTACGCGAGAACATGCTCATCAGCGGGCTCAGCACAAAGGTGAATACCGGCGCGATCAGGGTAAACAGCAACAGCGCCATGTAGGTTGAAGGCGTGCTGACGCCCAGCGCGTGATAGAACCATTCGTTTTTCATCAGCCAGGCGAGAATGGCGAGGCCGATAAAGGTGGTGGCGAATGAAATCAGCATGCCCTGGATTACATGTTTCTTTTTGAAATGGCCGAGTTCGTGCGCGAGCACGGCTTCGAGCTCGTCATCGTCCAGCATTTTAAGCAGGGTGTCGAAAAACACGATGCGCTTGTTCTTGCCAAAACCGGAAAAATAGGCATTGCCGTGCGATGAGCGCTTCGAGCCGTCGATCACGAACACGCCATTGCTGCTGAAGCCGCAACGATTCAACAGGCTTTTGATGCGCTGCAGCGTGGCGCCATCTTCCAGCGGTTCAAACTTGTTGAATATGGGGGCGATCCAGGTCGGGTAAATCCACATCATCAGCACGCTGAAGCCGGTGAGTACACCACCAGGTGTAGAGCCACCATAATTCCCCGCTCTGCTGCATCAGCCATAACACTATATATATGAGTGGCACGCCGATCGCCAGCGCGAGCAGGCCGCCCTTGAGCAGGTCCATGATGAAGGTTTTTGCGGTGGTGCGATTGAAGCCGAAACGCTGTTCGAGCACAAAAGTGCTGTAAATCGAAAACGGCAAATCGAGCACGGCAGACACCAGCATGAAACCCAGGATGACAACAATACCGCTGATGATCGGGCTGAACCCCTGTGCGATCACCTGTTGATCGAGCCAGTCGAGGCCGCCACCGAGGGTCCACACCAGCAGCAGGGCAATATCATAGACCATCGGCCAGCGCCCGAAGCGGACTTTGGCGCGACTGTAGTCCGCGGCTTTTTGATGATCTTCCAGCGAAATCTTGCCGCTGAAGGCCTCCGGCACCTGTGCGCGGTGCTGCGAAATATGGGCCACCTGGCGGAAAGACAGCCACAGCCGGGTGATGGTTGACAGCGCCAGCATGACAAGAAAAATAACAGTGAATAAATGCAGTTCAGGCATAGTAAACTTTAAGTGTATGGACAGTGTCTGTATTATCCCTTTATACGCGTATGAAGGCCAGTCAACACAGGACACAACAGGGAAACCCAATGGTTCAGCAAAACGAAGAAAACCTGATCTGGATCGATCTGGAAATGACCGGGCTCGACCCGCTTGACGACCGCATCATAGAAATTGCCACCATCGTCACTGACAAGGAGCTCAATGTTCTCGATGAAGGGCCCTCTATCGTGATTCATCAAAACGATGAAATCCTCGGTGGAATGGATGAATGGTGCACCAACCAGCACGGTCATTCGGGGCTTACCCAGCGCGTGCGCACGAGTTCAATTTCCGAGGCCACGGCCGAGGCAGTCACCATCGCATTTCTGGAAAAATACGTGCCCCGGGGTAAATCCCCCATGTGTGGCAACAGTATTTGCCAGGACCGGCGTTTCCTGTCGCGCTGGATGCCCGAGCTGGAAGAATTTTTTCATTACCGCAATCTGGACGTAAGCACACTGAAAGAACTTGCACGACGCTGGGCGCCCGAAGTGGCGGACGGTTTTACCAAGGAGTCGAGCCACCTGGCGATGGACGATATTCGTGATTCGATCAACGAGCTCAAGCATTACCGCAAAACCATGTTGACAGTCTGACTGTCAGCCCGGCGTTTAAGCGTATAGACTAGCGGGTGGAAGCGACATGTTCTGGTCTATTTCAGTGGGATGCATTCACGCCGGTATGTTGTCGGCGATTTCTGTGTATCTTCCAGAGCAATATTAGTCACGTCTTATATGTTGTTTGAATATATGCCGTGCGACGGTGAGCGCTGCAACAGCTGCACAAGAACCTCGAATGTGCTGATGTACATCATGGAACGATTTGAATTCCCTGAGGATAATGAAAACGGGATGGTATCCTGCAAGTGTTGTTCACTACTGGAGTAAAAGTTTGTAAACCCCATGCTATCGCCGGTGGGTGTCCAGCATAATCCGATCTATCAGCATGCCGATAGTGCGCATCCAGTCTCTGGCATGGTAGTTGCTTTATGTAATACGGAAGAAACATTGTATGAATATCATTGCAGCAGATGTCGGCGCTAGTAGCACCCGGCTGGTGTACGCCCGAGAGGGGAGGTCGGAGGAAATTCTCCATGAAGCCTGTTACGCCAGTGCTGATTTCGAAAACTTCGAGACGATGCTACGAACGTTTGTCGCAGAAATAACTGACCGAATGTTTGGTTTTGAGGTGCTTACGCTGGCGTTACCGGGGATCATCGAAGACAATGTTGCGCGCCTGACCAACCTGCCCTGGGTCATTAGCAAGGCCGAGATTCGCGACGAGTTTGGTGTCGAGCAGGTTCATTTCATGAACGATTTCCAGGCCGCGGCGTACGGTATTGACCGACTCTCGGACAGTGACATGCTCGTGCTGAACGCGGGAGTGCACAGCAATGATGCGACCCGGGTCATAGTTGGTGCGGGAGCAGGACTGGGGATGGCCTGGTGCCAGGGGCAGCGCAATGAATCAACAGCGTTCGCGACTGAAGGCGGACATATTGATTTTGCCCCGGTGAACACACTACAGATCGCCTTACTGCAGTATCTGCTGGAGCGTTATGAACATGTCTCGTATGAGCGGCTGTTGTCGAGCGCAGGGCTGGTCAATATATATGAGTTTTACGCGCAGCAGGTACCGGACGATATTGATGCTGCGTGGGTTCAGGCGCAGGCGTTAACCAGCAACATGGAAGCACAGAAGGCAATGGCGCTGTTCGTGCAGATTTATGGAAGTTATGTCGGCAATATTGCACTACTGTTCAAGCCTGAAGCCGGGATTTACATAACAGGCGGTATTGCCGGAACAATTACCCGCTGGATGCAGTCAGCGGATTTTATCGATGCATATTTAAATAAAGGCAGGATGCTGCCTCTGGTGGAGAAAATATCCGTGAACATGGTTACAAATGAACGCGTCGGCGTGATCGGCGCGCTGTCACACGCTGTAATGAAGCAGCAGGCGGCAACGACAAATGACTATTAATTATCAGCAACAGGCAAAAAATTACCGTTACTACACCGATTCGAATGTTGGATCTGAAATTACGCGAAAAACCCTCGTTATTGTGCTGGCTGGCGGTGCTGGATCACGCCTCAAAGGCCTGACACGCTGGCGCGCCAAGCCGGCAGTGCCGTTCGGCGGCAAGTACCGCATTATCGACTTTGCACTTTCCAACTGTGTGAATTCAGGTTTGCGCCGTATCAGTGTGCTGACACAATATAAATCACATTCATTAATACGCCATTTGCAACGCGCCTGGGGATTCATGCGTGCGGAAATTGGCGAGTTCGTCGAAATCATCCCCGCGCAGCAACGTATCGCAACCGAGTGGTATCGCGGTACTGCGGATGCGCTTTTCCAGAACATTGACATCATTCGGCGCCATGCACCGGACAATGTCATCGTGCTGGGTGGTGACCATATCTACACCATGGATTATTCGAAAATGCTTTACGAGCATGTTATCTCGGGCGCTGATCTCACTGTCGGCTGTATCGAAGTGCCGCGCGAAGATGCGAGTGAATTCGGTGTCATGGCGATTGACGAAAATTTCAAAATCACGCGATTCACCGAAAAGCCGGAGGTGCCGGACACCTTGCCGGGCAAGCCGGACAAGTCGCTGGCATCGATGGGAATTTATATATTCACCACACCTTACTTATACGCCAGCCTGATTGCCGATGCTGAAAACCCCGACTCGGTGCACGATTTTGGCAAAGATATTGTGCCGGCGAGTATCGATTGCTGTGCATCCTATGCATTCCCGTTTGTTAAAAAAGACGGTACCCCGGCTTACTGGCGTGACGTTGGCAGTGTGGACTCATACTACGCGGCGAATATCGAATTATGTGAAGTCGAACCCGAGTTGAACTTGTATTCGCGTGAATGGCCGATATGGACCTACCAGACCCAGCATCCACCGGCAAAATTTGTATTCGATGATGACGATGCACGCGGCCAGGCTATCGATTCACTGGTGTCCGGCGGCTGTATTCTGTCCGGTGCGCGGGTCAAGCGTTCGGTCATATTTTTCGCCACTGAAATTGAGCGTGGCACCGTGGTCAAGGACAGCGTGATATTGCCCAAGGTGCATATCGGCACCAACTGCCGTATCTCGCGCGCGGTCATCGACAAGGCCTGCGCGATTCCGGACAACACCGTGATCGGCGAAGATATAGAAGAAGACAGAAAGCGTTTTCATGTCACAGAATGCGGCATTGTGCTGGTGACGCCCAATATGCTGGGCCAGCATTTATATAGTGAAGAGCAGGATGTGTTTTCGGTATGAATGAACATTCACGTGTCAATTTTGCATTGTGCTGGCATATGCATCAACCCTGGTACCAGCGCGGGCTGGACGGTGATTACCAGTTGCCGTGGGTGTATCTGCATGCGATTAAAGATTATTCTGACATGGCTGCGCACCTCGAAGCACATCCGGCAATGAAGGTGACGGTCAATTTTGCGCCCGTGCTGCTTGAGCAGCTGGATGATTACGCGCAACAGTTGCACCAGTGGTTACAGGCCGGTAGCCGGATGAGCGATCCCTTGCTCAACCTGCTGGCAGGGGTCACTGATATTCCGGCTGACGTCGAGCAACGCTGCCAGTTGTTGCGTGACTGCCAGCGTGCAAACGCCGAAAAAATGATTGATCCGTATCCGGGCTTTCGCAAACTGCTGCAGCCGCTGAAGAACATGTTTAGTGGTGAAGCAAAGATTGCGCAAGAACAATGTTTTTCTAAAATATCTTGATGAGCAGTATTTCATTGACGTGCTGGTGTGGTATCACCTCGCATGGCTGGGGCATTCACTTAAACAGACAGATACTGCGCAACGCCTGATTAAAAAAGAAGCGCTGTTCGACGACACTGATCGCACCGAGCTTGTGTCGTTGATACATGAATGTATCGCTGGCCTGATACCGCGCTACCGCGCGCTGGCGGAAAGCGGTCAGATCGAGCTTTCAATGACGCCCTATGGCCATCCCATTATCCCTTTGCTGAATGACATTAAAAATATGGACTGCGCCCAGCCGGATGCGCCTAAACCCGGATTCACGCATTACCCCGGCGGTAAAGAGCGTTCGCGCTGGCATATACAGAAGGGCATCGACTGTTTCGAGCATTATTTTGGCATGCGCCCGCTCGGAATCTGGTTATCCGAAGGTGCGATTTCCGAAGACGCCATCGCCATGGTTGAAGAATTTGATTTCAAGTGGACAGCGTCGGGCGAAGCTGTGTGGAACCACAGTATGAAACTCTCTGATCTGGACACGGGCAAAGAGAGTGTCATCAGTAAACGCGCGCTGTTTCATACTTACCAGTTGAAAGATTACGAACCCAAAATATTTTTCCGTGATGACGGTCTGTCTGACCTGATCGGCTTTGAATACAGCAAGCGTAATTCGGTTGAAGCCGCCGAAGACCTGGTCAATAACCTGGTGAACATCGCCAATTTTCTTGGTGACAGTGCTTCACGTCACGTGGTCACCATTATTCTTGATGGCGAAAATGCCTGGGAATACTATCCGCACAACGGGCATTATTTTCTTGACCATCTGTATCTGCGGCTGTCAGATCATAATCGTGTACGTACTGCGTGTTTTTCTGAACTTACCCGAGATGCCCATGTGTCACGACCTGGAAGAAATGTGCCCCGGTAGCTGGGTGTATGGTTCTTTTTCAACCTGGATCGGGCAGAAAGACAAGAACCGTGCGTGGGAGCTGCTGACAGAAGCAAAAATTGCTTACGATAAAGTCATTGCTGCGAATACGCTTGATGCAGAAACAGTGTCGCTTGCCACCCGGCAGCTGGCAATTGCTGAAGGCTCGGACTGGTTCTGGTGGTTTGGTGACGTCAATCCGTCCGAAAGCGTGAGCGAGTTTGACAAGCTGTTCCGCACACAATTAAAAAATTTATATCACATCCTGAAACTGCCATTGCCCGATGAACTTGAAAATCCTGTGTCACTCGGCGGAGGCAGTGCTGAAAACGCAGGTACCATGGTGAGAAATGTGTGATTTACGTTTCCTGTAAAACACGAAGTTCTTTTCAGACTTGCCCATTCATGCAGGCAGCGCACAAATGAGTTCAACTGATTTTTACCAGCGTCGCGCGGGTGTGCTGCTGCACCCGACGTCATTGCCATCAGGCGTACTTGATGCGGATGTGGACCGCTGGCTCGAATGGCTGCATGAAGCTGGCTTCGGTGTCTGGCAGGTATTGCCGCTGGGTGAGCCACAACATGGGCTGTCACCCTACCAGTGTATTTCTGCATATGCGATGAACCCCGCGTTGTTGAATACTTACACCACGCCCGAACCTGCAGCAGAAGAGTTCGGGCGCTTTTGTGCCAACAGCCCGTGGCTGGATGATTACGTCAGGTTCAAGCTGTTGCACCAGAAATACAATGCAGATCCGTGGTATGCCTGGCCTGATGAATACAAGTTTCGCCATCCAGACGCGCTCGACCGACTGCGACATGAGTTCGCGCAGTCATATTTGCAATTACAATGGCAACAGTTTCAGTTGCATCAACGCTGGCTGGCGATAAAACAGTCTGCAAACAACAAGGGCATTATGTTGTTCGGTGATATGCCGTTATTTGTGGGGCACCACAGCGCTGACGTATGGGCGAATCCCGACCGCTTCCTGATCGACAAAGACGGCATGATGAAAGTGGTTGCAGGTGTGCCGCCGGATTATTATTCGGACACCGGGCAGCGCTGGGGAAATCCGCATTACAACTGGGATGTCATGCAGGCCGAGAACTATGCCTGGTGGATCCAGCGAATGCGATACCACCTCGACATATTCGACATTGTGCGCATAGACCATTTTCGTGGACTCGAAGCCTCATGGGTGATCAACGCTGCCTGTGAAACAGCGATCGACGGCCACTGGGTAAAAATGCCCGGCGATAGCTTGCTGGCTGCGATACAGGAGAAAATTGGACATTTGCCGATCGTGGCCGAAGATCTCGGTATTATTACGCCGGAAGTCACTGCGATGCGCAAAAAATTTCATCTACCCGGTATGTCTGTATTGCAGTTTGGTTTCGATGCTTTTGAAGACAATCCACATAAACCGCAAAATATCGAGATAGACAGAGTGGTGTATACCGGAACGCATGATAACGATACCACGCGCGGATGGTTTAAAAGCATGCCCGACGAAATGAAGTTGCATGTGCTCAACGTGCTGGGTATCCAGGGCAAGGGCAGTCCGGCCGAGCTGGCGAATGCTGTCGTCGACAGGCTGGTGGACATCGGAATGAACAGCCGTGGTAGCCTGTTCATTCTCCCGATGCAGGATGTGCTGCAGCTGGATTCATCTGCGCGCATGAACACGCCGGGCACAGTAGATGATAACTGGCAGTGGTCATTTCAATGGCAACAGCTTGGCAACGATATAATGCACACGATGCATCAACAAATAGATAAATCAGGAAGGCTGGTGGTACAACATGTCTGAAGTATTAAGCAAGGTTCAACACGGTATGCATCATAATCCATTCGAATGGCTGGGGATTCATCCCGCAGGCGACGGGTTTATTGTGCGCGCGTTTCTGCCGAGCGCAGAAAACGCGGAGCTGATCGGTGTTGGCCCGTTAAAACGCGTAGAGGGTACGGATACTTTTGAATTAAACATTACTGCTGAACAACGTGTGCAATTGCCCGAACACTATGCGCTCAGCTGGATAGAAAAAGGCAGCGGCAATAAAATCAGCACAATTTCGCCCTACAGTTTTATGCCGGTGTTGAGCGATTTTGACCTGGACCTGTTCTCCGCAGGCAAGCATTTACATATTTATCGCATCCTCGGCGCCAGGCTGATGACGATTGACGGAATCGATGGCTGCCTGTTTGCGCTCTGGGCGCCCAATGTCAAGCGTGTCAGTGTGATTGGTGATTTCAATGGCTGGCACGGCCTGCGCCACCCGATGCGTAATCGCGGAAGTTCCGGCGTGTGGGAGCTGTTTATTCCCGGCCTTTGCGCGGGGGATAAATACAAGTACGAGCTGCGTACCAGCCGCGATGAAATTTTACAAAAGAGCGATCCCTATGCACGTGCCACTGGCATGCGGCCGGATACCACCAGCCTGATTAATGCGCCGACTACGTACCAGTGGCAGGATAATGAATGGATTGAGCATCGCAAGCACTGGCAATGGTTACACGAACCGATGTCGATTTATGAAGTGCATGTCGGCTCATGGCGTCGTCACGAGGACGGCAGCTTTTTAAGTTATACCGAAATGGCTGAGCAGCTGGTGCCCTATGTGCGTGAGCTGGGCTATACCCATATTGAATTGTTGCCCATTACTGAACACCCGCTGGATGAATCCTGGGGTTACCAGGTGTGCGGTTATTTTGCACCGACCTCGCGCCACGGCACGCCCGATGAGCTGCGTTATTTTATTGATACCTGTCATGCAAACGGTATCGGTGTGTTGCTCGACTGGGTGCCGGCACATTTCCCGCGTGATGAATTTGCACTGGCGCGGTTTACCGGCGAGGCCTGTTATGAATACGGCGACCCCAACAAGGGCTCACACCAGGAATGGGGCACGCTGGTATTCAATTACAACCGCAACGAAGTACGCAACTTCCTGATTGCAAGCGCGGTGTACTGGATCGAAGAGTTTCATATTGACGGTCTGCGAGTCGATGCAGTCGCCTCCATGCTTTATCTTGATTACTCACGCAAGCACGGCCAATGGACGCCGAATATGTTTGGCGGGCGGGAACACCTCGAAGCAATGGACTTTTTGCGCAAGCTGAATGAAATCGTGCATGCTGATTTTCCCGGTGTGCTCACCCTGGCTGAAGAAAGCACTGACTGGCCCATGGTGTCACGGCCGATTTATGCCGGCGGACTTGGTTTCTCCATGAAATGGAACATGGGCTGGATGCACGATACATTAAATTATGTGCAGTCTGACCCGGTCTATCGACGCTTTCACCAGAACCAGCTGACATTTAGCCAGCTGTATGCCTACAGTGAAAATTTTGTGTTGCCGCTTTCGCATGACGAAGTGGTGCACATGAAGCGCAGCATGCTCGACAAGATGCCAGGTGATGCCTGGCAGAAGTTTGCCAACCTGCGCGCGCTCTATGCATATCAGTACACCCACCCCGGTAAAAAACTGCTGTTTATGGGCGGTGAGTTTGGCCAGTGGAACGAATGGGATGAAAGCAAAGCGCTTGACTGGATGGTGGCGGGCATCGATAAACATGCCGGCCTTTCAAACCTGGTCAAGGACCTGAACCGTATCTATAAACAATACCCGGCGCTGTATGCCTACGACTTTAACTCGGAAGGCTTTCAGTGGATCAGTTGCGATGATGAGCAAAATTCAGTGCTGGCGTTTCTGCGAAAGTCGCAACACGAGTTTGTAGTGTGCGCATTCAATTTTACCCCGGTACCGCGTGAGAATTATTTGCTTGGCGTACCGGAAGCGGGCGCTTACATTGAAATTCTCAACACTGATGCCGCCTGGTATGGCGGTACCGATGTGGGCAATGCAGGCCGGGTCGAAACGGTTGCTATCAAAAAGCACGGGTTTGATTCTGCACTTTCGTTAACATTGCCGCCGTTGGCGTGCGTGATTTTACATAAGGCTGAATAATGAACATCCTGTTTGCTGCCAGTGAGGCATTTCCATTTATCAAAACCGGCGGGCTGGGTGATGTAGTGCACAGTTTGCCCAATGCCTTGAATAAACTCGGTGATAACGTTCGCCTGGTACTGCCGGCGTATCGCGATGTACTGGCGTCTGTTGATAAACAGAAAGTACTGGGAACCTGGGACATACCCGGCGTGGGCGTTACCCACCGGGTGCGCGTGATTCAGGCACACCAGGACGAGCTGGGTGATTATCTTTACCTGATCGATGCCCCTGCGCTGTTCGGTCGTTCGGGTAATCCTTATGTGCACAGTGATGGCTATAGCTGGCCGGACAATGCAGAGCGTTTTACCGTGTTCTGTCGCGCGGTCGCCATGCTTGCGCTGGAAGTGCCGGGTTCAAAATGGAAGCCCGATGTGGTGCATTGTCATGACTGGCAAACCGGCATGGTGCCGGCTTTTCTCAGCCAGCTGCCGGACCCGCCGAAAACCGTGTTTACGATACATAATTTATCTTACGACGGTTATTATTCGCGCCACGAATTTGATCAGCTGGGCCTGCCGACAGCATGGTGGGCGCCTGACTACCTGGAATTTTACGGTGGATTTTCCATGCTCAAGGCAGGCATCGTATTTTCTACCGATGTGACCACGGTCAGCCCGACCTATGCCGAAGAAATCTGTACGCCTGAATTTGGATACCGTTATGATGGCCTGCTTCGCAGCCTGGGTGACAAACTCAGTGGCATCCTTAACGGTATTGACCTGGATGTCTGGAACCCTGAGACCGACAGCAACCTGGCGCAGAATTATTCGGCCACAAAAAATCGCATCGGTGCCAAGCAGGCAAACAAAAATGATTTACTGGACTACGTTGGTTTGCCGCAGAGTGATGCACCGCTGCTGGGTTTTATCGGCCGCATGGTATCGCAAAAGGGCATTGACCTGGTGACAACGATGTTGCCCGAACTGTTTGAACGCAGTGAAGCGCGATTGGTGGTGCTGGGCTCTGGAGATAAAGTATACGAGATGGATTTACAGGCGCTGGCGGACAAATATCCCGATCGTCTGCATATACACGTTGGTTATTCCGAAGTTCTGGCGCACAAGATTGAAGCAGGCTGCGACATGTTTTTGATGCCGTCACGGTTTGAACCCTGCGGTCTCAACCAGATGTATAGCCTGCGCTATGGGACACCGCCGATTGTGAACCATACCGGCGGACTCGCTGACACGGTGATTAATACCACCCTGGTTACGCTCAGGAACAAAACCGCGAATGGATTTGTTTTTCATGGCGCAAATTCAGAGGCACTGTTGTCGATTACCTGCAGTGCGCTCCAGCTCTATGCCAATCATCGTTTATGGCAACAGGTGTGCAGGACAGCGATGCAGATGAACCTGAGCTGGGATGCAAGCGCAAAAGAATATCAAAAGTTGTATATGAAAAATATTGGGGTAGCTGTATGAATGATCAGGACTGGATAGAAGAAAATACCATAGTTGAAATAGAGCCTTTACCGGCGGATAGCCATTCGCTGTCGAGTAGTTTTAATCGTTACCTCAGAAATCACCTCGGGCATTTCATGGGCTTTGTACCGTTTTACCTGTACGAGGCCATGGCACTGACGGTGCGCGACCGCATTATGTCGCGCTGGCACAAAACATGGAAACGCCATAACCAGCCGGCTACGCGTAAAGCCTATTACATGTCACTCGAATTCCTCATTGGCCGCGCACTCGGTAACCACTTACTAAACCTGGAGCTCGAACAGGCGACGCGCGATGCGCTGATGGAGTTTTCGGTAGAACTTGAAGATGTCATCAATGAAGAGCCGGACGCAGGCCTCGGTAATGGCGGTCTTGGCAGGCTTGCGGCGTGTTTCATGGACAGCTGTGCCACGCTTGATCTGCCGGTGCTGGGTTACGGTATCCGTTATGAATACGGCATGTTCAACCAGCATATTGAAAAAGGCTACCAGGTAGAAGAGCCCGACCACTGGCTGCGCGATGGCAACCCCTGGGAAGTGGCGCGCACCGAGTTCGAGCAGATCGTGCATTTTGGCGGGCGCACAGAGAAATATAGTGACAGTAACGGCGTCATCCGTGTGCGTTGGGTCGACACTAACGATATTGTTGCGATTCCGTACGACATGCCCATATCGGGCTATCGCAATGACACGGTGAATACCCTGAGGTTGTGGAAAGCGACTGCGAGTGAAATATTCAGCCTGGATGATTTCAATGCAGGCAGTTACTCGGACGCAGTGCAGGCCAAGAATGATGCCGAGCATATCAGCATGGTGCTGTATCCAAACGATGCCAGTGAAAGCGGTAAAGAGTTACGCCTCAAGCAACAGTACTTCCTCGCCTCTGCAAGTCTTAAAGATGTGATACGCAACTGGGAGCGTACCAACAGCAACCATTACAAGGACTTCGCCGATTTCAATGTATTCCAGATGAACGATACGCATCCATCGATTGCAGTGGCTGAACTGATGCGCATCCTGATGGATGAAAAGAACCTGACCTGGGACCAGGCCTGGTCTATCACCTCAAAGACAATGGCTTACACCAACCATACACTGTTGCCGGAAGCGCTTGAGACCTGGCCGGTCGCCATGATGGAAAAATTACTGCCGAGGTTGATGGAAATTATTTTCCAGATCAACACGGTGTTCATGCATGACGTGGCAATGAAGTGGCCGGGCGATAATGTAAGGCTCGCGCGCATGTCGCTGATTGATGAAAGCGGCGGCCAGCGGGTACGCATGGCGTTTCTGGCTATTGTCGGCAGCTTTTCCGTCAACGGCGTTGCCGAGCTGCATTCCGAACTGCTGTGCCAGGGACTGTTCCACGACTTCTATGAACTCTGGCCTGAAAAGTTCAATAACAAAACCAATGGTGTGACCCCGCGACGCTGGCTGGCACATGCAAATCCGCTGTTACGCGACCTGATTACAGACACGATTGGCCCGGAGTGGGTGGCTGATCTCGCCCATATCAAAAAACTGGAGCAGCGCCTGGATCAGCATGATACGGCGTTCATGGATAAATGGGCTGATATCAAGTTTGAAAATAAAAAACGTCTCGCAGAGCTGGTGCTTGCCGAAACCGGTGTGAAATTTAATACCGATGCAATTTTTGATGTACAGGTTAAGCGGGTGCATGAATACAAGCGCCAGCTGCTGAACATTCTGCACGTGATTCACCTGTATACCAGGATCAAGCGCGGCGATACTGCCAACTGGACGCCGCGTTGCGTGCTGATCGGGGGTAAAGCTGCGCCCGGTTATCACATGGCGAAGCTGATTATCAAGCTGGTGAATAATGTTGCCGAAATCGTCAATCAGGATGAGGATGTTGGTGACATGCTTAAAGTCGCATTCCTGCCAAATTATAATGTCTCACGCATGGAGATCATTACCCCGGGAACCGATTTGTCAGAGCAGATATCAACCGCGGGCAAGGAGGCCTCGGGTACCGGTAATATGAAATTCATGATGAACGGTGCGATTACCATCGGCACCTATGACGGCGCCAACATTGAAATTCTTGAAGCTGTCGGTGCAGATAACTTCTTTTTGTTCGGGCTTAATGCGAGTGAAGTCGAGGATATGCGTCATCATTATCAGCCGCAGCAGGTTATTGATAATGACCCTGACCTGGCTGCAGTCATGCACCTGCTCGAATCCGGGCATTTCAACCTGTTCGAGTCGCACATCTTCGACGATATCATCAATGCAATGAAAAGCCCGAATGATCCCTGGCTGACACTGGCAGACTTCCGCAGTTATATCGACTGTCAGCAGGAAGTGGCCGATTTCTTTCGTGATAAAGACGCCTGGGTCCGCATGAGTATCAGCAATACCGCCAACAGCGGCTTCTTTTCGACCGACAGGACCATGCAGCAATACAATGCCGAAATCTGGAAGTTGTAAATAGTACTGGGAGCTCTGAATAGAGCATAACGAAGCAATACAGCATCGAATTCACGGGAATACGAACTATGGTAACTGCGGGACAAACGATCGATACAGCTGACCCATCCAATATTGTTATTTTTGGTGCAACCGGTGACTTAACCAAGCGCAAGTTGATCCCGGCACTGGTACGCATGTTCGACTGCGGTCTGGTGCATTCCGATAGTCGAATTATTGGTGTCATACGTAACCAGACGCACGAAGAGTGGTTGCAGATCATTCGCGAAGGCCTGCAAGAATATTCCCCAGAAATATCAATGGATGATGACAAATGGAATGTATTTGCATCACGCATGAAATCGGTCATCGGCGATCTCGACAACGACCAGGTTTATGCTGACATCGGCGCGGCACTGGAATTGCTGGGTGAGCGTAAAAACGCCATGTTTTATTGCGCCATACCGCCAGGCTGGTACGGTCGGGTGGCGCATGGGCTGAGTGCAGTCGGGCTGATAAGTGAGCAGGACGGTTACAGGCGCATAGTTATCGAAAAACCATTTGGCATGGATCTCGAATCTGCGCACGCGCTGAACCAGGAATTGCTGGCAGTGTGCCATGAAAAACAGATTTACCGCATTGATCATTACCTCGGCAAGGAGAGTGTACAGAACCTGCTGGTGTATCGTTTTGCCAACAGCATTATGGAGCCCTTATGGAACAGGAATTACATTGACCATATCCAGATTTCGGTGGCGGAAACGATCGGCATTGAATACCGCGCAAACTATTATGAAAAGTCAGGTGCATTGCGCGACATGATTCAAAGTCATCTCATGCAATTAATGACCCTGGTGGCGATGGAGCCACCGGTAGAATTTACTGCCGATGCAGTACGCGACGAGAAAATGAAAGTATTGCGCGCGGTGCGCCGTTTTAAACCTGAATCGATTGAAAAACTCACGGTTGCTGCGCAGTATGCCTCTGGCAACAGCAATGGCGAAGCAGTGCCGGCCTATGTGTCCGAAGAAAATGTATCCCCGGAGTCAGCGACAGAAACATTTGCCGCGGTACGCTTTCAGATAGATAACTGGCGCTGGCAAGGTGTGCCGTTCATAGTCTGGACTGGCAAGCGTATGAAGAAAAAGGTTTCAGAAGTGATGATCCGCTTTCGCAGGCCGCCATTCAATTTATTTGACAGTCATGCGTCGATACCGAAAGAGAATGCACTGGTGTTTCGTTTGCAGCCTGAAGGCGGCGTGGTGCTGCGACTGAATGCGAAAAAACCCGGGCTGACAACAGACAATGAACCGCTGGTAATGCGTGCGCCGTATGCCGATGATGAAAAAGAAGTCGCAGATGCATATGAAATCCTGATGCACGATGTGTTAACCGGTGATGAAACCCTGTTTTCGCGTTCTGATGAAGTTGAAGAGTCGTGGTCGATCGTGGAACCCATTCTGCAGGAATGGAAAGACCGTTTTTCAATTGATCGTTATCGGGCAGGAACATGGGAAGTGCCGAACATGGACAAGATAACCGAGGGTTGTGTCGGCGGCTGGCATATGCCGACCTGAGAACATGCATTGCTATAACATCTATAAAAACCCAGAAGCAGTCGCAAAGGCTGCGACGAATTATTTAAGCCAGCAGATTGAACTTTGTATCGCTGATAAAGATGTTTGTCATGTGGCGCTGCCGGGTGGCGGCACACCGGCAAGATGTCTCGAGCTGCTCTCGGCTAAAACCCTGGCGTGGGAAAAAATTCACTGGTACCTGGGTGATGAACGCTGTTATCCGATCGGTCATAGCGAGCGTAATGACAGCATGATCAATGACAAGCTCTGGTCGCGCGTCACAATACCGCAACAAAATCAGCACATAATACATGCAGAGCTTGGCGCTGAAGATGCTGCACAGCAATACACAAAACTATTACACAGTGTCGGTGCGCTGGATATTGTTTTACTCGGCATGGGTGAAGACGGACATACCGCCAGCCTGTTTCCGGGGAATCCTGCGCTTGATGACGAACGTACGGTGGTGCCGGTGTTTAATGCGCCCAAGCCGCCAGCAGAAAGAGTAACGCTGGGTTTGTCGACACTGAAGCAGGCGGGGCAGCGCATTGCGCTGGTCACGGGGATAGGCAAGCGTGATGCTATGCACCAGATTAAAGCCGGAGCGGCATTGCCAATCAACCAGATCGGCATGATCCACTGGTACCTTGACCAGGCGGCAGATGCAACCTGAAACACTCGCCCGGGATTTATCCTCAAGGCTGTGTATTTTCAGGACAGCGGATTTTTTTGGTGCGTGATTTACATTCATGTAAACGTGTGTAAATGGGGTGTTGATGCACAGCGAATGTGATTTAAAATCTGCAAGGTAAGTAGTTAATGATTTACTTATTGCCTGGTGATTAATTGTGGTTTATTTCAGCATATTCTCAGTGTTTATTGAATAATTCGTCAGAAGTTGATCTGCATCAACGGTGTTAAACATCAATTGGTTTTATAGTCTGACACAATGGCATCATAGAATTGCTAAGAGTGTTTTGCAGGGTTCCGCATCATGCTTTAGTGTTCCTTAATCGGTGTTTTCCATAAACAATTCAATGGCGTGTCATCATCCTTCATCAAGGTTATGGTACGGGGGGATGTAATTATGCAAAAAAGTCCTCTGAGATCGTGGCTCTTGTTGAGCACGGCGCTGTTCATATTGTGGCTATTACTCACTGCCAGCCTGTCAGCCGATGAAATCATTACCGGTATACTGGTTGCAGTGGTTGCTGCAGTCGCTACCCCACGTCTGGCTGTGTTCTCCGGCTTCAGGCTGGTGCCCTCCGCACCACTCGCGATCCTGCGTTATCTGTTTAATTTTTCGCTTGCGCTCATCAAGGCAAATTTTGATATGGCGCGGCGAGTATTAACGCCATCGTTGCCACTCAAGCCGGCTGTCGTCGAAATACAGACCAGCCTGCAATCTGAATTAGGCAAGCTGCTGCTGGCCAACAGCATCACTTTGACCCCGGGGACATTGACCATTGATGTTATCGGCGACCGCATGCTGATTCACTGGATTGATGCGCAGCCCGGCGAAGATATCATGCATGCCACACGTGAAATCGCGGCGGGCTTCGAACGCGATATAAAGGGGTTCCTGAAGTGACCATCCTGGAGATTATCGCAACCGTTTTGATGGTACTGGCGGTGTTGCTCGGCCTGTTGAGAATGCTGATCGGCCCGTCGGCGCCTGATCGTATTGTTGCGGCTGACACCCTGGCGATGATTGCAACCATCGTGCTCACGGGTTTTGCGGTCTGGTTCGAGAGTGAATTTTATCTCGATGTCGCCCTGATATACGCCACCTTGTCATTTGTCGGTATTGTTGCACTGGCGCGCGCTATAGAAGGTGGGCGTGCATGAGATTACTGGCGGATATATTTTTACTCCTTGGCTCGTTATTTGCCTTTCTGGCAGCGCTGGGTTTGTTGCGTATGCCTGATGTCTATAACCGAATCCAGGTGGGGACCAAGGCGGCAACCCTGGGAGCGATCGCGTTTTTTATAGGTATCTTTATTCTGCATCCGCAGTGGTGGCCAAAACTTCTGGTGATAGCGATTTTTGTATTATTGACCAACCCGGTGAGTTCTTCCTCAATTGCACGTGCGCTGTATATCGCGGGCGTGAAGCCGTGGCACAGTTCGGCGGAAAAGACGCTGTTAAAAATTCAAAAAATTATTGGCAAGGAGGGGCAGGCTTAGCCTGGTGCTATGGAACTGGTAAATCTACTGGTTGTATTCGTGATGCTGGTATCGGCTGTGGCGGTATTGCTCATGCGCAATATGATTGCAGCCCTCGCTGCGCTCTCGGTGGTTTCACTGGCGGTGTCGGTTTTATTTGTTAGCCTGCGCGCACCTGATGTGGCCATGACTGAAGCCGCGGTAGGCGCGGGTTTGAGCGGCCTGATACTGGCACTGGGCCTGCGTCGCCTGGGCCTGTGGAAAATAGAACACCGCGGTGAAAACTTGTTAGAGCAACATCACAAGGAGCACGACGAGCATGCTTGAGCAACGTCGTTCGCTACGTGATTTTGCATCACTGCTGTTTGCGCTCGGGCTGGCCTTCATGCTGCTCAGTATTGCTGCGACGTTTGATTTTGCTGCAGCACCCATGTTGATTGGGCAGGGCATTCTGGATGCGGCTGTGCAGGATACTGGCGCTGCCAACATCGTCACCTCGGTAGTGCTCGGTTATCGTGGCTTTGACACCCTCGGTGAAATTGCGATTTTGTTTACTGCCGCCACGGCTGCCGGACTGGTGCTGGGCAAACGCCGCGCGCAGGCAAAACGCGATCCCGACGGCGGCTTTATTTTAAAAGTCAGCAGCGATTTGCTGTTTCCATTATTACTGGTGGTCGGCTTTTACATTATTCTGCACGGCCATTTAACCCCGGGTGGCGGCTTTCAGGGCGGGGTTATTCTCGCCGCGGCATTTTTTATTCCCTTGCTCGCCCGGCCTGGCAGCAGTGTCAGTCACGCAGGCCTGAGTCTGATCGAAGGCTTCGCCGGCGCGACGTTTATTGTGATTGGTTTACTCGCCATGTTCCAGGGACATGAATTTTTACAGCCGATGCTGGCCAAAGGACAACTCGGTGCAGTGTTTTCTGCAGGCACCTTGCCATTGTTATACCTGGCAGTGGGCCTGAAGGTCGGTGCCGAGCTCGCCGGCCTGCTGGCGCGTATCGCGGATGCCGAACCCGGCGAAGACACTGCAGACAATGGGCACCAATCATGACCCTGCCTGATCCTGGAATTGTGCTCTACAGCGGTGCTATCGGCCTGGTCGTCATCGGCATTGCCGGCATTGTGCTGTCGAGAAACCTGTTTCGCATCTTGCTTGCGCTGGCGATTGCCGAAGCCGGCGCAAACATGCTGCTGGTGCTGGCCGGTTTTCGATTCGACGCCATCGCGCCGATTGTCACTGGCGCATCCACAGCCATGGTGGACCCGGTACCGCAGGCGATGGTGCTCACTGCGATCGTGATTGGTGTGGGCATCCAGGCGCTGGCACTGAGCCTGATCCTGCAGGTGTATCGTATTTATGGCACGCTCGATATGCGCGTGCTCAGCCAGAAACTGGAACAGTCGATCTCGGCAGAGGCCGGCGTTATGCCCGGCAACAGCCAGGATGAACCGCTTGATGACTGGTCGATGCCGGCGACGGCATCGGTGGTGGCACAACTGGAGAAACAATCATGAGCGGCGCGCCCGGCATGATCATGCTCACCGTGGCATTGCCGTTACTCGCGGCATTTTTGTTACCGGTGCTGGACCGGGTCTCTGCAACACTCGCGCGCGTCACCGGGCCGGTCTTGCTGGTTCTCGGTGTAGTCATGGTCTGGCAACTATGGGCGAGCGCAGCGCCAGCCAGCGTGATCGCGATTGGCGGTTTTGCACCGCCGCTGGGCATCGTGTTTTACATTGATCGCCTGTCACTATTATTTACCCTGCTGGTATTGCTGCTGACCTTAATGCTCTGGCCCTACGGCAAGGATACGTCCATCCGTGAAATGTCGCTCACCCTGCTGCTCGCCGCGGCGGCCTGCGGGCTTGCACTATCGGGTGACATATTCAATATATATGTGTTCTACGAACTCGCCTCGGTGGCTTCGTTCGGGCTGGTATCCGCTACCCGCACCGGCCCGGCATTTATCGCTGCAGTACGTTACGTCATTATCAGCGGTTTTGGCACCGTGCTGGCGCTGACCGGGATTGCGCTGGTGTATACCCAGACCGGTACTCTCAACCTCGCGCAACTGTCACAACTGGCGCCGCAGCAACTGGATAACGTAATCGGCATGATTGCCTTTGTGCTGATCCTGCTGGGTATCGGTGTCAAAGCCGAACTGTTCCCGGTCAACACCTGGGTGCCGGAAGTGTATGCCACCGCAAAAAAACGCGTCACTGCATTGCTCGCTGGCCTGATTTCAAAACTCGCGGTGATTGTACTGGTGAGGTTACTGGTGCTGGTGTTTCACAGCGAGCAGGCGTTGCAGATTTTATTAGTGCTCGGTGTGCTGGGTGTGATCAGTGGTGAATTTGCAGCCTGGCGCTCGAGAGATGTCAGCAGAATGCTGGCGTATTCGTCGATCGGCCAGATCGGGCTGGTGTTTATTGCGTTTTCGATTCCGGGTGAAGCCGGGGTGATGGCCGGACTCGCGCTGGCATTGCATCACCTGGTCGCCAAGCCTGCGCTGTTTTTACTCGCCGATCGCTGGGGTAATTCGATTGCCGGTTTACGCGGCGCGGCGAAAGCATCGCCTGTTGCTGCCGCGCTGTTTGTTTTATTTGCGCTGTCACTGGTGGGCGTACCGCCGTTGCCTGGTTTCTGGGCCAAGCTGCTGCTGGTGACCGGACTGCTGTCTCAACCTGCCTCGGCGTACTGGCTGGCGATGGCGGTAATCTTGCTGGCGACAGTACTCGAAGCCAATTATTTTTTCCGCGTGGTGGTCACGCTTTACGATACCCCCGAGCAAACATCGGCTGCTGCGTCAGCTGAAGGCCATGGCCGTCTCAACCTGGCGACCAGCGCAGTGTTCGGTGTCGCATTGCTCGCAGCGGTAATTTTTATCACCCCGGTGCAGCAGTATTTACACGCCACGTCTGTCCAGGTCTCAGACACACAGGCGTATATCGACAGCGTGTTTGCGCATAATGGAGAACGCCAGTGAACCTGACTGTGTTAGATAACCTGCTGGTGTTTTCACTGTTCAGCGTGGTGATCATTCTGCTGTTTGGTCGTCAACGCATGGTCGGCTGGATGAGCACACTGTTTTACCTGGTGCAGTTTGGCCTGCTGATGCAAATGACCACGGGCGGCTACGGCGAAGTTGCGGTGGCGTCTTCGTTTACTGCCGACATCCTGGGGCACAGCTTATCGTGGCGCTTTGATGCGCTGTCGTGGTTCTTTGCTGTGATCACCGTGGGTGCGGCATTGCTCTCGGCGTGCTATTCAGCGGGCGCCTGGGGTGAAAAATATAATGCCCAGGGCGGCAGCCTGTGGTGGCTGCATGTTGCGCTTTCGCTGAATGTGTTCAGCATGCTGTTATTGCTCGCCAGTGGCGATCTGTTGTCATTGTTTATCGGCTGGGAACTGGTCAGCTGGGCCAGTTTCCTGTTAATGGCGCTGGCCGGTGGTATCGCTTCGCGTGCTGCGCTCAAGTATGTCACCTATGCCATGGCCGGAGCGATGGCGGTGCTGGCCGGCATGGTGCTGGTTTACAATCTCAGTGGCTCATTGCGCTATGAAGATTTTGTTGCTGCGCTGCCGGCATTTTCAACTGCGCAGGTGTATTTACTGATCGGATTATTCGGTGCCGGCTTCGCGGTGAAAATGGCGTTGATGCCTTTTCACCTGTGGCAGGCAGCAGCGTACGCGTTGACACCCGGGCCAGGCTCGGCGTTTCTCGGTGCAATTTCATCACGCATGGGCTTGTACGCCATCATCGTGGTGATTGTGCAACTCATCAGCCTGGCACCGCTGGGCGCGCTTCATATTCCGTTTACCTTTATTAGCGGGCAGGGCCTGATCGGCTGGATTGCGGCGATTACAATTATTTTCCCCACCTTCACCGCCTTGCGCCAGAACGATGCGCGCATGCTGCTGGCCTGGCACGGGATTGGCCAGGGCGGTTACATGTTGCTGGGTATTGCCACCGGCAGTGCGCTGGGCAGTGCCGGTGGCTTGATGCACGTGTTCAATCATGCCAGTTACCAGGCGGCGCTGTTTTTATCGGTAACTGCGGTTGTGCACCAGACCGGTACGGCTGATCTGAATAAACTTGGCGGACTGATCACGCGCATGCCGATATCATTTATTGTGATGCTGATTGGCATTATCGGTCTTGCCGGTATGCCGCCGATGAACGGTTTTGTATCCAAGTGGATGGTATACCGCTCGCTGATGGTCGAAGGTATGCCAATGCTGTTTGTCGCCGCGGTGATCGGTACCCTCGGCACCATACTCTCGGTGTATAAACTGATACACAATATGTTCCTCGGCCAGTTGCGCCGCGAGCACGAAAGCGTTCGCGAAGTACCGTGGAGCATGGTGGCGCCGATGCTGGTGCTGTCGATACTGGTGTTTGTCACCGGCATGTTCCCGGGGCTTGTGTTGCAGCCGGTGGCAGCAGTGCAGGCGGCGATTGGTCTGCCGGTGGTGGACTACACCCTCGGTGGTGTCGAGATGGCTTCCGGCTCACTCGATATGATCTGGGTATGCAGTGTGCTGTTTGGCGGCTTTGGTGTTGGCGCGCTACTGTTTTATTCAACCGGACGTACCCAGCATATCCATCAGCTGGACAATTATGCCGGTGGCCACTTCCTGACTTCTGAAACGCGCTACCAGTACAGTGATAATTTCTACGCCGGCCTGATGCGTGTAATCGGGCCGTATTATCGTTACAGCTTTCACTGGCTGGAAACGGCATTATTTTCAGTCACGGGCACGCTGGGTTCAGGTATGAAAACCCTGTATCGCAGTGCGCATCCGTCGTTCTATTTGCTGGAGGATGGCGAACACCGGCTCGCGCAGCGCCGGGGTGGTGTAGATGTATTGCAGCCCGCGCAGGATCTGCGGGATGTCGTCGCGGGATTTGGGGTCCAGATGAATGGCGCCGATATCCTGTTCGCCGAAGTGCAATTGCGGATCGATGACCTTGCGCATGGGATTTTCGAATGATGAAGTTTTATAGTGTTATTCGATTCGTTTTCTCCCGCCATTCCCTTATCCGGGGAAAAACCGGGGGCTGACGACGAAAAATCAATCGGTTAGAATCATAAGTTCTTATTATCGGCCCATTAAGAGCAATATCTTCGATTGACGAAGTCCATTATAACACATTGTTTTTAATAATGTTTAGTACTTTCCGCCCAAGCACT
>CAWKAL010000078.1:0-5034 GCA_963847575.1 uncultured Gammaproteobacteria bacterium
GTTCTTGTATTGGCCTGATGGCTTCCCCGGTACCGCTACCGGCATCCAGTATTCTCGTCGGCGCCAGTTTTACGCATTGCAGTCGCTCCAGTAATCGATTGCACACTTCGCGCTGCAGCACGGCCGCCGCATCATAACTTGCCGCGGCACGGTCGAAGGCGCGGCGCACACGATAAGGTTCAATAAATTGCGGTGTATTGTCAGGCATTAAATTATTTCAATGGTTTTTAGCTGGCGCGAATTCTACCGGCAAAATCCACCAGTTCCCGCAGAAAATTCTCGCCATGCGACAGAAACGGCGCATGACCTGCATCGGGCTCGATTGATATTTGTATAGCCGGGTTGAGCAGTTTAAGGTTTTCTGCCAGCGCCACCGGCACCAGCGTATCACGCCCGCCCAGAACCCAGCGCAACGGGCAGTCGAGCCGGGCCAGGTCTGCGCGCAGATCGGTGTGCTGCAATAAGGCTAATCCGGTTCGTAGCGCAGCTTCGCTGGCGAAGCCGCGTTCATTCATGGTCCGCTGTAATTCGCGCACGGTGTGCAGCGCACGTTTATCACCCATCACCTGCAAGGCGAGAAATCGCCGCATGGTGGATTCCACACCGGTGTCGAGCATGCGCGCAAAATCATCGAACACGCTGGCGTCAACTGCCGTGGTCCAGTCGTCGCGGCGCACAAAGCACGGCGTGCTCGCAACCATGTACATTGCGGCGACGCGCTCGGGATAATCGCGCGCGAGCTGTTGTACCGCCAGCCCGCCGAGCGACCAGCCGACCCAGAGCGCCGGCCTGTGGGTCACAGCTGACAGCAGCCGGGTGTAATCATCGAGACTGTCGGCACGCACGTCTGCCATACCGCCATGGCCGGGCAGATCAACGCAGATGACGTCGAGCCAGTCGGGCAGATCTGCCAGCAATGGCTGCCACACGGCACTGTTCATGGCCCAGCCATGTACCATCACACAGGTGATTTTTTGCTTCATCGCAGGCGCCATTCGGTTGCCGGCTGTTGTAAGCTTGCGATCTGTTCCATTCTCGCCAGGTAGATCTGTTTCAGCATGACTCTGGATCCTGTATTTCTGCTTTACGCACTCGGTGGCTATCTCGTCGGTTCGGTTTCAACTGCGATCATCACCTGTAAACTCATGGCGCTGCCCGATCCGCGTGCAGTCGGCTCGAACAATCCCGGGGCGACAAACGTGCTGCGCCACGGTGGAAAAAAGGCGGCCATTATTACGCTTTTGGGCGACATGTTAAAAGGCCTGTTGCCGGTATTAGTCGCAGGCTGGCTCAGTCACCAGCCAGTCGCGATTGCGCTCACCGGGCTGGGTGCATTTCTCGGCCATCTCTACCCGGTATTTTTTGGTTTCAAAGGCGGCAAGGGCGTGGCGACTTTTTATGGCGCGCTGCTCGGGTTTAACTGGCTGGCCGGACTGGCGGCACTGGCAGTATGGCTGCTGATGGCGTTCATATTCAGATATTCGTCACTGTCTGCGCTGGTGTCGGCGGCGAGTTCACCGCTGCTGTTGTGGCAGTTCAGTCACGACACGGCATTGCTGGCCAGTTGCAGCGTGATGGCAATCATGCTGATCTGGCGCCACCGCAGCAATATGCGCAACCTGGTCGCCGGGCGCGAAAACAAAATCGGTACTAAAAAAACCGAAAAGGAATAATACTCAGGCCGTGGTCATCATGGGTGGCTGCAGTTCATCCATCGGCCAGCGGGCGCGCGCATCGATAGTCAGCGGCTGGTGTTCACCCGCCATCAAGCGCAGGCAACCGACGTGCGCGATCATCGCACCGTTATCAGTACAAAACTCGATACGCGGGTAATACAGTTCAGCGCCTTCTGCCGTTGACCATTGCGGCCAGTTTTTCGACGCAGACGCAGGTTCGCACCAACACCCCCCGCGATCACCAGTCGTTTGCTGTGCAACTGCTTCAGCGCAAGCGCGTTTGCATTTAATCACCAGGGTATCCACCACGGCTTCTTCAAATGCCAGCGCGATATCGGCTGTTGCCTGCGCCGGAACTTCTGTCACTGGATTCCAGCGCCTGCATGGTATTGAGTGCAAAGGTCTTGAGCCCGCTGAAACTGAAATCCAGCCCGGGACGATCGGTCATCGGCCGGGGAAATTTATACACGCCCGGCCGTACCCTGTTTCGCCAGTTTCGCCAGCGCCGGGCCACCCGGATAGCCCAGCCCCAGCATCTTGGCGGTTTTATCAAACGCCTCACCGGCGGCATCGTCCAGGCTCTGGCCGAGAATCTCGTATCGGCCGACGCCTTCGACCTGCGCCAGCAGGGTGTGCCCGCCCGACACCAGCAGGGCAATAAAGGGAAATTCCGGCGGGTTTGTCTTCCAGCATCGGTGCCAGCAAATGGCCTTCCATGTGGTGCACTTCCAGCGCCGGAATGCCCAGCGCCCAGGCCAGGCTACGGCCCAGCGCATGCACCCGACATCAACGCCCCGATCAGCCCCGGGCCGGCGGTATAGGCAATGCCATCCAGCTGATTTTGCTGGATTTCGGCCTGCTGCGAGCGCCTGCCTGATCAGCGGCAATAAATAGCGAATATGGTCGCGCGAGGCCAGTTCCGGCACCACCCCGCCGTAGTCAGCGTGGAGTGCGACCTGGCTGTGCAGCACGTGTGACAGCAGGCCGTGCTCGCTGTCGTAAATCGCGATGCCGGTTTCATCACAGGAGGTTTCAATGCCCAGAACAATCATGATTTTTCAGTTTTACACGAGTTTTTCGATGGCAGGATGTCAAAAATGCGAAATTCGGGTTTTGGCTTTTAAAAATAATGCGATATACTACGTCGTTTCCCGCAGCTGTATGCGGATTTTTTGTGCCCATTGTTATGACGCCCGATTGTTATGACGTTTGGTTTTGGGTTTTGATTACCCTCAAGAATATTAATTGGAATATTTATGCCAGCAGTCAGAGTTAAAGAAAACGAGCCTTTTGACGTTGCCCTGCGCCGCTTCAAGCGTTCCTGCGAAAAAGCCGGTGTTTTGACCGAAGTGCGCCGTCGTGAAGCTTACGAAAAGCCCACCACCGAACGCAAGCGCAAAGCCGCTGCCGCAGTCAAGCGTCACCTGAAGAAGCTGTCGAAAGACCGCGGCCGTTTCGCCCGCTCACCTCACCAGCGTAGACGTTAATTCCTCCCATGAGCAGCGCCCTGAAAACACAGATACAGGACGCCATGAAAGCGGCGATGAAAGCCGGCGACAAGCCCCGGCTGGCAGTCGTGCGCCTGATGCTGTCTGCGATCAAACAGGTCGAGGTCGACGAACGCATCGAGCTGGATGATACCCGCGTCACCACCATCCTCGACAAAATGGTCAAGCAACGCCGCGAATCCATCGCCCAGTACGCACCCGCCGGTCGCGATGACCTGGTTGCCCAGGAACAGTCCGAAATCGATATCATCCAGACGTTCCTGCCACAGGCACTCAGTGCAGACGAAATCGAAGCCATTATTAATGATGCCATTAGCACAACCGGCGCCAGTTCGATCAAGGACATGGGCAAGGTGATGGGCATTATTCGCCCCCAGCTGGTCGGCCGCGCCGATATGGGTGAAGTCAGCAGCATTATCAAATCCCGACTCAACGCAGGCTGAGATGTCTGCCAGTCCTGCGCTGAAAAATGACCGCCTGATTCGCGCCCTGTTGCGCCAGCCGGTGGATCAGACGCCGGTGTGGATCATGCGCCAGGCCGGACGTTACCTGCCCGAATACCGTGCGAGTACGCGCAACAGGCCGGTGACTTCATGACCCTGTGCAGCACCCCGGACCTGGCCTGCGAAGTCACATTGCAACCACTGCGCCGTTTTGCGCTGGATGCCGCTATCCTGTTTTCCGATATTCTGACCATTCCCGATGCGATGGGTCTTGGCCTGTATTTCGAGGAAGGTGAAGGCCCTAAATTCAAAACCCGGCTTAACAACGCTGCTGATATTGCGCGCCTGTCTATACCCGACCCGGAAGATGATCTCGGTTACGTGATGGACGCCGTGCGCCTGATCCGGCGCGAACTGAATGGCGATGTACCATTGATCGGCTTTGCCGGCAGCCCGTGGACGCTAGCGACCTACATGGTGGAAGGCAGTAGCAGCAAAGCATTCTCGCGGGCCAAAGCCCTGCTGTTTGAAGATCCCGCGGCTGCACACCAGTTAATGAATGTGCTCGCCGATTCGGTCGCGCAGTACCTGAATGCACAGATTGAAGCCGGCGCACAGGCGGTGATGGTATTCGACAGCTGGGGCGGCGCACTCAGCACTGCACACTATAAAGAGTACTCGCTGGCCTCGATGCAACGCATTGTCGATCAGCTGATCCGGGAACAAGACGGCCAGACCATACCGGTGACCTTATTTACCAAGGGTGGCGGGCTCTGGCTGGAAGATATCGCCGCCACCGGTTGCAACGCGGTCGGGCTGGACTGGGGCGTGGATATCAGCGAAGCACGCAGACGTATTGGTGACCGTGTCGCGCTGCAGGGCAACATGGATCCTGCGGTGATGGCGACATCAGCCAGCACCGTGTGTGCTGAAGCCGAGCGCATTTTGAAATCGTTCGGCCATGGCGACGGCCATGTATTCAACCTCGGCCATGGCATCACGCCTGATATCAAACCTGGTACTGCTGGATAGAACCTCGTTTTCTCCAGCCTCGATCCGCCCGATCGCGTGAGAAAAGAGTGCCCTGGAGAAAATAGTCGCTCTCGGGAGATTCCTCTGAATAGTGCAGTTGCAGTGTTTCAACCGGTACCGTGCCGACGTCCAACAAGCACTCGCCGGGCGAGTCCTGGGTTTTGCAGTCGACGGTGATTTGTCGCCGGGGCAGAGCGCTCGATTTGTGCCTGGTGAACCTGCCGATAATACCGGTTAAGTTCAGTTGCGGTCCTGCCATCGGCCAGGTGATACGCAGATGGTCACCGCCATATGAGCTCATCTTGACACTATTTCTGATCAGCGTGACGCCATCATGTTTGAGATCGGAAAGCACCGCGTCATCATTCAGCATCT
>CAWKAL010000079.1:0-7684 GCA_963847575.1 uncultured Gammaproteobacteria bacterium
ATAATGTGAATCACATCCCGGTTTGCCATTAGTGCGTTGACTATGCTTAGAACAGGTATAGCAGGCGGTGTTTAACCAGGGGAGGCCCAATGTCGGAAAGCCAGACCAGTCAACGCATACTTGTGATCGAGGAATCGGCCACACTGCGATATATGCTCGGCAAGAGCATTCAGAAGCAGGGCTATGAGCTGTTCGCCATCGACCTGATTGAGTCGGCCGTGGCTGCGCTGGAATCGGCTAACCAGACACTCCATGCCATCGTTGTAGGCTGGCCAAACTATAAGCACACTGCCAGTTCGCGCGAATTGTTGATGCTGCTCGACAGCGAGCCCTACAGCGAAGTCCCGGTTATATTTCTGAGCAATGACCCTGAGCTGGAAATTCTCAACTGGATGAGTACGCGGCGTAAGTCGGCGCTGGTCCCCTGGGAAAACTACCAGGAAGTCGTTTCATCGTTGCAGAAACTGCTGGTTCCCGAATCTGAAAGGACCGATACGCGCGCTAGCGCTGATGATGAGTATGAAACCCGCGTATTGTTTGTCGACGATTCCAACAGCATTCGTACATATTACCAGCGCCTGCTGGAACGTAACGGATACAAGGTTGAGACCGCTGATTCAGTCGGGCAGGCTTATCAAATTGCAATTAGCCAGCCGTTCGATATAGCGATTGTTGACTATTTCATGCCTGATGAAAACGGTTACGAATTATGTCAGCGCCTGCGTGATAATCCTGAAACTGCACACATCACGACTGCGGTGATCACTGGCACCTACCTCGACCAGGTGATACGCGATTGTCTGAATGCGGGCGCGATTGAATGTATGTTCAAGAACGAGGCGGAAGAACTCTTCCTGGCACGCGTGGCTTCTATGAAACGGCTTATTTCTGTACAGAAGTCGATTGAGAAACAACGTGAAAGCCTGGCTGCCATTCTTGAATCTGTCGGCGAAGGTGTCTACGGGATAGACCGCGAGGGCCGAATTAGTTTTGCAAACCCGGCAGCGCTATTAGTGCTGGGTTATGACTGTACGGAAGACCTCATCGGTAAACTTGCGCATGAAAGTTTTCATTACCATGATGACAAGTCACCACGTGAGGATGACAAATTGCTGCAGGCATACTCCTCAGGCGAAGATCTGAAAAACTGGGAAACAATATTCCAGCACCAGACAGGTAAAACAATTCCGGTGGATTGCACCCTGTATCCACTGCATACCACTGAAAACATCGAGGGTTCAGTGGTTGCGTTTCGAGACATCTCCAATCAGAAGATGCTCGAAGAAAAATTGCGCTGGCAGGCAACGCATGATCATCTGACGGAACTCTATAACAGGCGTTATTTTGAACTAAGACTGGACCGGGAGATTCGCTCGGCAAGACGCACCGATATCAGCAACGCCCTGGTCTACATTGATCTGGATCGCTTTAAATATATCAATGATACTGTTGGCCATGAAACCGGGGATCACCTGCTGGTGGATATAAGCCGTGTGCTGAATAAACATATGCGCAGAAGCGATGTGCTTTCGCGTATTGGTGGTGACGAGTTTGCGGTCATCATGAAAAATGTTGATGCCGTAACAGCGATGTCTCTGGCAGATAACTTGCGGGTGGCTTTAAACAAGTTGCGCGTCAACGCAGATGATAAATGCTACGTGGTCCATGCCAGTGTTGGTGTTGCGATGATGGATGCTGCAGTTAATTCAGCGGGCGATGTGCTCGCCAATGCAGATATTGCCTGTCATATTGCAAAACGTTCAGGCCGAAATCGTACCCATATGTATGACGAGGGCAGTGATGCGCGTAATGCCATGGGGACAGAACTCGGCTGGTCATCGCGCATCAGGGATGCATTGCAACATAATGGTTTCGAGCTGAGTTATCAGCCAATCATGTCGATGGATGCTGTCGATCTCAATAACCTGCCGGCACAGAATGGAATGCTATGGCAGCAACATATCAAGAATACCGATAATATTTTCCAGTATGAAGTATTGATACGCATGCAGGGCGAGGGTGGACGGATGTTTTTCCCTGAAACGTTCATCCCCACGGCGGAGCGTTTCAACCTGATGACAGACATCGATATGTGGGTGCTGGATCGTGCGCTGAGCGATGTGCTGGCAACGGGTAGTCCAAAAGGAAAAATAAACCTGTCGATCAATTTATCAGGACACACGCTGGACAGTGATGGTGCACAAGGTCGAATTCGAAAGATTATCGAAAAATATGAAATACCGCCCGGTTCGCTGATATTTGAAATTACGGAAACCAGTGCTATTGCGAATCTCGAACAGGCCAACCAGTTTATCCAGGATTTACGTGCGATTGGATGTCGCTTCTCGCTCGATGATTTCGGTTCAGGCTTCTGCTCGTTCTCGCAACTTAAAAACCTGCCCACGGATTTCGTCAAGATAGACGGCCAGTTTGTGAAGAGCATGGCGCGTGGCGCGACAGATCGCGCAATCGTCACGGCGATGAACGACGTGGCGCACTCGCTGGGCCGATATACAGTCGCGGAATACGTGGAAAGTCCTGAGGTGGTCAGGTTGCTGAAGATTTGCGGCGTAGATAAATTGCAGGGCCACTATATCTCTGCGCCCCTGATCAGCTTGCCGCACGGCAACGTGGTCAAGTTGCGCTCAGCTCGGCACAACGAGGACTCAGCCGGCTAACCAGTCCCTGGGTTTGATATATTTTTCATACAGCTCTGCTTCACGCGAACCGGGCTCAGGCTGCCAGTTATAGCGAAAGTGCACCACCGGTGGTAACGACATTAGAATTGATTCAGTGCGGCCGCCGGTTTGCAGGCCAAACAGGGTGCCGCGATCATAGACCAGGTTGAATTCAACATAGCGGCCACGGCGATAAAGCTGGAAGTTTTTTTCTGCTTCGGTAAATGCCGACTCTTTTCTGCGTTGCACAATCGGTAAATACGCTTTCATGTAGTGATTGCCAACGCTTTGCATAAAGCGAAAGCAATTTTCAAAACCGCCTTCATTCAGGTCATCAAAAAAAAGCCCGCCAATGCCGCGCTGTTCATTGCGGTGTTTTAGATAAAAATAATCGTCACACCATTTCTTGTAACGCGGGTACACATCTTCGCCAAAATCTGCGCAGGCATCGCGCGCCACGGTGTGCCAGTGTACGCAGTCTTCGTCATAGCCATAATAAGGTGTGAGGTCAAAGCCACCACCAAACCACCATACCGGGTCGGCACCTTCCTTGCTGGCAATAAAAAACCGTACGTTGGCGTGTGAGGTCGGAATGTGCGGATTGTTCGGATGTATTACCAGTGACACGCCCATGGCCTGAAAATCACGGCCTGCGAGTTCAGGGCGGTGCGCGGTGGCGGACGCCGGCAAGGTGTCGCCATGAACGTGCGAAAAATTGATACCTGCCTGTTCGAACACTGCGCCGTTGTTAAGTACACGCGAAATCCCGCCGCCGGCATGGTGCTCGCGTTGCCACTCATCAGACATAAATTTTGCTTTGCCATCGACGCTCTCTACGCCGAGGCAGATGCTGTTTTGTAGCGCAATCAGGTATTCGCGTACGGCTTCGATATCTGGATCTGTCATGATGATTATTCGCGATAAATATGCTGTGTGTGAATATGTTTCAGGGTTGAAGGCTTGCCTGTGCCGGCACCGTCATCGATCAATATACTTGCAATGCGACCATGAAACCAGCGGTGTAATTGCAGGCTGTTGAGTGCAGGTGGCCGTCCGCCCGGGTTGGCGCTGGATGATACCAGGGGGTGGCCCAGGTGTTCGCACAGCGTGCGCACCACCGTGCTTTGCGTAATGCGCACGGCAACTGTGTCGGCGCCACCGGTGAGCACTTCGGGCAGGTGTTTATTAGCAGGCACGATCCAGCTAGTCGGAGAGGGTTCTGCTGACAGGCGTTTTCGTGAATCAGTGTCAGGAAGTTCTATGTAATCTGCCAGCTGGTCAATACTGCTCGCCAGCAGGATCAGGCCTTTGCCAGGCGGCCGGTTTTTGAGTGAGTTGAGATAAACCAGTGCGGCTGTATTTAACGGATCACAACCCAGCCCGTAGACGGTGTCTGTGGGGTAGGCGATGACATCACCCTGGCGGACATGGTGGGCTGCAAGCCGGATGGCGAAATTGCTCGCCATGGTTTACGATTTTTTAGGGGCGGATTTTTTCCTGGCCGATTTGACGGTGGATTTTTTCTTCGCGGTTTTTTTCTTGGCAGCAGCTTTCTTTTTCACGGTTTTCTTTTTCGGTGCTGCTTTTTTCTTCGTGGTCTTCTTCTTTACGGCTTTCTTCTTTACGCGCTTTCTTCGCGGCTTTTTTAAAGCCACGGCCTTTGCGAACTGGTGCTTCGGCGAGTATTTTTACGCATTCTTCCAGTGTCAGCTTTTTAGGCTCAAGTTCCTTGGGGATTTTTGCGTTCTTGGTACCGTCGGTAATGTAGGGGCCAAAACGGCCATTCAGTACTTCAATGTCGGTGCCTTCGAAACTCTTGATGTATTTGTTGGCATCGAATTCTTTTTTCGCAGCCACCAGTTCCAGTGCCTGTTCGAGCGTGATGTTATAGGGATCAATGCCCTGGTCCTGGTACGCCTTGTTGATGGAAACAAACTTGCTGTTATATTTTACATAAGGCCCGAAACGGCCGTAATTGGTCGATACTTTTTCACCTTCGGATGTTTCGCCGAGTTCACGCGGCAGCTGGAACAGAAAGTCGATGTCATCCATGGTGACATCGTTCATTTTCATGCCGGGGCGCAGGCTTGCAAACAGTGGCTTTTCTTCATCGTCCTTGTCGCCGATCTGGACAAAAGGACCATAAGGGCCCATGCGCACGGTGATGGGTTTGCCTGACTTTGGATCAGTGCCGATCAGGCGCGACTGCGCAACGTCGGCGCGACTGACGTTGGCTTCCTTGTCATCCACCAGTTTTTTGAAGGGTTCCCAGAAGCTGCGCATCAGCGGCACCCAGTCTTCTTCGCCGCGTGATATCGAATCGAGTTCGTCTTCAAGGTTGGCGGTGAACTCGTAATCTACATAACGTGTGAAATGTTCGGTGAGAAAGTTATTCACGATGCGGCCGATATCAGTCGGGGTGAAGCGACGATTTTCCAGCTCAACATACTCTCGGTTGACCAGTGTTGAAATGATGCTGGCATAGGTAGAAGGCCGGCCGATGCCGTGTTCTTCCAGCGTTTTGACCAGGCTGGCTTCGCTGTAGCGTGGTGGCGGCTCGGTAAAATGCTGTTCATTGCGAATTTCAAGCAAATCGATTTTTTCGCCTTCTTTCAGTTCGGGCAGCAGTTTGTCGTTATTGTCTTCGGTTTTGTCTTCATCCACGCTTTCCATGTACACCGTCATGAAGCCCGGATGCCTGATGGTTGAGCCGCTGGCTCTGAATGTATTGTCTTCGCCGCACTCAAGGTCAACCGTAACGGTATCAAGCGTGGCATGAATCATCTGGCAGGCCATGGCGCGTTTCCAGATCAGTTCGTAAAGTGCAAACTGGTCCGGTTTAAGGTGTGACTTGATCTGCTCGGGTAAATGCAGCACTGATGTCGGGCGAATCGCTTCGTGTGCTTCCTGTGCGTTCTTTGATTTGTTCTTGAATACGCGCGGCTGCTCGGGCAGATAATCTTTGCCGTAGTTCTGTTCAATCAGGCCGCGAATTTCTGCGATCGCTTCATTTGCCAGGTTTAGCGAATCAGTACGCATGTAGGTAATCAGGCCGACGGTTTCACCACCGATATCGATGCCTTCATATAATTGTTGAGCAGTACGCATGGTGCGCTGAGTGGTGAAACGCAATTTGCGCGCAGCATCCTGTTGCATGGTGGAGGTGGTAAACGGGGCAGAAGGATTGCGTTTGCGCTGTTTCTTTTCAACCTTGTCAACAGTGAGTTTGCCGTGCGCGGCCTTTAGCAGTGCGTTGCGCGCTGTCGTCGCTTCGGTCTCACTGGTGATGCTGAACTGTTTGATTTTGTCGTTATTGAGTACGCTAAGCCGGGCACTAAATGGCTGCTGGTCTTTGCTGGTATCGGCTTCTATGGTCCAGTATTCCTGGGCGACGAAATTTTCTATTTCGATTTCGCGTTCGACAATCAGGCGCAGTGCCGGGCTCTGTACGCGTCCTGCAGATAAACCGCGCTGGACTTTTTTCCACAACAGCGGCGATAGATTAAAGCCGACCAGGTAGTCGAGTGCGCGGCGTGCCTGCTGTGCATTGATCAGGTCGGCCGAGAGTTCGCGTGGCGATGCAATCGCTTCCTGGATAGCGCGCTTGGTGACTTCGTTGAACACCACGCGATGCACGTCTTTGCCTTCGAGCAGGCCTTTTTCCTTTAGCAGTTCATACAGGTGCCATGATATGGCTTCACCCTCGCGGTCCTGGTCAGTTGCGAGGTAGAGCACGTCGGCTTTCTTCAGCAGCTTGGCGATTTTGTCGACATGCTTTTCGTTGCGCTCGATGACCTGGTACTTCATTTCGAAGTTATGCTCGGTATCGATGGCGCCTTCCTTGGGGATCAAATCACGCACGTGACCGTACGAAGCAAGTACCTTGAAGTCTTTGCCCAGGTATTTTTCAATGGTTTTCGCTTTAGCCGGCGACTCGACTATAACGAGATTGGAGCTCATTAAATTGGTTTACTCGAATGTGTGAAATGTCTGGTGTGCTATTGCATATAGTCGACAACTTCATCAAATACCAGACTTTCCATCCACGCGAAGGCATTTTCCTCGCCGGGATGCGTGTGGAGAATGATCATGGTGATCCATTTGAGTTGTTCAACATCTAGTTCATTGCCTAGCGCGATGACACGGTCCAGCACCAGTTCGCGTGTGATCGGGGTAAGAATGCCGGTCTGCTCGAGGTAAATCAAAAACCCGCGACAACTCTCGTTGAGTACGGCTTTTTCTTCACTGCTAAAAATTCGAATGCTGTTGTTCTGGGCGGGTGCGCAATGTTCAGCGCCATCCTGCAAAGCGGCAAGATCTTCCAGCCAGTCAAACGCCTGGTTTATTTCTACATGCTCGAAGCCCATTTCTTCGAGCCGGCTATGCATGTCGTCGCGTTCATCCATAACTGCATTATCATCACCCAGATACCGCTCAAACAAAAACATCAGAACGTCTACCACGGACTGCTTGATAATCATTATTTTTACCTGCTTATATATAAATATGTGTTCGAGCTGTCTTATACGCGCGTGATTTATATCCGTGTATAGAGGCCGCTATCACAAACAATGCTGCCTTCGAGCTCCAGAATCAGCAGCATGGAGGCTACCTCGGCGGCTGAAAAACCACTGCAATCGACAATGGCGTCGATTGATCTGGGTTCATATTCGAGGCATTTGAGCAGTTTCTGGTGGTCCGGGTCAAGTTCTGCTTGATTCCCGGGT
Source organism: uncultured Gammaproteobacteria bacterium (assembly GCA_963847575.1). Lineage (GTDB taxonomy): Bacteria > Pseudomonadota > Gammaproteobacteria > SZUA-229 > SZUA-229 > JASBSR01. Next base: position 7,406 of record CAWKAL010000079.1, read on the forward strand.
GCTGGCTCGCCGGGGCCTGCCAGACTTTCGTCTAATGCTCTGACGCCGAGGTGTGGTGCGAGTTCCTCCAGAATATCATTCGCGGTTTCCACCAGTTTGGCGCCCTGCCGAATCAGCTGATGGCAGCCACGCGCCAGTGGATTATGAATCGAGCCGGGAATAGCAAATACCTCGCGGCCCTGTTCCATGGCGTGTCGTGCAGTAATCAGTGAACCGCTTTTCAGCGCCGCTTCAACCACCAGTGTGCCCAGCGATATGCCGCTGATGAGGCATGCGCGC
>CAWKAL010000080.1:0-15082 GCA_963847575.1 uncultured Gammaproteobacteria bacterium
TTGATTTGGCCAGTATTCTTGAGCCTGGCGCCTTTATTTGACAGTGACCTGCTGACATTAGAAGCATTCGGTGAATGGGGTTATTACTACGATGTAGACACCGGCATCATCAGTCAGAATTTCTGATTGCGCGCATTCATAAAACACCTTGAATCGCCATACACATATATTATGAATACGTCAGAACAGGTCATCACTATACATGACGAAGACAAGAACGCTGTCTCTGGCGAATTTATCAATATCGCGGGCGAGCGTTTTTATGCAATCCACAATGTTGACAAGATAGCCCCGTTTTTCATCAGTGTTATTTCAGACAGTGATCACTGGTTGTTTGTCTCATCAACAGGTGGCCTGACGGCGGGACGGGTTTCACCCGATACCGCACTTTTTCCTTATGTCAGTGTCGATAAAATCCATGACAGCGCAGTCCACACCGGGACTAAAACCCTGCTGCGAGTCAACACCCACGGCGCGTGTTACGAGTGGGAACCGTTTAACATGGAACACGACGGACGCTTTGTCATCCAGCGCCATCTATACAAAAACCTGTTAGGCAACAAGCTCTGTTTTGAAGAAATCAACCACGACCTGCAACTGGCGTTTCGTTACACCTGGGCCACCAGTGAACGCTATGGTTTTGCACGCCAGTGTGAACTGGAAAACCTCGGCAACGAGCATGTCACTGTCGACATGGTCGATGGCCTGCAAAATATTCTGCCCGCCGGCACACCGCGCTATATCCAGACCAATTCAAGTAACCTGGTCGATGCCTATAAGTGGTCCCAGCTCGATGAACAGACAGGTATGGCTTTGTTCACACTCAATTCAGCCATTACTGATCGGCCTGAACCCTGCGAATCACTCAGGGCAAACACCGTATTTTGCCTCGGACTCAACAACACCCAAAATACTGATATCTTCTGAACAACTCGATCATTTTCGGCTGGGCCAAAACCTGCAACAGGAAGTTAACAAACGCGGTGTACGCGGTGCATACCTCGTCAACCAGGCGTTTGAACTTGAACCGCAGGCAGCCCAGCACTGGCAGATAGTGGCCAACATTGAGCAAAGCCAGGCGCAGGTGGTCGAGCTGCGCAAACAACTAGACAATCCTGTTGCCGTTGCCCAGGCGATTAGCAACTCAATCGACAGGGGTTCGGATGCACTGTCACGCATTATGGCGGCCGGAGACGGTTTCCAGGTCACGGCTGAGGAAAACGTTTCAGTTCATCACTATGCCAACGTGTTGTTCAATATTTTGCGCGGTGGCGCGTTCGACAATCAATACCAGGTATCCGCTCGGGATTTCATTGCCAGTATCGAACATTTCAATCTTGATGTTCATCAACGCAACCAGGCACTGTTATCTGCATTGCCCGAGTCGTTGCCGTTTAATCAACTACTGTCGACCATACAGCAGCACGGCGACATGCAACTGCAACGCCTGTGCATGGAATACCTGCCGATTACATTCGGCCGTCGCCATGGCGATCCCAGCCGCCCGTGGAACAATTTTTCTATCCGGCTGAAAGATGAAGACGGCAATCGCCGACTTTGGTACGAAGGCAACTGGCGGGATATTTTTCAGAACTGGGAAGCGCTGGCATTGAGTTATCCCGAGTTCATCGAAAACATGATCGCCAAGTTTGTTAATGCCTCAACCATGGATGGTTACAATCCCTACCGGATCACCAAGCAGGGCATTGACTGGGAAGTGGAAGAACCGGACGACCCGTGGAGCTATATTGGTTACTGGGGCGACCACCAGATTATCTACCTGCTGAAATTGCTCGAACTCTCCTGCAATTATCACCCTGAAAGGCTGGGCGCATTATTACATCAACCCGTGTTCAGTTATGCCAATGTACCTTACAAAATAAAAACATTCGAAGATTTACTGAAAGATGCCAAAAGCACGGTTGATTATGATCATGAGCTTGCAGAACGCATTGAGCTGCGTGTGGCAAGCATGGGTGCCGATGGCAAACTGGTGCTCGATGTTCACGGCGAGGTGTACCAGGTTAATCTGCTCGAAAAACTGCTGGTACCAATGCTTGGCAAGCTGGGTAACCTGGTCATCGACGGCGGACTCTGGCTGAACACCCAGCGACCGGAATGGAATGATGCCAACAATGCACTCGTAGGCCAGGGCCTGTCGATGGTTACCCTGTATTACCTGCGACGCTATATCAGCTTCCTGCAGCAACTACTCGAAAAACAAACCGAACCGGTGCGCCTTTCAAGAGAAGTAAGCCAGTGGCTGGACGACACTGCCATCTGTTTGAATACTTTGCGCCCGATGCTAAACGAGAAACATATCACTGCGCAGCAACGCTACCAGTGGCTGGCGGAACTCGGCCAGGCCGCAAGCCAGTACCGCATGGCTGTTTACCGGCGCGACACCTTCACAGGTACGGCTACCCGCTCGCTGAGCCAGATCAGGTTGTTGCTGGATGATGCCCTCGCAGCCATCGACCACAGTATCACGCATAACCAGCGCGAAGATAATCTCTACCATGCTTACAATACGCTAGACCTGCAGCCCAACGCGGCGAACATCGACACCCTCTATCCAATGCTTGAAGGCCAGGTGGCGGCACTGAGTTCGGGTGCTATACCGCCACAACAGGCAGTGGCAGTTGTGCAAGCCCTGTTTAACAGCCAGATATACCGCGCTGATCAGCACAGCTTCATGCTTTATCCCGATCGCCAGGTGCCGGGTTTTCTCGAAAAAAACCAGATCACTGCAGAGCAGGTCGAAGCCATACCATTATTGCAACGGATGCTCGCCGAAAACGATCAGCGTATCGTGCTGCGTGATGCCGACGGATGCTATCGCTTTAATGCCGAGTTAATCAATGCGGGCGAACTCAAGACCCGGTTAATAAAACTATCAGCGGTGTACGCGGATGCACTGGAAGCTGCACGAAAACCCTTGCTGGCACTCTACGAAACCGTATTCAATCACCAGGCGTTTACCGGTCGCTCAGGCGGCATGTTTGGCTTCGAAGGACTGGGCTGCATTTACTGGCACATGGTCTCCAAACTATTGCTTGCGGTACAGGAAAATTTCTTTGCAGCGCTGGACCAGGCGGCCGATGAATCCGACTGCCAGCAACTCGGTGATTTGTATTACCAGGTGCGTCGAGGTATTGGATTTAACAAGTCCCCGGCAGACTATGGTGCGTTCCCGACCGATCCGTATTCACACACGCCTAAACATGCCGGCGCCCAGCAACCGGGCATGACCGGACAGGTGAAAGAAGAAATACTCACACGTTTCGGTGAACTTGGCGTTCGGGTACACGCGGGTGCTGTGAGCTTTCAGCCAAAGCTGCTGCGGCGCTGCGAATTTCTAACAACACCGCAGCAGTTACGTTACCTCGATATTGCAGGCAACTGGCAGTTGCTTACCGTACCTGGCGACGCCCTGGGTTTTACCTGGTGCCAGGTACCGGTGATTTACCAGCTGGATGACAATGCTGATCCGAACCTGACTATCACCCTCGATGATGGGACACGACAATCGCTGGCACAATGTGAACTGCCCGCGAGGGAGAGCAGGGAGCTGTTCGAGCGCAGTGGAAAGATTCGTCAACTGACTGTGTCAATATCAACAGCGTACTTGTTCAATGAAAATAGCTAAATTCCCCAAAGACTTTACCTGGGGTGCAGCCACCTCGAGTTATCAAATCGAAGGTACTGCCTGGCGTGACGATGGCGGTAGATCGGTATGGGACATGCTGACAGAACAGGCTGGAAAAATTGTTCATGGCGATAACGGCGACATTGCCTGCGATCACTATCATCGTTATAAAGATGATGTTGCATTGATGACTGACATCGGCCTGCAGTCGTATCGTTTCTCAATAAGCTGGCCGCGCGTACTGCCTGATGGAACAGGTAAGGTGAATCAACAAGGACTGGATTTTTATAGCCAGCTGGTCGATGCACTACTCGAAAACAATATCGACCCGTGGATAACATTATTTCACTGGGACTTTCCTTATGAGCTGTTCTGTCGAGGCGGCTGGTTAAATCGAGACAGTGCTGACTGGTTTGCTGACTATACAGCGCTAGTTGTAGACACGCTTTCAGACCGGGTTTCAAACTGGGTCACCCTGAATGAACCTCAGTGCTTTATTAGTTTAGGCCACCTCGATGGCATTCATGCCCCCGGCCTTAAGATGGGTATTACAGAAGTGCTGCTGGCTGGACATAACACCCTGTTAGCGCATGGCAAGTCTGTTCAGGTAATAAGAGCAAATGCTAAATCAGCGCCTTTCATCAGTGCGGCGCAAGCAGTCAAGGTATCCATACCCGCAACAGATCAGTCAAATGACATCGAAGCGGCCCGCCAGCACATGTTTTCCATTCGAGACAAGCATTGCTTTAATAATTCATGGTTCTCAGATCCAATGATTCTGGGGCAGTATCCAGACGAAGGTGTTGAATTATTTGGCAATGAAATGCCAAAAATAACCCCGGGCGACCTGGACATCATTCATCAAAAACTGGATTACTTTGGCGCCAATATTTATTCAGGCATTCATGTACGCGCCACCGAAGGTGGATTTGAAACTGTAGAAAAAGATTTACCTGTTACTGCCATGGACTGGCCGATAACACCTGAAGCATTGTACTGGGGCCCAAAATATTTACATGATCGTTACCAGCAACCCATCGTAATTACCGAAAGCGGCATGGCCAATGAAGACAATGAGGCTAACGGTAAAGTTGATGATAAAGAGCGCATCGAATACCTGGATGAATACATATAGTGAATATGCGCGTGCCAGTGAAGATGGTGTGCCTGTTCTGGGATACTTTTTATGGTCATTGATCGACAACTTTGAGTGGGCAGAAGGCTACACCAAGCGCTTTGGAATTGTGCATGTGGATTTTGAAACGCAACAGAGAACCTTAAAAGATTCCGCCTACTGGTATAAAAACCATATTGCGAAGCATACATCCGATCATTTAAAAAATGCAAAATCGACAGCAGATAAAAAATCGGTTATTGATTGTGCCTGATATGCAAAACCAGTTAGTACAACACCAGAAAAAAACACCAGCACGATAAATGAGAATGAACCTGTTATTCAAATATTATGCACCTGGAGATAACAATGTCAGGTAGTTACGGCATCAATCAACACCTGGCAGGCATTGATTTTTTATCATTGCCCCATACGGACAGAATTTCACTGTTAAATAAGATACTGAAAAACAGGATACATGGCATTTCATTTAGCCCCTACATGGATGGCCAGGCACCGGGCGCTGAAATTAGCGAAGAACAGATTGAGGCGCGTTTGAAAATCATACATTCCCATACGCACTGGATCAGAACATTTTCGTGCGTCGAAGGTCATCAGCATATCCCTCGAATCGCCAAAAAATATAATTTAAAAACCATGGTGGGCGTCTGTCTGAGTGATGATATTGAGCATAACGAAATCGAGCTCCAGAATGCGATAGATATTGCTCGCCAGGGCTATGTCGACATCCTTGCCGTAGGCAATGAAGTGCTGCTTCGTGGCGAGCTGACTGAGCAGGCCTTACTCGATTACATCTATCGCGCAAAACAGGCCGTACCAGGCGTAGATGTCTGTTATGTCGATGCCTATTACAAGTTTGAAGAGCACCCTGCATTAGTCAATGCCTGTGACATGCTACTGGTCAACTGCTACCCGTTCTGGGAACAATGTCCGGCGGAATATGCACTTCTATATATGAAAGACATGTACCATCGCGCTGACAAAGCCGCCAACGGCAAGAAAGTAATTATTAGTGAGACCGGCTGGCCCACTCAAGGCGATGCGTATGGCGTAGCTTTGCCGTCCCATGATAATGCCATGCACTATTTTATTAATACCTATACATGGGCCGACCAGGAGAATATCGAAATATTTTATTTTTCATCGTTTGACGAAGCATGGAAAACCGGTGATGAAGGCGATGTAGGTGCCTACTGGGGATTGTGGGACAAAGACGGTAATCTTAAATACAGTTAAAGCTCAGGCTGAATACATCATGAAAAACTACACATTGAATCTAGGTTTCGAACACGCCATCTGTTATTCCGGCTATCGAGAGGGTCAGTCTCCGGTAGATGGCATTTACCCTTCTTACAAAGATATTCATGAAGACCTGAATATTCTAAAAGAGAACTGGAAACTACTCAGGCTTTATGATTGCAGCTGGCATGCCGAATTCGTACTCGAAGTTATCCGCAATGAATCCCTGGACTTAAAAGTGATGCTTGGCGCAGACATGGCAGCCGAAGAAAGCAACTACAACTGTCCGTGGGGCGCAATCTATGACGAAAAAACCCTTATTTCGAACCGACGGGAAAACAGCCATGAAATAGACAGGTTAATCAGCCTGGCGAACCGCTATCCGGATATAGTCTCCTCAGTGTCTGTCGGCAATGAGGCCAGCGTTGACTGGAGCGATCACCTGGTAAGTGTCGAAAAATTGATCAGTTATGTCCGACGCTTAAAAGCCGGCATTGTACAGCCGGTCACTTTCTGTGAAAACTATGTGCCATGGTCCAAAAAGCTCAAACCCCTGGCAGCAGAACTGGACTTTATTTCATTGCATACTTACCCGGTATGGGAATACCAGACTATTGAAGGCGCCCTGGACTATACCAGGCAAAATTATCAGAGCGTTGCCAGGCATTATCCTGACAAACCGGTCGTCATTACAGAAGCCGGCTGGACCACCTGTTCTAACGGTCGCGGTATACATCCGTGGAATGCTTCGCAGGAGTTTCAGGCGACCTACTATCATGAGTTACTGGCATGGTGCAAGGAAGCTGACATCCTGGCGTTTGTGTTCGAAGCATTTGATGAACCCTGGAAAGGCTCACCCGACCCGGAAGAACCGGAAAAACATTGGGGTGTTTATACCATGGACCGAAAACCAAAACTGGTGATGCAGAACCTGTTATCTCATTTATAACGGGTACCGCCCCGGTTCTCATGTCGTGAATACCGGGTTTGGGTTAAGTGCCCACGGTTTACCGGTCAAGCCGTTCACGTAGTGCCCATCGACACCAGCATGACAGTACCACCTGACTGAAACTGCTTCACTCACCACGCCCTGATAACACCTGATTTGCCGGTATTTCCCGCTGTGGGCGATTACGCACCTGGCGTTAAATAATATATACGCTGGCGCCAGCCTCTGCGGCTGGTTGATATTCATATATAATCCAGCACGCTGTATCACGACGCCGATGAGCAACACAGCAAAGCAGACAAATGAACTATGCTTGCATAGACAGACACCCTATAAAGAGCACATAACAAAAATATGAACACCCATGCTGTATTAGATGCACTTATTTCACCCACCGGGCGGCTCGAAGTACTTTCCCGGGTTGAAGTCAACCGCCTGCTGGATACCAGCCAGGGCGGCATGTATACCCTGTTTCGTAATTGCGCACTCGCGGTACTGAACTGCGGCAGTGACATGGACGATGGCAAGGAACTGCTGGAACGCTACAGCAGCTTTGAAATAAAAGTGCTCCAGAACGAACGCGGCATCAAGCTTGACCTGAAGAACGCGCCGGCCAGCGCCTTTGTCGATGGCAAGATGATAAAGGGCATCACCGAGCACCTGTTCGCGGTATTGCGCGATGTTGTCTACCTCAGCGACGAAATCAATGACAACCCGAATTTCTCCATCAGCACACCCGACGGCATTACCAATGCCGTGTTTCACATATTAAGGAATGCAAATGTTTTAAGGCCGGTCATTATACCCAGGCTGGTGGTCTGCTGGGGCGGGCACTCGATCAGTCGCAAAGAATACGATTACACCAAGGAAGTCGGTTACCAGCTCGGACTTCGCGGTATGGACATCTGCACCGGTTGTGGGCCGGGCGCTATGAAGGGCCCGATGAAGGGCGCGACCATTGGGCATTCCAAACAACGTATTAGCGACGGGATTTACCTGGGTATTTCAGAACCCGGCATTATTGCCGCAGAATCACCCAACCCGATTGTGAACAACCTGGTGATTATGCCGGATATCGAAAAGCGCCTCGAAGCCTTTGTGCGCACCGGTCACGGTATCGTGGTGTTTCCCGGCGGCGTCGGCACCACGGAAGAAATCCTCTACCTGCTCGGCATACTGCTGCACCCGAAAAACCGTGAACTCCCGTTCCCACTGGTATTCACCGGTCCGGAAAGTTCAGCTGACTATTTCAGCGAAATAGACAGTTTCATTTCGCAAACCCTGGGCAACGAAGCCCAGCAACGTTATAAAATTATTGTCGGTGACCCTGAAGAGGTTTCACACGTGATGCACGAAGGCATGCAACGTGTGCGCGAGTACCGGCAGAGCACGGGAGACGCGTATTACTACAACTGGTCGTTATTCATTGATGAAGAATTTCAGCTGCCATTTGAACCTACGCATGAAAACATGCGCAGCCTTCAGTTACACACCCGGCAGGAAGGCCATGAACTTGCAGCGAATTTGCGGCGTGCATTCTCAGGCCTGGTCGCAGGCAATGTAAAGGACGAGGGTATACGTGCTATTGAAAAACATGGGCTTTTCGAAATCCAGGGCGATGACAAGATCATGGACCTGATTGACACCCTGCTGACTTCATTTGTGGCCAAACATCGTATGAAGTTACCCGGCAAAACGTACAAACCGTGTTATCGCATTATCAAGTAACGCCAAATCTCAATACTATATCTTCGCTGTCAACAGGGCGGGCCTGGCTGGCCTGTGTTTGTGCAATGATACTCGCCGCGTGTTCGTTAAAAACGCTCTATAACCATCTCGATATTTTTATCGCTGAATACATTAGCGAGATGGTGTCACTGGATGATGCACTCAGCAGCCGGGTTGACATGGAATCTATTGCCTTCCATGCCTGGCACAGGAAGACACAGCTGAATGAATACGCTGCCTGGCTTGATGCGCTGCAAAGCGATGCGCGCGCGGACATCTCTGAAGCAGAAGTACTGGCGCACATGGGCAGGCTGGAAAGCTTCTGGAACACCTTGCTCGACAGGGCCTTTCACGAATCCGCCGACCTGATGGCCTTGCTGGATGAAAACCAGCAAAACGAATTGTTTGAGCACATCGAAACCAGGAACAGCGATTTTTATCAGAAATATGTCGAGCTCGCGGATACTGAGCGTATAGACCAGTTCATCGAACGTATCGAAGATTCCCTCGAACCCTGGCTGGATGATTTCACATCTGAACAGGAAATACTTATCGCAAAGCTGGCTGCACAGTTGAAACCCTTTGCAGCCGAGCGCTTCAGGGAACGCCAGCGCTGGCAGCGTGAACTGCTACCCGTGGTAAAAGCCCGCTTGCCAGTTGAAACAAAAACCCGGCAGCTGCGCACTTTCTTCAAGCAGTTTGCCCAGAACAAAAACAGCTCAATAGACAGTAAAAAAGCTTATAACAAACAGTTGATGGCGAAATTTATAGTGAAGCTCCTCAAGTCGATGAACCCGGAACAAACAACACATCTGAAAACCAGGCTTGCCGAATATGCACAAACCTTGAGAGAGATGGCGGTTGATATAGATTAAACCTGTAAAGCATTTGCCACAGAGGCCACAGAGGCCACAGAGAACACGGAGTTAAAAAACAAAATATTTATTTGCCGCAAAAAACGCAAAGAGCGCAATTAAAGTAAAAATCCTGGAGACCGTCATCCTGAGCTGCTTCTGCCAGGGATCCTGGCCCTCGACAGCTTCAGATTCTGATACCTGAATTACAGACATCAGAATGACATTTCTGTAGGTTTACATTCGCGTCCTTTGCGTTTTTTGCGGCCAATTATTTATATCTTGTCACTCTGTGCTCTCTGTGGCAAAAATCTTTTAATCTTTCACTCCAACCAACAACGGCTCCAGCTCAGCCCAGATATTACGCATGATCTGTGCCTGGCCCTCGGCGGTCGGGTGTATGCCGTCGGGCTGTAACAGCTCACGGTGATCAGCCACTTTATCGAGCAGACGCGGTACAACACGGATATTATATTTTTTACCCATGCCCAGATAAAGATCGGCAAACTGCCGGGTATACGCTTCGCCATAATTTGGCGGCAGGCGGACACCGACCAGTACTACCTGGGCGTGATTTTTTCTTCCAAGTTCAATAATCTGTGACAGGCTGCTTTCGATTTCACTAAAGGGCAGGCCGCGCAGGCCATCGTTACCACCCAGTGCTGCGACCAGGATCTCGGGTTTGTGCTGCTGCAGGGCAGCAGGCAGTCGGTTCAACCCGGTGCGCGTGGTATCACCGCTGACACTGGCGTTAATCACGCGGTATTTATAAGCATTTTCCTGCAACTGTTTCTGCAACAATGCCACCCATCCCTGGTCAGTATTGATACCATAGGCAGCGCTGATGCTATCACCGAGTACCAGGATTGTGGGCGTATCAGCGTATGCGTTGCCTGCGATTAGAAACAATAGTATGCAGCGGCGCCAGAGTAGATTCATCATTTTCATAATTTTATATAGTGATATGAATAACAGCCATTCGAACGTATTTATTGAAGCCCGTTCCGTCGGAAAAACCGTACCCACCCGTGAAGGCAGGCTTACCCTGCTGGATAATATCAATTTTACGATAAGCGCGGGCACTTCTGTCGCTGTGCTCGGCGCCTCGGGCTCGGGCAAGACTACGCTGCTGGGCCTGCTCGCGGGGCTCGATGAAGTCAGCGATGGATGAGATATTGATTGAGGGAATCAATCTTGGCGAGCTGGATGAGGACGGGCGCGCAGCCTTGCGTGCAGACAGCATCGGTTTCGTGTTTCAGAATTTCCAGTTGTTACAGGGACTGACGGCACTTGAGAATGTGATGCTGCCGCTGGAACTCGCCGGATCGACACAGGCGCGTGAAAAGGCGCGTGAATTACTCGCACGCGTGGACCTCGCGGAACGTAGCAGCCATTATCCAAACCAGCTCTCCGGGGGCGAACAACAGCGCTGCGCGATTGCACGTGCGTTTGCCGCACAACCGCGTATCTTGTTTGCCGATGAACCCACGGGCAACCTGGATGCAGAAACCGGTGGCCGTATTATTGATCTGCTGTTCATGCTCAACCAGGCGCAGGGCACCACGCTGATCATGGCGACGCATGACACCGCACTGGCAGATCATTGCGACCGGCGCTTACTGTTGCAGGCAGGCAGGCTGGTGAGCGATTCGGCAATCCCTGCCTGACCACGAGACACACGATGAATATCGCGTCTGTACAAACCCAGTTATATTTCACCTGGCTCAATGCCTGGCGCATGCTGTGGCGCGACTGGCGCGCCGGTGAGCTGAACATCCTCGCACTGGGCCTGCTGATAGCGGTGACCAGTATCACTGCCGTCGGATTTTTTATCGACCGTGTCGAGCGCGGCATGAAATTACAGGCCGCAGAATTAATCGGCGCCGACCTCGTGATAGCTTCGTCACGCGACGATATGCAGCTGTATGCAGAAACTGCAGCTAAAAACGGCTTCAGCACTGCGAACACAATAAGTTTCAGAAGTGTCGTGCTCGGCAAAGAACGCCCCCAGCTGGTTGAAGTAAAAGCGGTAACAGGCAATTATCCACTTCGCGGCAAGCTGCGCATCGCGGATGCGGCGTTTGAAACTGATCGCACGACGACCGCTATACCTGCCAGCGGTGAACTGTGGGTCGAGGCGCGCCTGCTGCAATTGCTTGATATTGATATCGGCAGCGCGCTACAACTTGGTAAACAACAATTTGTTGTGAGCCAGGTACTCAGCTATGAACCCGACCGTGGCGGTGATTTTTTCAGCGTAGCGCCACGGGTATTGATGAATGCAAATGATCTTGAGGCCACGCAATTGATACAGCGGGGCGCCCTTGTAAATTACCGCCTGCTCATTGGTGGTAAACGCGAAGCAGTAGAAGAATACCGCGAACAACTCGAAGCAGACTTGCAGGCCGGCCAGCAACTGCTTAGTGTCGAGGATGGGCGGCCCGAACTGCAGCGCGCACTGGCCAGCGCTCAACGGTTTCTCACGCTTGCCGCGATCATCAGCGTGCTGTTGGCTGGCGTCGCAATTGCCACGGTGGCGTATCGTTTTTCACGCCGACATCTCGATACCAGTGCAATGTTGCGCTGTCTTGGCGCATCACAGGGAACGATTGTACGATTGTTCACCCTTGAGATGATGCTCCTTGCATTAATTGTCAGTAGCGCAGGTTGTGTACTCGGATTTCTAACGCAAATCGGTATCGCGCAAATACTCGACCAGCTATTACTCGTGAATTTGCCAGCATCATCCTTCAAGCCACTGCTGCTGGGGTATGCCACGGGTATCATTATGCTGGTGGGATTTGCACTGCCGCCGTTGCTCGCGCTTAAATCTGTTCCACCATTACGTGTGCTAAGACGTGATGCGACAATCAAACAGAGCCGACGCTGGACGTTATATCTGACTGTCTTTATCAGTATCGGATTGATACTGCAGTGGCAGATGCACGATGCAAAACTCGTTGCTTTTATTATGGCCGGCATGGTCCTGACTTTAATGGTGCTGGCCGTGTCTGCGCTTGGCCTGGTCTATTTATTAAGCCATCTGCGCCACGGTGTTGATGTCGCATGGCGCTTCGGCCTTGCCAATATTGCGCGCAGGCGAGGCAACAGCGTGGTACAGATCGTGGCATTCGGGCTGGGCATTATGATCCTGCTGCTGCTATCAACCGTGCGAACCGACCTGCTCAGAGACTGGCAACGCAGCCTGCCGCCAGATGCGCCGAACCACTTTATTATCAACATTCAGACTGACCAGGTATCTGCAGTTACAGAATACTTCAACGTCCGGGGCATCAGGCACGTGCAACTCTATCCCATGGTACGTGCACGCCTGGTTGCGATCAATGATGTAACTGCCAGTGCCGATAATTATGAAAATGAACGTGCGCGCCATATGGTCACACGTGAATTCAACCTGTCCTGGGCAGAACAGCCGCAGCTGGACAACACGATTGTGGCGGGCCAGTGGTGGCAGGCAAGCGACTATGGTACGCCGCTATTATCGCTAGAAGAAAAACTCGCGCAAACATTACAGATCAATATTGGTGATAATGTCAGCTTTGACATCAACGGTGTGGATACCGATTTTGAAGTGAGTAACTTTCGCAGCGTAGACTGGGACACCTTCAATATTAATTTTTTCACCGTTGTACCGCCAGGCGTACTGGAAAATATACCCGCAAGCTGGGTCACCAGTATTTATCTGGATGAAACCCAGAAGCGCTCATTAATGCAACTGGTGAAAACGTTTCCAAACTTGACCGTTGTAGATGTTGAAATAATTATGCAACGCGTACGCGATATCATGGATCGGGTCATACTCGCAGTTGAATTTATATTTATATTCACTTTGCTGGCTGGACTTGCAGTACTGTATGCTGCGATCCAGTCAAACCAGGATGAACGCCGTTATGAAAATGCGGTGTTACGCACGCTGGGTGCACGCAAGTCAGTTTTATTACGCGGCCTGGTTACTGAATTTATTACCATGGGCGCACTCTCGGGATTACTCGGTGGGATTGCCGCAAGCGCGACTGCCTATGTGCTGGCAGAATATATATTTGAATTTAATTACCGCTTCGATTTGAATATTGCAGTCTTTGGCATAATGGCAGGCGTGTCCATCGTTGGCATTGCAGGCGTACTGGGTACCTATAATGTACTGACGCATCCACCTGTACGAGCACTTCGCCAGGAAGGCTGATGGCGTTTCAGCTTGCCGCAGTAAATGCACAACAATTGCTGGCCCAGGACACATTTCAATTGCAACAGGCTGAATTGTTTGTCGAGTTTTATCGTTTATTGTTCAAATACAAAGACGATGACGGCGTGGCCATGCGCCACTGGTTGCGCAGTGAAATCCCTGCACTGGGCGGTAGCCCGCATAAACTCATTGTTGACGATGATCGATGTACAGGCGTAATTTCGCATTTATAGAAAACACTGGCTAAAAATGAATGGACATAATGCATAAACCTTTTTCTGAATCATGTGAACAGAATCGTGAACCCATTCTGCAGGTCATTTCACCTTTACTCAGAAATTCCAGTTCACTGCTGGAAATCGGCAGTGGTACCGGTCAGCACGCGGTTTATTTTGGCGCTAGCCTGCCACACCTGCAATGGCAAGCCAGTGACTGTGCCGACTACCTGCCCGGGATTCATCTCTGGATCGATGAAGCCGCGCTGACTAATGTCCCGGCACCACTTGAGCTCGATGTCACGCTTACCTGGCCAGCGCTTTCCGTGGATGCGGTTTTTTCTGCCAACTCAGTGCATATCATGCACTGGCATATGGTTGAGGCATTGTTCACGGGTGTTGGCCGTGTGTTACAAAGTGGTGGAAAGTTTCTACTCTATGGTCCGTTTAATTACCAGGGGTGCTATACCAGCGAGAGCAATGCCCGATTTGATGCCTGGTTAAAAGCACGTGACCCCGATTCCGGGATTCGCGATTTCGAAAAACTCGTCCAGCTGGCAGGGAATGCAGGGCTGATTTTGCGTGACGATTTCAGCATGCCAGCGAACAACCGAATTCTCTATTGGCAGAGATCCTGACACCCGATTCAGGAATCTTTACAGAATTATACCGTTTGTCGGAAATCTTGCCATACAGTGTCGAGATTTCTTAATTTTTCTTGTTTCGTCCCGCGACAGTGCTATATTTGCTGAACTTGTACCCGATCTGACAGTCTCACGCCTAATAATAATAACTGTCAGCAATATGTATAAATTTCTCAAATAAATCAATCATGTAACTGCTCAGCCCATCGTGTTGAGCAGGCCATGTCAAATGCGCTTAAATTTCCTTTATACAAACTGACATTCCAGTGTTGGCTTTGTCTGCCTGGTTAATCTTTAACCAGTTAAATATAAGGCAAGCCACTTTAAAGTGAGATGCTATTGATGCGCGAACCAGTATCTAAACAGAAATCCAGGGTCGGCAGCCGATCTGATAATGTGATCAGCTTTGACAAATCTGGCGAGAAATCACACGCCAGGCTTATCGAGCAGATGCACAATTCTATT
>CAWKAL010000081.1:0-9192 GCA_963847575.1 uncultured Gammaproteobacteria bacterium
GCATCGAGGGAATTTCTGACCATACCATCAGTCAGAGCATCTACCTGCGCGACCCTGATGGCAATGAACTCGAACTCTACGTAGACAATCCTGCTATCGACTGGAAGCACGATCAAAGCTGGATGGAAGCGCCCGTCAAACCCTTGCACTGGTAAGTATTTCATTACAGACTTATTGCGCGAATTTAATACAATACATACACCCGCTAATTCAGAGAGAGCTCACATGAATATTTCACGACTTTCACTACTTGCCCTGACCCTGGGCATGGGCCTGTTACCCGGACTGGCAAACGCCGAGATAGTCACCCGGAATATCGAATATCAACAAGGCGATACCGTAATGAAAGGCATGCTGGCGTACGACGACGCGATCAAAGGCAAACGCCCCGGCATACTGGTGGTGCACGAATGGTGGGGCCAGAATGAGTATCCACGCGAACGCGCACGGCAACTCGCCGCGCTGGGGTATACGGCGTTTGCGCTGGACATGTACGGCGAGGGCATGACGGCTGACCACCCCAAAGATGCCGGCACCTTCGCGAGTGCAGTAGGCGGTGACCTGCCGTTGGCCAAAGCACGATTTGAAGCTGCGCTCGATGCTCTAAAACAGCAGACCCGCGTCGTCGATGCCAACAAAATTGCTGCAATTGGCTACTGCTTCGGTGGCGGCATCGTGTTACAGATGGCACGCCTCGGGGAAGACCTGAAAGGCGTCGCCAGCTTTCATGGCAGTGTTGCCAGCAAAATCCAGGCTGAAAGAGGCAAGGTCAAGGCCGCGGTTCGGGTTTTTAACGGCGCTGCCGACCCGATGGTAAAACCCGAACAGATCGAAGCCTTTGAACGCGAAATGTTCGCAGCTGACGTGGATTATAAAGTGGTGAATTATGCTGACGCAAAACACGGCTTCACCAATCCAGGCGCGACAGCCTTAGGTGAAAAGTTTGACATGCCGCTGGCATATAACGAACACGCCGACAAGGATTCCTGGGCGCAAATGCAGGCGTTTTTCAAAGAGATTTTTAAAGACTAACAACTTTGCCACAGAGGTCACAGAGTTAAAAAACTTAATAATTGGCCGCAAATGAACGCAAATAACGCGAATGTAAAACCTGATTTGTCATTCTGATGCCACTGAGGCTCAAGGTCCTTCACAAAAACAGCTCAGGATGAAAGCACTAAAAGTGATTTTCTTTATTCGCGTTCATTTGCGTTCATTTGCGGCAAATAATTATTTTAACTCTGTGTTCTCTGTGACCTCTGTGGCAAAGTTTCTCAGGAAGAACAACTCACTGACAACGATTCCGCCCAGTCGGGCGGATGGCCTGCATAGTCCTCAAACTCGGGCTGTTCAGCATAGGGTTTTGACAGACAGCGCATCAGCCGGTCGATTTCTGAATAGTCCCGGTCTTCACTGGCCTTGCGGATCGCCACTTCAGCCATGTAATTACGCAGAATGTATTTCGGATTTTCCTGCATCATGTAAGCACTGCGTTCAGCGTCAATACTGTCTTCGTCTGCCAGGCGTTGCTGGTAGTCCTCTAGCCAGTTATCCGCTGCTTCTCGGTCGACAAACAGGTCACGCACAGCGGCATGTCGCGTCTGGGTGTCTTCTATCGACAGGGCACGAAAACACAGTGTGAAATCCACCTTGTTTACCTGCATGATATCGAGCAATTTCTGGACCAGTTGCTGGTCATGTTCCATGGCATCTAGCAAACCGAGTTTTGCGCGCATGTTCGCAGCATAAAAAGTCATGAATTGTGGCTGGTACTGCTGTAATTCGTGTTTTGCGATTTCGACCGCGGCATCGGTGTTCTCATCCAGCAGCGGCAGCATCGCCTGTGCCAGGCAGCTGAGATTAAACAGGCCAACTTCCGGCTGTTTTTCAAATGCATAACGGCCATGATGATCTGAGTGATTACAGATAAAACCAGGATCGTACTGTTCCATAAATCCAAACGGGCCGTAGTCGAGTGTAATCCCGTGAATAGACATATTGTCACTGTTCATCACGCCGTGCGAAAACCCGACCGCCTGCCATTGTGCTATCAGGCTGGCGGTGCTGCGCACTGCATGCGCAAGCAATGCCTGGTATGGATTCTCAGCCTGCAGTAATTCCGGGAAGTGCGTTTGCAGGACGTACTCGCCAAGCGTTTTCAAATCATCATAACGCTGGCTGTAAAAATAATACTCAAAACTTCCAAATCGAATATGGCTGGGCGCCATGCGCATCAGCATGGCGCCGGTTTCGATTTTTTCACGATAGACTTCCTCGTCGCTGCCGCTGATGAACAGGGCATGCGTGGTCGGCACGCCGAGAGAATGCATTGCATGGCTGCAAAGGTATTCACGAATAGTTGAGCGTAATACCGCGCGACCATCACCATCACGTGAATACAAGGTGAGCCCCGCACCCTTGAGCTGCAAATCCCACAGACTGCCATCATGGTTCCTGACCTGTGATAACAGGATGGCGCGACCGTCACCCAGTCGCGGCACCAGGTGCCCGAACTGGTGCCCGGCATAACACAGCGCAACCGGGTCAATCCCGGGCAGGGGCTTTTCGCCAGTGAGCAGGTCCAGAAAATCGGCACGCTGCGCCTGCGCAGGGTCCAGGTCGATGAGATCAGCTGCAGCATTATTAAAGTGCACCAGGTGCTGGTGTTTTAACGGGCGTGGCGGGTGTCGGGAAAACGCGATCTCGGGCAAGGCGAGATAACTGTTTTCCAGCTGCAGTTGTTCGAGTGTGAGTTTGGGGTCGGTTGTCATTCCCGGCACTCTACACCAGCCTCAGCGTTTGATACGCGCAACAAACCTAATGATTTAGGCCCTTTGTGTATGCATCTCGCTGTTAACCATAGAGGCAAAGATACGCCGTGTCCTCGGCTATTTTCAGATTGAATGCACTGTTGGCGGGTACCTTGAAAGTGTCACCTGCCGAGTAGTGGTTCCAGTCATTGTTGCCGGGGAGCTGGATATCCATGGCACCACTGACGATAGTGACAGCTTCTTTTTCCGCGGTATTGAAGGTATAGGCACCCGGCGCCATAACGCCGACAGTCGCGGGCAGGGTAGACGTGGTAAAGGCAATAGACTTTACCTTGCCGTCGAAATATTCATTCACTTTGAACATGCTGTGTATCCGCTGGTATTAAAACTACGCGGATATTACACCAGGAACACTGGAACATTACAGGCGATTATGGCCTGTTAAGATGGCTCGTGGCCATTTGCGAGCTTGCGGATGTAATGCACTATTTGCCAGATCTCGGTATCACTCAGCTGTGCGAAACCAGGCATGCTGGTACCCGGTGACCCATTCTTGATGATCCAGAATAACTGGCCATCAGGTACATTATTGACCGTTTGCGCGCAGGTAAAATTTCGCGGTGGTGGCTCAAACATTGCAGACATCGGCCCCATGCCATCCCCCTTGCGGCCATGACAACGCGAGCAGGGGACAGGTTTGACGCCGGACTGGTAGAGTTTTTCTCCCGCAGCGATATTCGCCTGAGACGCGACAACAACATTATTCATTTGCAAATATGACCCCGGCGCTTTACCGGTAAATCGTGGTTGCGGACAATTTCCCAGCGGTGAGTTATGTTCCACTCCCGCACAACCAGCCACAAGGGTTAACAATATTATTAAGAACAGTGAATATCTCATTACAATGCGCTCCAGTACCATGCTGACAGTATGGGCAACGTAAATAATCCAGGTGATGATATATATCAATCGATGCGAATGATCATCGAACGCGGGAGCCCACGCTTATTTTTTAGTGAGCTTCTGATCTTCGCTGGAAAAGCTTCGCAGGTAGATAACCAGCTGCCAGATCTGGTTATCATTCAGTTTATTGAATCCGGGCATACTGGTGCCAATCGATCCATTTTTGATTATCCAGTAGAGCTGACCATCCGGAATCGCCGTCATGGTCTGCGCACAGGTGAAGTTGCGCGGCACCGGGTTGAACATTTTTGACATCGGGCCGTTGCCGTTGCCGCGCTTGCCATGACACTGGGCGCAAGCCACAGGGTCAGCTGAACTCTGGAACAGTTTTTCACCGGCATCAATATTTTCACGGTCTGGCAATAGTGGATTAATTTTTGATGCAATATGTGCTGAAGCCAGCTCGGTATCGCGCGGTTGTGGACACTGGCCGGTGTTATCACTACGCTTATCCGAACCCATGCAGGCGGATAAATTCATTACACCCAGGCACAGCACAGCGCACAACAGGGGGGATTTCGGGGTGATTTTGCTCAACATCATCAGGCAACAGGTTCATGGTGGAAAGTCTCATTGTCGATGATGCAGGCCGTATTTAGTGTGACCCGAGTCACATAAAACCACACAGCTGTGACACAGATCTCATTTTTGCTGCGCGCTATTCCTTGAGTTCGAGCAGCAGCTGGCCTTCCTCCACGCTGATGTGCTCAACACCGTCCGCAAACGCTTTCCAGAAGCCGGCTTCATTGCCAAATTCCTGCACCAGGTCGATATTTTTCAGCCCCCCCAGCCAGGCATTGGGCATCGGCACGCCCATAATGCTCAGGCCTTTGAGTACCACCACCGGGCGTGCATCACGATAGGCAAACTCAACCCCGGCCTTAAATTTAAGCGTCTTGCCGCCGAACACAGGAAAATCTTCATCCATTGGCACCAGCAGTTTTGCGCTCACCAGGTTTTCGGACAGATCCAGCGCGAATTTTCGTGCCAGGTCGGTATTGCTGGCGACCAGGGCGTTGAGTTCTTTTTCGCTGAATGCCACCTTGCGCTCAGCGCCCTGTTCAGAATATTTCTCGGGATTGAGTCGGCCCGTGGAATCGAATTCGAGGGCTTCAATTTTTTTGTCCAGCACCTGCTGTTCGCTGCTGCTAAGCGTGACCGGTTCGAATTCCGTCGGAAATATATAGGTTTTAACTACCCAGATGGTCACCAGCACACTCACAATAATCACCAGCACGGTAATCAGTGATACGTGTAACCAGTCGAAGCGCCCCTTCGCAGGGCTGGTTGGCGGTGTGTCAGCAGTCATGTTTGAGTATCCCGATAGTATTAGCGCGTTATTATATAGAATCGCCACAATTCTAACCTGTCCTGTGCGGCAGTTCTCATAAATCAATGTTTCTAGACGATCTGTACGCTCACGATGTTGACCTGAGCTTTCAAGAAGCTTAGATTTATAGACCCTGTAGGATGCAGAAAATGTGACAAAAAAGTGAAAAGAACAAAAAACATACTAATCACTGCGGCCATGCTGGCGATGTTGATGAGCACAAACATACTGCTGGCGATGGACGAACCGCCCCAGGTGCACTTTGTTGTTAACACCTATGATGTGGTCGGCGATAACCCGTTAAGCGCAGACACCACCCGCACTGTGCTCAAGCCATTCACCGGTGATCATTACGGACTGACCGGTTTACAGGCCGCGGCGGATGCCCTTGAAAAGGAATTTCGCGAACAGGGCTTTGCCTTTCACCGCGTCATCCTGGTGCCGCAGGAACTCAAGCAGGGCAAAATCACATTCAAAGTCACCGTGTTCAAACTGAACAAGGTGGACATCAGTGGCAACCAGCATTTCGACGAACAGAACCTGCTGCGCAACCTGCCGGGATTAACCCCGGGTGAAACCCCGAACACGAACGAACTGTCACGCGCTGTCAATATGGCGAGTGATCATCCTTCCAAAAGCCTCAAGGTGAAGTTTGCCGAAAGCGAAACGGGCGGTGCAATAGACGCAAAGGTCAGCGTCACAGACCAGAAACCGGACTTCTTCTTTGCCATTCTCAATAACACCGGCACCGACGACACCGGCAATTTTCGACTGACCGGCGGTTACCAGTTTACCAACCTGTTTAATCGCGACCATTCACTGGCGCTGAGTTATACCACCGCGCCAGACGATACCAGCGCGGTCAGTCAATACGGCGCCTTTTATAGCGCGCCGTTTTACGAATCAGGATCGCGGCTGAGTTTTTTATATACCCAGTCGGATGTCGACTCCGGCATTATCCAGCAGACGTTTGATGTCGCCGGCAAAGGCCGCGTGATGGCACTGCGTTATAACAAAAACTTTTTGCAGGTCGGCGCGTACAAGCATGAAATCGAACTCGGGCTTGATCACAAGAAGTTTGAAGACAATACAACCTTTGCAGGCAGCCCCACCGCGTTTCTCGGTACCGATATTGTCAGCCGTCCATTTTCACTATTCTATAAAGGCTCACGCCCGGGCACGCGCAGCACGATCGATTTCACGGTTGGTGGCGCGATGAATATTTCCGGCGGCTCACTCAATGAAGACGCTGACTATATCGCCAATAATGTTGCCACCGCCGACTGGAGTGTTATTCGATACGGCGCAAACTACACACGGTTTTTCAGTGACAACTGGATCTTCCGATTACGTTTCAACGGCCAGGAAACCAGTGATGAGCTGATCCCGGGTGAAAAATTTGGCCTCGGCGGGATGAACTCGATCCGCGGGTTTGATGAACGCATTATTCTTGGTGACACTGGATACCAGCTAAACCTGGAACTCTGGTTCCCGACCGTGACGTCATATGATATTCGCCCGTTGGTGTTCTATGACTACGGCCATGTCGAACTGATCGATCCCCAGGGTCTGGCACCTGAAGAAGACCCTGCGTCCGTAGGCGCGGGCCTGCGCTGGTCCTGGAAACAGAAATTAAGCATCGTGCTGGACTATGGCTATGTCACCTCGGCCGCAGGCCTGGTTAAGGACGGCGACACACGTGCGCACCTGGACATGTTTTACCGGTTCTAGTGGCCGCCAGGGATGTGAAACGAGGAATACCGAATGAAGACAACTGAAATTCGAACATGGATCACTTCAGCACTGCTTGCAGCCGGCATGTTTGCAAGCGCTGCTGCAACAGCCGAACGCGTGGGTGAAATCAAGTACGCGCGCGGCGCGGTCACTGTGCAACAGGCAGATGGCAGCGGTGCACGACTGATCGGCCAGGGGGATAATCTCAACCAGGGCGAAGTGGTTAAAACCGGCTCGAAAAGCTTTGCCATTCTGCGCCTGGAAGACGACACCCGGATGACCTTACGGCCGGGCACTTCATTCGCGGTCGAAGAATACACTGCGCAACGCAACAGCAAAGCCAGCGCACTGCTCAGGCTGTTTCGCGGTGGCATGCGTACCATTACCGGTTTTATCAGCAAGATGAATCCCGGCGGTTATAAAATTAAAACCGCCACCGCCACCATCGGCATACGCGGTACCGAATTTGATGCCCGCCTGTGTGCACAGGATTGCGCCGAAGAAAATCAGAAACTCGATAAACGCATCGCGTCCGAAGCAAAACGCACTGTCGCCAAAGCGGTCTTCATCCGCGGTGATGTAAAGGCCAATAACTTTCTCGATAAAGAAAGATCACTCGTCAGGTTGTCACCGATATTTGAAGGCGACACCATCATCACCGGCGAAGATTCCTACACCATCCTTATCTTCCGCGACAAAAGCCGGGTATCGCTGCAGGAGGACACCCAGTTCCGCGTTGATGAGCTGCGTTACCAGGATGATGCAGATAAAACCGGGGTTTCAGGCCTGTTCAGCCTGTTGCGTGGCGGCCTGCGCACCATCACCGGCCTGATCGGCAAGGTCAGTCCGGATAAATATCGCATGCGCACCACCGTGGCCACGCTGGGTATTCGCGGCACCGGTTATGACATGTTGTGCACCGGTCCATGTGCAGCCGATGGCGCACCCGCAAAAACACCCATGCCAAACGGTGATGGTCTGTATACCCATGTGTGGGACGGTGAAGTCATGCTGGGTGACCAGGCCGTCGGGCTTAACCAGGCCGCGTTTGTGCAGAACAAAGCTGAGCCAGCGCGGATATTGCAAAGCGTGCCGAGCTTCTTCATCGACAACCCGTTGCCAAAACCCAATACTATCGAAGTCGATGAAAGCACCTTGTTCGAAGCCAAGAAGGGTGACGCAGCCCCCGAAGGACTTTACGTCAGCGTGAAAGAAGGTGAAGTCATTATTAAATCGGATACTACCGATGAACTGGTGAAAATCACCAAGGGGCAGGCGGCGTTCGCCAGCATTGGCGGACAGCTGCTGCAGCAATTGCCGACGGTGCCAGCGTTCCAGCAGTACGATGCCTACCCGTCACCTGGCAACCTCACGCCCAAAGGACTCGAAGTGGGCGGTGCGCTGGGCGATATAGAAAACAAGGATATGGTCTGTGAGATTCAATAACAGTCCGACGAGCCGGTCTTGTGATGCTGACATGCCGGGTGCTATGTTGGTTTTTATGAACTGCGTTAACTAGTGGTGCATGCAAATGAAAATTAAAGGATTATTAAAATCTTGCTTATATAAAACATGCAGTTATAAGACATTGTTCATAATGTTTATGACTTCTGTGTCGACCCAGTCAGCGTTCGCAAACCCCACGGGCGCCACGGTCGTCAACGGCAGCGTCACTTCAGCCAGCCCAACAGCAGCACACTGGCGATTACCAACAGCCCCGGCGCCATCATCAACTGGCAGCAGTTCAATATCGGCGCCAACGAAGTCACGCGCTTTATTCAACAAAACGCATCCAGCGCCGTGCTCAACCGTGTCACCGGGCTGAGCCCGTCGGAAATTTTCGGCGCACTCAATTCCAATGGCCGGGTGTTCCTGGTGAATGGCAACGGCATTCTGTTTGGCCCCAATGCCACGATTAATACCTCGGGTTTTATCGCCTCCACACTCAACATCAGCGATAACGACTTTTTAAACGGCCGGCTGCATTTCGAAGATCTCGCCAACAATGCCGAACTACTCAACCAGGGGTTTATTCATACCAGCAATGCCGGTGAAGTCATCCTGGTAGCGCCGAATATAAAGAATGAAGGCGTGATCAATGTCGAGCAGGGCAAGCTGGTGCTCGCCGCCGGACAAAGCGTCACGATTAATTCACTCAACTACGACAATATCGAATTTGAAGTCCAGGCACCTGAGCATAGCGTTGTTAACCTGGGTGACATGATCAGCGACGGCGGTTCGATCGGTGTGTTCGCCGGCAGCATTACCAACGCGGGCAACATTAGCGCGAATGCAATTACGGTCGATGCTGCAGGCAATATTCGTTTTGTCGCGCAGGATGACGTCATTCTTGAACAGGGCAGCCAGCTGACCGCGTCGAGCAGCAACGGTGAT
>CAWKAL010000082.1:0-5874 GCA_963847575.1 uncultured Gammaproteobacteria bacterium
TTACCGTTGTTGATAAGTTTGCATGTGACGCGGACCTGGATGATGACGGAGATGTCGATCGTGTTGATGCTGCCGCATTTGCGAGAGAATTCGGTCGCATGGATTGCCGCGTAAAGTGATGCATGATTGAAACAGGCTGGAAGGATGCCGGCTCAATGAAATATTTTGAGTCGGCATCTGTTCAATTATAAATCAGGCGGAAACCACTCAATAAAGTTAATTTATAGGAATGAGTATATTGCAGAAATGCAAACCAGTTAATAAATTAGGAGAAACACAATGATCAGGCAAATAACAACATCTTTCATGCTAGTGACGCTCAGCTTACTTGCGGTGCCTGTTAGCGCGCTAACAGTTTATGCAGATCTGGACGGCGATGCATTATTCGACAGCAAGGGCACATTTAATCCGGGTGACATATTCACTGCAGGCATTTTCGCCGAGGTAGACGATGTGCATGGTGGCCTTGCGGGATTCGGCGTGCGTATGACATTCAACGAACCACCCATCAGTGTGAATGCTGCCCCCACACAACTGGGTAATGTTTTGATTGATCCATCATGGGATTTTCTTGCACTGAAAAGTGTGGGAGCCGGGCTGGTGACGGCTGGCGGAAGCCATTTGTTTAACCCTCCTTCCGTTGGCGTTGGCGTACATTTATTTGATGTCACATTCCGGGCAGGCGCGCAGGGCATTTCCATACTGACAATGACAGATGAAATTCCAAACTTTGGTGATTTTGCCGGGGCAGATGGTTTTGATTATGACGCCAGCGGTGAATTAATTTTTCTGACAACACAAATAAAAGTCGTGCCAGTGCCGCCTGCATTGATGTTGTTTGGTTCGGGCTTGCTGGGGTTAATATCTTTTGCGCGAAGACGTCAACTCAAAGGCTGAATCGAGTTCGCTCATCCAGGGCTGATTTGTGTTCGATGATGTTGACGTATAAAACCCGGAACCTCGGCAGGTTCCGGGTTTTATTTTGATAGCACTAATTATCGGGTTTATTTCTTCGCAGCTTTTAAAATAAATGTAATTTTGAGACGCACTTTATATTCTTCGATTGCACCGTTTTTAACAGTGACGCCCTGATCGGCGACCCATGCACTGGTTATTCCCTGCAGAGTTTCACTGGCGCGTTCAACGCCTTTTTTGACGGCGTCCTCGAAGCTTTTTTTGGATGTTGCACTTATTTCTGTAACTCTTGCGACGGACATGGTTTTTCCCCTTTATGGTTGGCCGGTATTGATATGGCGGACGATCAACATACAGCAATCACCGGCTGATTTCTATGGCTGATTCAAACGGCACTTATGTTGACGGCTATATCAAAGCTGTTGATAGAAACGCATAATTTCGTCAGTCACTGTAGAAATTGCGTGCTGACTGGAGAGTATGTGGTCGGCATTTTTCAGCGTGATGATGTCTGATTTCCCCGCGGTCCACTGGCCTATTTCAGTTGCGTTATCCTCGTCAACCAGTGCATCGTGCTCGATGTTGAAAATGAGCACGGGGATGTGCATTTTTTCCAGCACAGGTTTGAGGTCGTGTTTTCGGATGTCTTCGAGAAATTGCGGGTTTATATCGTAGGGTTTTCCCGCGACTTCGATGCTGACACTGAAACCCTGTTCCAGCATGGTAAGGGCGTGGCCAAAATGGTGTAACACGTGTTCCGGCTGGCTGGGTGATGCGATAGTGACAACCCCTTTTACCGATTTGATTTTGTCTGCGCAGGCCAGTGCGGTGGTGCCGCCCATGCTGTGGCCAATCAGCAATTGAGGTGATTCATATTCGCGCGCAAGAAAGTCGGCTGCTGCCAGCAGGTCGATTTTGGTGGTGCTGAAATTGCTATCGGCAAACACGCCCTGGCTGTGGCCGAGGCCGGCAAAATCAAACCGCAGGGTGGCGATACCGTTTTGTGCCAGCGCCTTGCTGATACGGTAGGCGGCCAGCATGTCCTTGGTGCAGGTGAAGCAGTGTGAAAACGTGGCGAAACACAGCGGCGCGCCATCGGGCAATTCAAGCCGGCCCTCGAGCAGCAGGTTATTATGGCCGGGAAAGTTGATACGTTTTGAACTGGGCATGCGCGCTGGTAACTTTTGTATGGTGTTCTTATGTACACGTATATATTATGTGTACACATTATAAAGAGTGGTGGCTGTGATGGACGCTTTACCCGAAAATAAAATTCCCGTTATCCGAGTGCCCGCACGGCCCGCCGATGCCAATCCCGGCGGCAGCATCTTTGGCGGCTGGATTATGTCTTATGTCGATATTGCGGGCAGCATTCCTGCCATCGAACGCGCAAAGGGCGCGGTGGTGACGCGCGCGGTCGATTCATTTGAATTCAAAAAGCCGGTTTTTATCGGTGACCTGATCAGCTGTTATGCCGAGATTGTTAAAGAAGGTAAAACTTCGATGACTGTAAAAGTGGAGGTTTATGCCCAGCACAGTCATGATGGCATAGGCGAAATCAACAAGGTTACCGAGGCACAGCTGGTCTACGTGGCGATTGACAGCAATCGAAAACCGCGCCCACTTCCGTGAGTGTTGCATCTATATTCATACATAACTGTTTTGTAATATTCATCACTACGCGTATTATCCTGATTACTTGTGGAGGGTGAAATGAAATATAAAAACTATAAAGTACTATCTTCTGCAGCGCTGTCACTAATCACCGCGCTGGGCGCAAATCAGGCATATGCTGCCGGGTTTGCATTGATTGAAAACAGCGCAAGCGGCCAGGGCAATGCCTTCGCCGGTGCAGCCGCGGCGGCCTCTGATGCGTCGACCATCTGGTTCAACCCGGCGGGCATGATGCGATTACAGGAAGACCAGGTCGTTGTCGCCGGCCACTTTATCAAGCCTGATTCCAGCTTTACTAACGGCAACTCCACGGGTGCGGCCTTGCTGATGAGTCCACCGCTGTCGGGACCAGATGATGATGGTGGCTTTAATGCACTGGTAGCCAATTTCTATATCGTGCATACCCTCGATGAAAACGCCAAGGTCGGTTTCGCCATGACCACGCCGTTTGGTCTTGCCACCAAGTATGAAGATAACTGGGTGGGCCGTTACCACGCGGTTGAGTCTGATCTTAGAACCATTAACTTCAATCCCAGCGTTGCATTTACTATTAATGACAAGCTGTCGATGGGTGCGGGCATCAACCTGATGCTGGCTGATGTCACCTTTACCAGTGCAGTTGACTTCGGCGCACTCTGCCTCGCATTTTTTGATTCCGCCACCTGCGCAGGCATGGGCGCGACACCGCAGGGTGCCGACGGTTTTGCTGACCTGAAGGCAGATAACTTCAATGAACTGGCCTGGGGCATAAACTTTGGCCTGATGTATCAATACTCACCTGCTACACGTGTTGGCCTGGCGTATCGTTCACGCGTCACGCTGGATGTGGATGGTGATGCAGACTTTACCGTACCGGGTGCCGGCGGCTTTGTGCTGGCGAACGGACTGTTTGTCGATACCGGTGTTTCTGCATCGGTAACATTGCCTGATAGTCTGTCACTGAGTCTTGCGAGTGAGCAGGATAAATACACCTGGCTCGCAGACATCACCTGGACAGGCTGGAGTGTGTTCAATGAACTGCGCATTGTTTACGGCAATCCTTTCCAGCCGGATTCAGTGACTACTGAAGACTGGAAAAACAGTCTGCGTCTATCAGTCGGTGCAGATTACCAGTATAGCGATGCGCTGACACTGCGCGCCGGTATCGCTTATGATGAAACCCCGGTACCAAGCGCTGAACGTAGAACCGCACGAATTCCAGGCAATTCAAGACGCTGGGTATCACTCGGTTTTGGTTACGTAATCGATAAAGACATTTCGTTTGATGTGGGTTACTCACACCTGTTTGTGAGTGATACACAGATCAATAATACATTCGAAAGCAGCATTCCAACGCTGGCGGCGACCCTGAACGGTACCTATTCAGCCGCAGTCGACATCCTCAGCGCCCAGCTCAGCTGGAACTACTAAGTAGGAGATACACATGAAAACTACTAACCTGTTAATTGCGTTGCTGGCGACTGGTGTGCTGGCAGCATGCGAGTCCGAGCCTGGCGAATCATTGCAAAATAATATTGATACCGGCAACTCCAGTATATTTGATCCGAGCAACGGGGTGATCCCGTTCCCAAATGACCTGCTGTTCCAGGACAGTATGGATGGCACGCTGAATATACCCGTTGACGATCCGACAGACCTTTCCGATCCACAGGTGGCACTGAATGGCGTGGATGGTTTTTCGACCATCGCACCCTTTAGTACCAGCTTTGTCGGACCGATTGATCCGGCAAGTGTCACGGCTTCGAGCGTGAGAGTGTTTGAGGTGACGACTGCGCAAGGTGCAGTGGTTGCGCATACTGCCGAACTTATGTTCGGTGTGGATTTTATTGCATCAGTCTCATCTATTAATCCTGCGGACCTGGCGATTGTTCCGCTGCGGCCGCTGAAACCGAAGACCAGTTACCAGGTGGTGGTCACCAAAGGCTTGCTGAGTACTAAAGGCAACCCGATGAATTCATCGACGACCTACGCACTGGCGAAAGCGCCGGGACTGAATGGTGTTTATTACACCCTGCCGAGCGGACCGCGTGCCGCTGTTCTGCCACAGGCATTGAACAGTTTCAGTGATGAAGACCTGGCCAGTCTTGAAGGCCTGCGCCAGCTGGTATCAACCGGAGAAGCAACAGCGGCTGCCAATGCTGCGCCGGTGGTGACCACGGCTGACATTACCATCAGCTGGAGCTTTACCACGCAATCAACCACTGATGTGTTGTCACAGGTTGAAACTGACGTGATTGCTGTGGCGCCCGTGGCCACAATATTCCCTGGCCCAATACCTGTGCCGGATGTCACTGCTGATGTTTATGCGGGCAGTCTAACGGTGCCGTATTATTTAACGGCTGCTACAGGTGTAAATGATCCGACACCGCTGGGCGCTTTCTGGAAAGGCGCGGGTGATACTAATCTTGCGTGGCAGACTGCTAATCTAAGCCCGGTGAAAACGTCTGACCAGACTATTCCATTATTGCTATCGACCCCGGCGGGCGGTTGTACTGGTGCATGTCCTGTGGTGATTTACCAGCACGGCATTACCACCAGCCGCGGCACCATGCTGGCGATTGCTGATTCGATGGCGGCGGCCGGCTTTGCCGTGATCGCGATTGATCTGCCCATGCACGGAATTACCGGTAATGAAACCGATGGCACGGAAGGTTTTTATGCACTGGGGGGTACCACAGAGCGCACCTTTGATCTTGATCTTGTGACGCAGGATGCAGATGGAAACATCACCGCAGAAGTGCCGGATAATGTCACCGATACATCCGGCCGGCACTTTGTGAATTTAACCAACCTGCTCAACTCGAGGGACAATATTCGCCAGGCGGTTGCCGACCTGGTGGCGCTCAGGTTCTCGTTGGCTGCAATCGATTACAACGGTGTGACTGCCGGTGGTAATCTTGCATCGGGCCAGGCGAATGTACGTTTTCTCGGTCATTCGCTGGGTGGCATCATTGGTCTGACGTTCCTCGCCATTGATACCCAGGGCGTTGAAGACTCGGTCATTGCGATGTCGGGCGGTGGTATCGCCAAGCTGCTCGATGGTTCTGCCAGCTTTGGTCCGACCATAGCCGCGGGTCTTGCTACTAACGGTGTGCTTAAGGGATCGTCAGACTTCGAATCTTTTCTCGGTGCCGCGCAGACCGCGATCGACTCGGGTGATCCGATCAACCATACTGCAGCCGCAGCTGCCAATACGGGTATCCTGTTTTATGAAGTGGTAGGTGGCGGTGGTAATCCATCTGACCTGGTCGTACCCAACAGGGTGCCTGACGGTAATGACACTTC
>CAWKAL010000083.1:0-51360 GCA_963847575.1 uncultured Gammaproteobacteria bacterium
AGCAGTTTGCGTTTCACGTCAAGCAGGGCTCTGAGTGGAACCACCCGATCGCCATTGAGTCGATCATCGACCTGATCAACTTCACCACGCGCAGTGATATCAAGCTGGAAACCATGAAAGAGCTGGAGCGTCAGCACGCCCGACTCGAGCGCCTGATCAAGCGCCCGCAGATTGATCAGCAGCAGCTGGGCGCATTGCTGAAAAATATCGAGGACCGCATCAAGGACCTGAAAAGCAATAACGGCCAGCTTGGCCAGGAACTGCTGCAGACCGAGCTGCTGTCATCCATTCGCCAGAAAAGCTCGTTGCCGGGTTGCATCTGCAGTTTCGATCTGCCGGTGTACACCTTCTGGCTCAACCAGCCGGAAAGCGTTCGCAGGCAACATCTCGAACAATGGTTTGCGCCGTTCACTATTCTCGACCGTTCAGTGCAACTGATACTCGATGTATTAAGACACAGTGTCGATGATACCGACGAAGTCGCGGTCAACGGCTTTTTCCAGATGGCGATTGAAACCAACAAGGTCGCGCAATTACTGCGCATTGCGGTACCCGAAAACAGCGACTGCTACCCCGAAATCAGCGCCGGCAAACACCGCTTCTCGGTACGCTTCATGAGCAACAAGAATCCTTCAAGTCGACCGGAGCAGTACCAGAAGGACATCAATTTCAAACTGGGTATGTGCGCTTTTTGAGATACGTCGACAATCTTACAAGCGAAGCAGCTGGGATGCAGCGCAGGGAATGAATTCCTAATAAACAGTCAACCGCCATGCATCAAAGTTATTTTCATTACTAACATCATCACTGGCCGCTGTTAAGTTCTAACCTGGCTAAACAATCGGGACCTAGTTCCAGAATGCACCTATGGCTGCTACGCCTTGTGCGCCGTGTTGTTGCGCTTTCGATACGTCCTTTTCACCTACACCACCTAGTGCGTAAACCGGCATGCTGATTTTATCGATCATCGACTGAAATTTGTCCCAGCCCAGGGGTTCTGCGTCGGGATGACTTTGGGTTTTTTGCACGGGTGATAATACTGCAAAGTCTGCGTTTAACTTTTCGGCTTTTCGTAAATCATCTCGGGTGTGACAGGAGGCTGAAAACAGTTCACACTCGGGCCGTTGTTTCAGTTGCTGCAATCGGCTGCTGTCGGCGTGTATGTTTTTGCAGCTACTCTGTGCGCGTAGTTCATCGGGCACATTTAACAACAATGTTACATTGGCGTGTTTGACATTGCGCTTCTGCCGCATGCAATACTTGTTTTGCCAGTTGCGCATTGGTTTGCAACCAGTCGGGCTTTCAGTCGCAGCTGCACCAGTCGAATGCCGTTGTTGATTGCATTTGCTAAACGTTGTGAAAAGTCTTCGAGCGAATCGAACTTGCCTGTTATGAGGTAACGCTCGGGCAGTTGCAATGCCCTGATGATGGGTACATCGGCGGCGGGGAATTCTGTCGGGGTTGAGCGTATGTACATTTTCCCAGCGTACATCCTGGCCTTCGCGGCCGTGTGGCTCGCCGCTGTATTGATCTATTTTCCAGACATCGAGTAACACCGATTTATCGTGGTAGTCATGATGCACGCGGATCAACGGGCGTGAATGCGTGATATGAATTCCGGTTTCTTCCTGCAAGCTCGCGAATCAGGGCCTGCTGAATGTTTTCATCGGCTTCGACTTTGCCGCCGGGAAATTCCCACAATCCACCCTGGTGTGAATCGAGATGGCGCTTGCTGATGAAAACTTCGTTGTTAGCATTGACGATTGCAGCAACAGCGACGTGAATCGTATTGGCGCGCATGCGTGCTGATCAGGTGCGGTATTCGGCATTAATGCGCACGTAGTCGTGCGACAGGTCCGTGGTCCAGATGACGGCGTCGGCATCACCGCGTTTGAGCTGCACATTGATGCTGATGTCCTGCTGGTGCATCACTGCCTGCCCCTGTGCTTCGGTGTAGGCTGCATCGCGTTGCCCGGCGTTGACGATGCAGACATCATCGAGATAGATATCGATTTTATCGACATCGAGATTTTCAATCCCGGCGCGGCCGACCGCGGCGAGTATGCGTCCCCAGTTGGGATCACTGGCGAAGAACGCGGTTTTTACCAGCGGTGAATGCGCGATGGTATAGGCAACCTGGCGCGCTTCTTCGATAGTGGCCGCTGATTGCACATTGACCGTGATGAACTTGGTGGCGCCTTCACCATCGCGTACGATCTGTTGCGCGAGCGCGATACACACCGCGTCGAGCGCCTCGGCAAACGTGCCTCCGGCACTACTGTCGGCGGTGATCAGCTTGTTGTCGGCCTTGCCGGTGGCGGCGAGGATGCAGGCATCGTTGGTGGAAGTATCACCGTCGACGGTGATGGCATTGAAACTTTTATTTACCGCGGCTATTAGCGCACTTTGCAGGTACGCCTTTTCAACTATTGGCATCGGTGAAAACATAGGCCAGCATGGTGGCCATGTTGGGGCAGATCATGCCCGAGCCCTTGGCGAAGCCACTGAGGGTGATGGTTTTGCCATCGAGCTGAAACTGTTTTGTCGCAGTTTTTGCGATGGTGTCGGTGGTCATGATGCCGGCGGCGGACTGCATCCAGGCATCGCTCGATAACTTTACTGCCGCCGCCGAAATACCGCTGTGCAGTTTTTCCATCGGCAGCGGTTCACCAATCACGCCGGTTGAAAACGGCAGCACTTCGCTGCTGTTGCAACCGAGTTCTGCAGCGACCCAGGCACACGACTGCTCGGCATCGGCCATGCCCTGTTTACCGGTGCCGGCATTGGCATTACCGGCGTTGATCAGCAACGCGCGCGGTGGCGTGGACAGTAAATGTTCCCTGGCGACAACGACGGGGGCGGCACAAAATGCATTGGTGGTGAACACCGCGGCGCAGGCGCTGCCTTCAGCAAGGCTTATCAGTACGACATCGTCCTTGCCGTTCTTGCGGATACCGCAGGCAGTACTCGCCAGCTGAACACCGTCAACGGGAATGAGTTTTTCGGGTTGTGAAAGTCCGACAGCCACGGCACACCTGGGTCGAGAGGTTAACGGGTCAGCTCAATTTACCATGACACTGTTTGTATTTCTTGCCTGAACCGCAATAGCAGGGATCATTACGTCCGAGTTTTTTGTCAGTGCGCACATAGGGTTGCTGCGCGGGCTGTGCTGGCTGTGCGCCCTGTTCTGCATTTCCAGGTTGGGCAACTGCATCCTGTCCCAGGCTTTCTGCCTGTGCGTGCTGATAGTGCACGTCCTGCGGTTGCTGCCTGCCCTGTTCTTCGAGTTGTTCGACTTCTTCAGGCGCCTTGATCTCAACCTTGGAGAGCAGGCCGATGGCTTCGTACTTGATGCGCTCGAGCATTTCGGAAAACATTTCGAAAGCTTCGCGCTTGTATTCCTGTTTCGGATTTTTCTGTGCATAGCCGCGCAGGCCGATACTCTGGCGCAAATAATCCATCGCGGCGAGGTGCTCTTTCCAGAGCCTGTCGAGCACATTCAACAGAATAAATTTTTCATAGTTGCGCATAGACTCGGCGCCAACTATGGCCTCCTTGGCCTGGTAATCTTCTATCAGGGTGTCGAGAATTTTCTGATGCAGCCCTTCCGCGTTGAGCTCGTGGTCTTTTTCCAGCCACTGCGCCAGCGGCATCTGGCTACCGAGTTCGTTGTACAGGGTTTCTTCGAGGCCGCTGATGTTCCATTGCTCGTCAAGACTGCCGGGTGCGACGTATTCATTGAATATACTGTGAATCACATCTTCGCGGATGTTCTTCACCACTTCGGACAAATCGGTGGCAGCCATCATTTCGTTACGTTGCGAATAAATCACCTTGCGCTGATCATTGGCGACATCATCATATTCGAGCAGCTGCTTGCGTATGTCGTAGTTATGGCCTTCCACCTTGCGCTGTGCATTTTCGATCGCACGGTTGACCCAGGGATGTTCGATCGCTTCGCCGCGTTGCATGCCGAGTTTTTTCATCAGGGCACCGACACGATCAGAGGCAAATATGCGCATCAGGTCGTCCTGCAGTGACAGGTAAAAACGGCTGGAACCGGGATCGCCCTGGCGCCCTGAACGACCGCGCAGCTGGTTGTCGATACGGCGTGATTCGTGGCGCTCACTGCCGATCACGTGCAGACCGCCGGCGTCGAGTACCTGCTGGTGGCGCTGCTTTCCAGTCTTTGCGTATGCGCGCAATTTCGACTTCGCCGGCATCCGGCTTGGCGGCCAGTTCTGCATCGAGATTGCCGCCGAGCACGATGTCGGTACCGCGACCCGCCATATTGGTGGCGATGGTGACTGCACCCGGGCTCCCTGCCTGCTCGAACGACCTGGGCTTCGTTTTCGTGCTGCTTGGCATTGAGCACGTTATGCTTGATTTTGGCCTTGTCGAGCATGGCCGACAGCTTTTCGGACACTTCGATCGACGCGGTACCCACCAGCACCGGCTGCTTGCGCGCGACACAATCGCGAATGTCTTCGATCACGGCTTCAAATTTTTCTTCGGGCGTGAGGTAAACCAGGTCGGCATGGTCAGCGCGAATCATGTCTTTATTGGTCGGAATAACCACGACTTCCAGATTGTAGATTTGCAGCAACTCGGTCGGCTTCGGTGTCGGCGGTACCGGTCATGCCCGATAGCTTGTTGTACAGACGGAAATAATTCTGGAAGGTGATCGAGGCCAGGGTCTGGTTTTCTTTTTGTATGCTCACCCCTTCCTTGGCTTCGACGGCCTGGTGCAGGCCTTCCGACCAGCGTCGACCCGGCATGGTACGCCCGGTGAATTCGTCGACGATAACAATCTGGTCATTCTGCACGATGTAATGCACATCACGCTGGAACAACGCCAGGGCACGCAGGGCCGCATTGAGATAATGCACCAGGTTGATATTGGTGGCGCTGTAAAGATTGTCGTCGGCTGTCAGAATGCCTTCTTCAACCAGGATTTCTTCGACGCGCTGATGGCCCTGCTCGGTGATATGTACTGAGCGGTGTTTTTCATCGATGGAATAATCACCTTCTTCATCTTCTTCCTTGTTTTCACGGTGTTTGCCGCGTTCGAGTTTTTTAACGATATCGCGAAACGCAAATGCATCTCGGTGCTATCACTGACAGACCCGGAAATAATCAGCGGCGTTCTGGCTTCATCGATCAGGATCGAGTCGACTTCGTCGACCACGGCGAAATTGAGTTCACGCTGGACTTTTTCATCTGCAGTGAATGCCATGTTGTCGCGCAGGTAATCAAAACCGAATTCGTTATTGGTGCCGTAGGTGATGTCTGCGGCATAGGCCTGCTTTTTGTCGAGCGTGATCCATGCCACCGACACTGACACCGGTGGTCAGGCCGAGGAAGCCGTAGAGCTTGCCCATCCATTCGGCATCACGCCGCGCCAGGTAGTCATTCACCGTAACCACGTGCACACCGTTGCCCGGCAAGTGCATTGAGATACGCCGCCAGTGTTGCCACCAGGGTTTTACCTTCACCGGTACGCATCTCGGCGATCTTGCCGCTGTGCAAGACCATGCCACCGATCAGCTGCACATCGAAATGGCGCATGCCGAGCACACGCTTGCCGGCTTCACGCACGGTGGCAAAGGCTTCGGGCAATAAACTGTCCAGCGCCTCGCCATGCCTGCAGGCGCTGTCTGAATTCACGGGTTTTGGCGGCCAGCGCCTGGTCGTCGAGCACCTGGAACTCGGGCTCGAGCTGATTGATTTTATTGACGGTTTTCTGGTGGGTCTTAACCAGCCGGTCGTTACGGCTACCGATAATCTTGCGTACAAGCTTTGTAATCATTTCGTAAAAGGATCTTGAATGGTGTTGTGCCGATGCTCACTGCAGCAGCACAGAAAGTGGGTATTATGCCCGAGAACCCTCAGCCGGTCATAATAATCTGGGGATAAACCCCAGGGATTCAACTATTCGCATGCACAAATTTTGCAGGATCAATCTGGTGGTCGTTTTTCAGAACTTCGAAATGCACATGCGGACCGGTGGAACGACCGGTTGAGCCCATTAATGAAATCGCCTGGCCTTTTTCGACTGCATCGCCGACTTCGACCAGGATATCTTCATTGTGGCCATAACGCGTGGTCAGGCCATTGCCATGGTTGATCTCAACCAGGTTGCCGTAGCCATAACGCGGCCCCGACCAGGTCACCACGCCATTGGCAACCGCGATGACTTCACTGCCGGCCTTGCCCGCGAAGTCCATGCCCTTATGCATTTCTTTTTTACCGGTAAAGGGATCGGTGCGCTTGCCAAAATAGGATGAAATCCAGCCCTTGGTAATCGGACGGCCTGCTGGTTTGGCTTCGTGCTGAATCTGTTTGTTCACTATCAGGTCTTCGAGGATCGCCAGTTGCTGTTCACGGCTATCAAGCTGTTCATTGAGCTCGCTCAACACATTCTGAAAGTCGCTGCCAGTGCTGTTTTCAGCGTCACTGGGTCCACCGTATGCCGGTAACTGGTCGAAATCGAATTCAGAGGCGTCTATCTTGGCGATTTTGATCAGACGTTGACCAAGCGCATTGAGACGGGTGACATGTGCCTGCATCTGTCCCATGCGGGCAGCGAGCGCATCCAGCTCTGACTGCGCGGTATTACGGGTGGTTTCGATCAGGCCTTTTTGCTGACTGAGGTCATCGCTGAGCTCGGTCAGATGATGATTTACGCCCTCGGATTTTCCCAGCCAGTAGCCCGTAAAACAGACGCCGGCGAGCACACTCGCCATGATGCTAGCACACACCGCCATTTGCCAGCGGTTGCCGATCTGGCAGCGAAGTGGCTGCCCTCTGTATTTACCTACAAGAATTATGTTCATAGTATGATTGCTTCCAATAAGCGGAATTCGCCCGCCCAGACAAAAAAGTATAGTCAATTTGGTGCATTTATATGGAACAATTTCAACAAGTTACAACGACTGCATCACAGTTGTGAAAACCCTTGGCAGTCAACTCGATCCACGGCTGGTCGCCAGATCGAGAAAATCCGAGCAGCTTACCCTGCTTCTTCGCCAGCATCTGCCACCCGAATGTGATGGCCATTATGCTGTTGCCAGTATTGTCCGGCATCAACTTATTATAGTCGCTGATTCGCCAGTATGGGGGAATCGTCTGCGACAGCTCGCCCCCCAGATTCTTCAGCTTGTCCAGTCACTGCCGGAAAATATACAGCATATCCAGGTCAAAAGCCGCATGACTGCTGCGCCCCCGCCGCCCGCTCCCTCGACTCATACCGGGGTCAAACGCCAGCTCAGCCAGCAGGCCGGTGAGCAAATTATCTCGGCTGCTTCCTGCATCGCGGATCAACCACTGAAAAGCGCCCTGCTTAAATTATCTCGGCACGCGCGGAAAAAAGATTAATTAAATGCCTGTAGCGGCTGGGTATAGGAAATCGGCGACGCGGCTTCTTCGTCCTCAAATGTCACTTCTTCCCATGCAGATTCATCTGCAATCAATGCTTTTAGTAATTTATTGTTAAGCGCATGACCCGAACGATACCCGGAGAACGCACCAATCAGACTGTGGCCCAGCAGGTAGAGATCACCGATAGCATCGAGAATTTTGTGTTTAACGAATTCGTCTTCGTAGCGCAGGCCGTCTTCGTTCAGAATGCGGTATTCATCGACCACGATGGCGTTATCAATGCTGCCGCCGAGTACCAGGTTCTGTTTGCGCAGGCGTTCGATATCGCTCATGAAACCGAAGGTACGTGCACGACTGACTTCCTTGACGAAGGACGTGGTCGAAAAATCGATCTCGGCCTTGCAGGGCGCGCCCTTGAACGCAGGATGATCAAAATCGATGGAAAAACTGACCTTGAAACCCTCGAACGGATCGAACCGCGCCCACTTGTCCTGTTCTTCGACCAGTACCGATTTTTTGATACGAATGAAGCGCTTGGGTGCATCCTGCTCGACTATGCCGGCCGACTGGATGAGGAATACGAAGGGACCGGAGCTGCCATCCATGATCGGCACTTCGGCAGCGCTGACATCGACATAGACATTGTCGATTCCCAGACCTGCCAACGCGGACAGCAGATGCTCGACGGTTGAAACCCGTACCCCGTTCTGTTCCAGCGTGGTTGACAGCGTGGTTGGCCCGACATTGTCGGCATAGGCCCTGATTTCGACCGGATCATTGATATCGACACGCCGAAACACCACGCCCGTATCAGGCGCTGCAGGTCGCAGAGTTAGATATACTTTTTCCCCAGTATGCAAACCGACGCCGGTTGCACGAATAACGTTCTTGAGAGTTCTTTGCCTGATCAAGTCATATTCCTAAAATAAAGTCATGCAGATAGCGCGCCGATTGCGCGGAAAAGCCCCATATTCTCACATATATGACACACTGATTGGAAGCCGTATCAGATATTTATCCCTGATTCGCACTTTATAGGCCGCAAATCAGTATTTTGCTGCAAATCGATTCACATTTTTGGATTCACATTTTTGAGCCCTCGATTGCCAGCCAGTCGTATCAGTCTGCCTGGCGACGCAAAAATGCGGGTATATCCAGCATTTCTTCATCGTACTCATCGCGGATTTCTGCGCGGTTGCGGCGAATCACCGTCGGTTCTGACAATTTATCGAAATCGACCTTGCCGGTAGGCTCGGGTTTCACCAGCTTGGGCTGCTTTGCCATTGCCGGTGTACCCAGTCCTGTGGCAACAACCGTGACCCGAAGTTCACTCTCCAGCATCTCATCGATCGCAGTACCCATGACCACGGTCGCATCATCAGATGCGAATGCATTCACCACCGCGCCTATATCCTGGAATTCACCCAGTGTCATGTTTGCACCGGTGACGTTGACCAGAATACCACGCGCACCCGACAGGTTAACGTCTTCGAGCAGCGGACTGGCGATGGCCGCAGTGGCAGCATCGTGTGCACGATTTTCACCGCTGGCACGTCCGGTGCCCATCATGCCCATACCCATTTTCGACATCACTGTACGCACATCGGCAAAGTCGACATTAATGACACCCGGGTTGGTAATCAGTTCGGTGATGCCCTGCACTGCACCGCACAACACATCGTTGGCGCCCTTGAATGCATTCATCAGATCAAAATCACGGCCGTACACGTCCAGCAACTTGTCATTGGGAATGGTAATCAATGAATCCACGTGCTGGGTCAGTTCCTTGATGCCGTGCATGGCAATTTTCATTCGACTGGGACCTTCGAACGCAAATGGTTTGGTGACTACACCGACAACCAGGATACCCATCTCGCGTGCGACCTGTGCAACCACCGGCGCCGCACCGGTACCGGTACCGCCACCCATGCCGGCGGTGACGAACAGCATGTCGGTATCGGCGATGGCTTCCTGGATCAGTTCGCGATCTTCCAGTGCAGCCTGATGACCAATTTCCGGTGTCGCACCCGCGCCCAGCCCCTTGGTGATGTTGCAGCCAATTTGCAGTGATTTCGCACCGTTCATTTTTGATAGCGCCTGTGCATCGGTATTGGCGCAGATAAATTCCACACCGTCGATTCCGCTGCTCACCATGTGCTGTACGGCATTACCACCACCGCCACCGACACCAATGACCTTGATTACAGCGTCTTGCGCTACAGAGTCCATAAGTTCAAACATGATAATTCTCCTCTGTAATAATTAATGTATTTGTTATGTTGTGTTGCATCATTTTTGTTATGTTATTTTTCATTATTCATTCCCGCCTGCCTGTCCGTTTTAAAAATTACCCTGAAACCAGCTTTTCATTCTTGCCAATACGCCCTTGATTCCGCCTTCATCTATCAGATGCCCAATTGCCGAATTTCGATGCTGTTCTCCGAACAACAGCAAACCCACACCGGTCGCATGTATCGGGTTACTGACCACATCCGATAAACCCGATACATACTGCGGCACGCCAAGTCGAACCGGCATGTGGAAAATTTCTTCTGCCAGCTCGACCACGCCTTCCATTTTTGAACTGCCACCGGTCAGCACGACACCGGCAGCCATCATTTCTTCAAAACCGCTCTTGCGCAATTCAGCCTGCACCAGCGAAAGCAGTTCTTCGTAACGCGGCTCGACCACTTCGGCCAGCGTCTGTCGTGACAGCTTGCGCGGTGGTCGGTCACCTACGCTTGGCACTTCGATGGTTTCTTCGGGATTAGCCAGCTGGCGCAAGCGCGCATGCGTATTTAATTTTGATGTCGTTGGCGTATTGCGTTGGCGTACGCAGCGCAACGGCAATATCATTCGTAACCTGGTCACCTGCAATCGGAATCACCGCGGTATGGCGAATCGCGCCTTCAGTAAACACGGCAATATCGGTAGTACCACCACCGATATCGACCAGGCAAACACCGAGTTCTTTTTCATCTTCAGTCAACACTGAATAACTCGACGCCAGTTGCTCGAGAATGATGTCGTCGACTTCCAGCCCGCAGCGGCGCACACACTTTATTATGTTCTGCGCTGCACCCACCGCACCAGTCACCAGGTGCACCTTGGCTTCGAGGCGCACGCCCGACATCCCGATCGGTTCGCGAATACCTTCCTGCTGATCAATAATGAATTCCTGCGGCAGAATATGCAGAATACGCTGGTCGGCCGGTATCGCGACTGCGCGCGCCGCATCGATCACCCGGTCGAGATCACCGCTGGTAACTTCACGTTCGCGTATCGCAACGATGCCGTGTGAATTCAGACTGCGAATATGACTGCCTGCAATACCTGCGTACACCGACTGGATCTGACAACCCGCCATCAGCTCGGCTTCTTCAATCGCGCGCTGGATCGACTGCACGGTGGATTCGATGTTGACGACGACGCCTTTTTTCAGCCCATGCGAAGGATGCATACCAAGACCGACAATTTCTATTTCACCGTCGGCGGTGACCTCACCAACAATGGCAACCACCTTGGATGTGCCTATGTCGAGTCCGACGATCATGTTTTTATCTGACTTCTTTGTCATTGTTTGACACCTCTAATACACGTGCGGCCTGCGCTGATCATGCGTCGATTTCCTTTTTGTGTATCGAGCGCATGGCAAAGCCATTGGGGTAGCGCATATCGACTACCTGAACATTACTTAAATCCGGCGCATTGCGCATTGCAAATACATTTAAAAATCTATTCAATCTTTGCGCGGTTTCTGCTTTGCCAAGATTGATTTCCACCAGTCGTTTATCCATTAGCGCATCTTGTGAACCGGTTGCTACAAATATGCGCCACGCCCGGCGCTCATCCAGCGACACTTTTTCAGTCTGCAGACCCAGTGCCTGTAACTGCATACTGACCTGTGCCGCAAACTGCCAGACTTTTTTATGCTGCCCCTCGGGCCCTTCAAGTTGCAGCATTATTTTTTCATGTTTTAACGACCGTGGTGTAAACATTTCGCCTTTATCACTAATCAGTGAATCGCTTCCCCAGTACGCAACGGCATGTTTTTCTGTCACCCGTATCACTAAACCCGATGGCCACTGCCGCCTGACAGACACTTCTTCTACCCACGGCAGGTTTAACAGGGCTTCGCGAATAACTTTCAGATCCACCGTAAAGTAACCACCCGTCAGCACGTCAATCACATGTGTCTGCATATCGTTCTTCGCCAGGTTCTCAAACTCGCCTTCGATGGCGACATGCTCAACAGGCATAAATGTGTCCGGCTGATAGTCGCGCAATAACCAGGCCGAAGACCCCAGCACAACCAGCGCCAGCGCCAGGCCTGCACGTTTGAACAACAGCGCATAATTTGTTTGCTGTTGACGCTTGCGCACGGCGCCGCGATGCATTTTTTTACTGGCATTGCGCTTAAACATGGCTGCCCGCCAGGATTTGCACAACCAGCTGTTCAAAACTGATGCCCGCCTGTTTCGCGGCCATCGGCACCAGGCTGTGATCGGTCATGCCCGGTACGGTATTCACTTCGATCAACCACGGCTGCGCGTTATCATCAATCATGAAATCCACGCGTCCCCAGCCACTGGCACCGACTGCCCGGTACGCCTGCAGCATCATTGTCGCCAGCGAAGCCTCAACCTCGGCAGGCAGGCCACAGGGACACAAATACTGCGTATCATTCGCCGTATACTTGGCAGCGTAATCATAAAACTTGTGTGGCGTGACCAGGCGGATCATCGGCAATACGCGATCAACCAGTATCGCCGCGGTGTATTCCTTGCCTGTTATCCAGCGCTCGGCAATAACCTCACCTTTACACGCCATCGCCAGTTGCCATGCAGGAATCAGCTCATCTGCAGTTTCGACCTTGCTCATGCCAATACTGGAACCTTCGAGCACCGGCTTGATAATCATCGGCACACCGATTTCATCCAGTGCGCGGGCACAGTCTGCTTCGCTGTTGAGCACAACATAATCAGGTGTGGGTAAACCGGTGGCAGACCAGACCTGCTTGGTGCGCAATTTATCCATCGCCAGCGATGAACCCAGCACGGCCGAGCCGGTGTAGGAAATCGCCATGGTTTCGAGCAGGCCCTGGATGCTGCCGTCTTCGCCACCACGCCCGTGCAAAACGATAAAAGCGCGGTCAAATTTTCCATCAAGCAATACCCGGGCAACTTCATGATCGACATCGATACCATGCGCATCAACACCACTGTTGAGCAGCGCCTGTAATACCGCGCGCCCGCTGATGAGTGAAATCTCGCGCTCGGCCGACCAGCCACCCATCAATACCGCGACCTTGCCAAAG
Organism: uncultured Gammaproteobacteria bacterium; assembly: GCA_963847575.1. GTDB lineage: Bacteria > Pseudomonadota > Gammaproteobacteria > SZUA-229 > SZUA-229 > JASBSR01. The sequence continues at coordinate 12,698 of CAWKAL010000083.1, forward strand.
CTGTTGACATCGGGCTTGCTCATGACAACTTCTCACCCACGATGCGTACTTCGGTACGCAGTTCAATGCCGCACTTTTCAAACACCAGGCGCTGCACCAGCTCGATCAACTGTTCAATATCGTTCGCACTGGCCTGGTCTTCATTCAGAATAAAGTTTGCATGTTTTTCCGATACCACCGCGCCACCGAGTCGTTTGCCTTTGAGCCCGCAACTTTCGATCAGGCGCGCAGCATAATCATTTTCAGGATTACGAAACACCGAACCACAGCTCGCCGCACCGATGGGCTGTGTCGCTGCGCGTTTTGCCAGCAGCTGTTTGATATCGATCACAGCGCCTGAATTTTCCTCAACCTGTTTTTCAAATTGCATGGTCGCTGAAACAAACCATTCCGCCTGCTGGCTGTTTTTCAGCAGCGCATAACGGTAACCAATTTCGTATTCATCAGGTGTTCGCTGATGCAGCTCGCCTGCGCGGTCAAGGGTTTCAACGCTGACCACATGGCGCCAGGTTTCACCACCGAAGGCGCCGGCATTCATCGCCAGCGCACCCCCGACCAGCCCGGGAATGCCCGCAAAAAATTCACCACCGTTGAGTTGATTGCGCGCGCAGAACCGTGCCAGCTTGGCATCTGCAACGCCGGCACCAACCTTGACTGTATTTTTTTCACCGCATAATTCGAGCTGGTTGAAGACACCCTGTGTCGCAATCACCGTGCCATCGAAACCCGCGTCGCGCACCAGCAGGTTACTGCCGAGGCCGACCCATAAAATATCTTCATCTGCGGGCAGCTGTTTCAGCAGGGCCTGCAAATCCGCAACATCAGCCGGCACAAAATAGCGTTTGGCCTTGCCGCCACAGCGCCAGCTACAGTGTTTCGCCATCGGCTCATCAAGCAACATTGTGCCGCGAATCTGCGCACTCATAGCATGCGCTCCGCTGACAATAGATGTACGGCCAGCCATATCATGCCGCCCCCATTTTTGATGCGAGCTCAGCCGACACGCGGCCGATACTGCCTGCACCCAGCGTCAGCACCAGGTCGCCGTCCTGCACCACGGCACCGAGTGCATCGTGTAACTGTTCGACATCTTCAACAAACACCGGGTTCACTTTGCCGCGTGCGCGAATCGCCGCGCACAACGAACGCCCGTCGGCACCGGCAATATGTTCCTCGCCCGCGGAATATATTTCAGTCAGCAATAACACGTCAGTTTCTGCAAGCACCTGGCTGAAATCTTCGAACAAATCCCGTGTGCGGGTGTAGCGATGCGGTTGAAATGCAACCACCAGCCGTTTGTTCGGCCAGCCTGCGCGCACCGCCTGCAAGGTCGCGGCGACTTCGGTCGGGTGATGGCCATAGTCATCGACCAGGGTAATCTCACCGCTGGCGGTTTTGATTGCACCGTACATTTGCATGCGACGACCGATGCCCTCGAAGCGTGCAAGCGCCGCCTGAATATGCTCATCACTGACGCCGAGTTCATACGCGATGCATATCGCGGCCAGCGCGTTGAGCACGTTGTGTCGACCCGGCATATTCAAGGTGACAGGCAATGCATGATCACGTTCGGGCAAGATCACGTCAAACTGCGTCTGCAGGCCATTCGCCCTGACATTCAAGGCGCGCACATCCGCTTCCTGGTCGATCGCGTAGCGTAAAATCGGGCGCGTAATCTGTGGCAACAGCTTGCGCACTTCGGGGTCATCCACGCACACCACGGCCAGTCCATAAAAAGGCAAATGATGCAAAAACTCGACAAATGCATGGCGCAGTTGTTCAAAATCACCGTGATAGGTTGGCAGATGATCAGCATCGACATTCGTTACCACCGATATCATCGGTTGCAGGTAGAGGAACGATGCATCACTTTCATCCGCCTCTGCCACCAGGTAACGCCCGGTGCCGAGCCGTGCATGCGTCGCCGAACTGTTGAGTTTGCCGCCAATAACATAGGTCGGATCCAGCCCGCCTTCTGCAAGCACACTGGCCACCAGTGATGTCGTCGTGGTTTTGCCATGCGTGCCCGCAACCGCAATGCCGTGACTGAAGCGCATCAGCTCGGCCAGCATTTCTGCGCGCGGCACCACCGCTATGCGCTGCTCACGTGCCGCCACTACTTCAGGATTACTCGCCGGGATCGCTGTCGAGGTAACGACCACGTCAACATTATTCACCTGCTCGGCTGCGTGGTCGGTAAAAATTTTCACACCGGCAGCCTGCAATCGTTGTGTCACGGAATTGCTCACCCTGTCCGAACCGCTGACTTCGTAACCCAGGGTGTGCATGACTTCTGCAATGCCGCTCATGCCCGCGCCGCCGATGCCGACAAAATGCACTTTGCGAATCCGGCGCATGAAATTATCAGCGGGTGGTAAATGCATATTCATGCCATGCCTCCCGCTGCAAGACAACGCTCGGCCACTTCACGCGCAGCATCGGGTTTTGCCTGTGCGCGCGCAGCACGCGCCATCGATAACAAACGTTCGCGCTGTTGGGTAAATTCAAGCAACCTGTCAGACAACCAGTCACTGTCGAGTTCACTTTGCTGGCGCATGATGGCTGCGCCCTGCTGTTCGAGATATGCCGCGTTCGCTGTCTGGTGGTCGTCCACTGCATACGGGTAAGGCACCAGGATGGACGCCACGCCGGCGGCCGCAAGTTCAAACACTGTCATCGCACCGGCGCGGCAGATCACCAGGTCAGCCCAGGCATAGGCAGCAGCCATGTCGTCGATGAATGCTTCGACGCGCGCTTCAAGCTTGTGCTCGCGGTACGAATCACGCGCCGCATCAAGATTTTTCAGGCCGGTTTGATGATGCACCTGCGGGCGCTGCTCGATCTCCAGCTTCGCAATCGCTTCGGGAATAATTTCATTTAAACGCACAGCGCCGAGACTGCCGCCCACCACCAGTACACGTAATGCATCACGGTGCATCGGCAGCCGCAATTCGGGCGGGGCGATGGCGATAATGTCCTTGCGCACCGGGTTGCCGATGTGCACCGCGCTTTTTCCCAGTGCACCGGGAAATGCTTCGAGCCGATTGCGGGTTAATTTCGCCAGGATGCGATTGGTCATGCCGGCAACAGCATTCTGTTCGTGTATCAGTAACGGCTTGCGCAGACACCCAGGCCATGAAACCACCGGGGCCGGATGCAAAACCGCCCATGCCGAGTACCGCGCAGGGTTTTCTACGACGCAGTACCGACATTGCCTGCACACAGGCAAGCACTAACCTGAACGGCGCCAGCAACAGGCTCAAAGTATTCTTGCCGCGCAGGCCCTGGATGCTGAGCCACTCGATCGGGTAACCGGCCTGCGGTACCAGTCGCGCTTCGATGCCCGCCTGCGTGCCCAGCCACACCACCGGCACACCGCGGGTGCGCAATTCGTCAGCCACCGCCAGCGCCGGGAACACATGCCCGCCGGTGCCACCCGCCATAATCAGAACTGGAGGCAAGGACATCATGTGCCGCGCCTCGCGTATGCTGATCTGCGATTCTTATAATCCGAAGCATTGGCTGCCTTGCGAGTTCTGAGTTTGGTTTTGCGCGCGACCGCCTGGATCGAACTCACACTGCATTCCTGGTGTATGCGCATTAACAATCCGATCGCCATGCACACCACGATCAGGCTACTGCCGCCGTAACTCATTAATGGCAGGGTCAGGCCCTTGGTGGGTAACAGGCCCATGTTCACCCCGATATTGATCGTGGCCTGCATCGCCAGCCAGACACCAATGCCGTAGGCCATGTACGCGGCAAAACGATTGCCGCTGTTTTCCGCCATTTTGCCAATACGAAACGCACGCCAGAACAGCACGCTGAACAATACGATGACAGTGCATACACCGGCAAAACCAAACTCTTCGGCAAGAATGGCAAACAGGAAATCAGTGTGTGATTCCGGCAGGTAGAACAGTTTTTGCACACTGCCGCCCAGGCCGGTACCAAACCAGCCGCCACGGCCAACGGCAATCAATGATTGCGTCAACTGAAAACCACTGTCGAACGGATCCGCCCACGGATTCATAAATGATGTCAGCCGCTCCATGCGATAGGGTGATGTTACGATCAGCATCACCGCCGCGGCGCCAAACATTAACAAGAATGAGGCGAACTGTATGAAACGCACGCCGCCGAGAAACGTCATGCTCAACACCGTGCCCATTAATACCACGGTGGCGCCGAAATCGGGTTCGAGCATTAACAACAGGCCGGCCAGCCCTACCAGCAGCATCGGCTTGATGAAACCCAGCAATGATGTACGCACTGCGTCGCCGTGCCGTACCAGGTAACCTGCAACGTAGATCAGCATGAACAACTTGACCACTTCAGACACCTGCAGGTTGACCATGCCCAGCGAAATCCAGCGTGTACTGCCGTTGACACTTTTGCCAATACCGGGAATCAGCACCAGCACCAGCAGGAACAGCGCAAAGCCGAGCAAGGCCATACCGGATTTTTCCCATTGCACCAGGCGAATACGGTAAACCACAAACGCAGCCAATAAACCCAGCACAACAAAAATCGACTGGCGCTGGAAATAGTAAAACGGGTTCGACAAACTGCGCTCAGCCACGGATATCGATGCCGACGCGACCATCACCAGGCCGAGTGCGAGCAGGCTGATGGTCACCATCGCCAGCACCGGATCGAGCTCACTGAGGCGTACCGTCGAAAATCCCTTGATCTCGCGCATATTGGGCAGTGCGATATTCAGATTCATGCCAGCAACTCCTGCACTTCCTGCATGAATACATCACCGCGGTGCTCAAAATTGTTGAACATGTCAAAACTGGCACAGGCCGGTGACAGCAGTACATTGTCGCCTGGCTGCGCAAGTGCTGCCGCCTGTTTCACGGCAGCTTTCATATCATTTGCGTGCACGCATGCAACGCTGTCGCCAAATGCTTTTTCAATCAGGCCGGCATCGCGACCGATTAGCACCACTGCACGCAGGTGCGCTGCGGCCACTTCGCCCAGCGCAGTAAAATCTGCGCCCTTGCCTTCACCGCCGGCAATCAATACATGCCGTCCGGGTAAACCCGTAATCGCCGCCAGCGCTGCACCCACGTTGGTCGCCTTGGAATCGTTGTACCAGTTAACGCCATTTTTCTCGGCCACCCACTGCGTGCGGTGCGCCAATCCGGCAAATTCGCGCAGGCTGTCGAGCATGGCATTCATATCAAGCCCCACCGTCTGGCCAAGCGCGAGCGCAGCCAGTGCATTGGCGACATTGTGACGGCCCCTGATTCTGATTTCACTGACGCGCAGCAGTTTTTCAGTGCCAAAACACAGCCAGTCTTCAGACTGGTCAGTACACACGCCAAATTCAGTCTGCTTTGGCGCATTCAGGGTAAACCCGGTGACGTGGCTGGCTGCAAACGGCGGCGCACTGGCGACAGCATCATCGCGGTTCACCACCCAGTTGCGCGTATGCCGGTAGAGCGCATGTTTGCTTTGCGCATAACTGGCAAAATCTGCATAGCGATCCATGTGATCAGCCGTAATATTCAGCACCACGCCGGCTTCGAGCTGTAATGCATGCATGGTTTCGAGCTGGAAGCTGGATAATTCCAGCACGTAAAGCTGATTGTCGTCTGCCAGCAGGTCCAGTACCGGGGTGCCTATGTTGCCGCCCATGGCGACACGCATACCGGCGCGCAATGCCATGTCATTGAGCAGGGCGGTGACGGTGCTTTTACCATTTGAACCGGTAATCCCAATCACCGGCGCGGCAACTTCGTGCGCAAACAAATCAATGTCACCGGTAATTTCGATGCCTGCCTGTTTTGCCTGTTGCAACACCGGCGTTGACAGCGGCACACCCGGACTCAATACAATCCGTCGTGCCTGTTCAAACATGGCCGCATTAAATTCACCGCAATGCACCGGCACATCTGCATAGAACTGTTGCAACTCGGACAGGCGCGGCGGCTGTAGGCGACTGTCGACCACCACCACCGCTTCACCCAGTGCGCGCAGGTATTTCACCACCGACATGCCCGTCGCACCCAGTCCCACGACGAGGGTGTATGCTTGCTGCCTGGTTGACGCTGTTGTCATGTATGCGTTTGCCTGTTGCATTCTCTATCTACGACTACCGTACCTTGAGTGAAGCCAGCCCGACCAGCACCAGCACCACGGTAATAATCCAGAAACGCACGATCACGCGCGGCTCGGGCCAGCCCTTGAGTTCAAAATGATGATGCAATGGTGCCATTCGAAAAATCCGTTTACCGGTTAGCTTGTAGGAACCGACCTGCAATATGACCGATACGGTTTCCATCACGAACACGCCGCCCATAATCAGTAACACCAGTTCCTGCCGCACCAGCACGGCGATCACACCGAGCGCAGCACCCAGCGCCAGGGCACCAACATCACCCATGAATACCTGCGCGGGATAGGTGTTGAACCAGAGAAAACCGAGGCCGGCACCGACCAGGGTTCCGCAAAAAATTGCCAGCTCGCCAACACCGCTGACATAAGGAATACCGAGATAATTTGAAAATGTACTGTGGCCCGTGGCGTAGGCAAATACACCGAGTGCGCCCGCGACCATCACTGTCGGCATAATCGCAAGGCCATCGAGGCCGTCGGTGAGGTTGACCGCGTTACTGCTGCCGACAATCACAAAATATGACAACACTATAAAACCCCAGCCCATTTGCAGCATCACATCTTTCATGAACGGCATGATCAGCGTGGTTTCAATCGGCGCTTTCGCGGTCGCGAACATAAAATAAGCGGCGCCTAATGCGAACACTGTCTGCCAGAGATACTTTGATTTTGCCGACAGGCCTTTTGAATTTCCGTACACCAGTTTCTTGTAATCATCAACGCCGCCAATCAGCCCGAACGCAAGCGTGACAATCAGTGCAATCCACATCTGGCGACTGTGCAGGTCACTCCACAACAGGGTACTGATCGCTACCGAGACCAGGATCAACGCACCGCCCATGGTCGGCGTGCCGGCTTTACTGAGATGTGATTGCGGGCCATCATTGCGCACCTGCTGACCGATCTTGTAGCTGGTCAGTTTGCGAATCATGCGCGGCCCGATGATCAGCGATAACACCAGCGCGGTGATAGTGCCGAGAATTGCGCGCAGGGTCAGGTACTGGAACACATTGAAACCGCTGTGAAACTGCTGTAGGTACTCTGTCAGTGCAAGCAGCATCAGTTCACCTCCCGGTGGCTGTCGGATCTTTTTTTATTGTTATTGTCAGCGTCCACCAGCAATCCATTGACGACCTGCTCCATCGCCATAAAACGCGAACCTTTTACCAGCAACACCACGTCTGCGCTGATGTCCGTTTTAACTGCAGCGGTGAGTGAAGCGTGATCGGCAAACCAGCGTGCACCCTCACCAAACGCAGTGACGGCTGCGCGGCTCGCAGCGCCGGTTGCAAACAGCCGGGTAATTCCCAGCGCCTTCGCCTGCACCCCAAGTTCTGCGTGCAGTGCTGCAGCATCAGCGCCCAGCTCACCCATGTCACCCATCGCCATCCAGTGCTGCCCGGGCATGCTGACCAGCACCTGCATGGCGGTGTGAAATGAGCGCGGGTTGGCGTTGTAGGTATCATCAATCAGGCGCGCAGACTGCAATGCAGTGCGAATATTGAGCCTGCCGCCGACCGCAACAAAACCGCTTAAGGCAGCAGCAATGGAATTGATACTGACGCCCAGTGCGCTGCATACCGCAGTTGCGGCAAGCGCGTTCATCACATTGTGTTGCCCTGGCAGTGGCAGCGTCAGCGCCTGTTGTTCACCATCAACGTGCAATATAAAGTGGCAGGCATCCGCCTCAATGCGTAACTCACTGGTGTGCACACTGGCATTAATACTATCCAGCGAGAAGGTTCTGCAGCTATGCTGCCGGCAGTTATTGAGCCAGAGCGGTGCAAAATTATCATCGAGATTGATGACCGCAATCCCCTGCGGTTTCAGCCCGGAATAAATTTCGGCCTTGGCGCGCGCCACGTTTTCGATTGAACCAAACCCTTCAAGATGCGCTGCTGCTGCGTTATTCACCAGCGCCACATCCGGTTCTGCGATGCGTGTCAGGTAATCAATTTCACCCACATGGTTCGCGCCCATCTCAATCACTGCAAAGCGGTGGCCGGCGCGCAGCGAAAGCAGTGTTAGCGGCATTCCAATATCGTTATTCAGGTTGCCCTGGGTCGAGAGCACATGCTCATCACCAGCATCATGCGCAAGAATGCTACGACACATTTCCTTCACCGTGGTCTTGCCATTGCTGCCGGTAATCGCAGCAAGCTTGCCGTTGAACTGGCGGCGCCAGCCGGCGGCAAGCTTGCCGAGTGCAAGCCGGGTATCTGTGACCTGCAATTGCGGCAGCGAGATGTTCTGCAGATCACTGACCAGTGCCGCTACAGCGCCTGCATCCGCTGCCTGTGCAACAAATGCGTGGCCGTCGAAGCGCTCGCCCTTGAGCGCCACATAAAGGTCACCTGAATGTATTGTGCGCGTGTCTTTGCTGACGGCGTTGAACATTACATCGTCACCGATAAGCCTGGCATCGAGCAGGCTGGCCGCCTGTGACAATTGCATCATGCGCTCACCCCCAGGTAATCACGCGCAATTCGCATGTCATCGAAAGCAATGTGCACATCACCAATTAACTGGCTGCACTCGTGTCCTTTGCCTGCGAGTAATACGGCATCGCCGGGCTTTGCCTGGCTGATCGCCGACTTGATAGCTTCCTGGCGATCAATAATCTGTTGCACTTTTTGCGGCTGCGTAAAGCCCGGCATAATGTCGTCAATGATTTGTTGCGGCGGTTCATGGCGCGGGTTATCGCTGGTGACAATCACGTGATCGGCATACTGCTCTACCACGCGCGCCATTTTTGGGCGCTTGTTACGGTCTCGATCCCCACCACAACCGAATACACACCACAACTCACCACCGATATGATCACGCACGGCTGCACAGGCAGCAGCCAGCGCCTGCGGGGTATGCGCATAGTCGACCACCACCACCGGTTTACCGTCTGTGCTTGCGATTTGCATGCGGCCAGATACCGGCACGATTTTGCGCAAGCGCGCGATCGCATCTTCAAACTGGATATGACTCAACAACAAACTGGCCAGCACCGCCAGAATATTTGACACATTAAAGTGTCCTAGCAGCCCGGTTTCACAACTGCAGCTGCCTTTCGGCGTGACTAGATTGAGATGCATGCCGTTTTCAATGGCTTCAATACTGCGTGTATGCACGATGAAATCTGCATACTGTTCTAACTCGCTCACATCCGCCTTCGTACTGTATCCCCAGACACACAGACGGCCCTTGCACTCGGCCGCGAGCACACGCCCGAAGGCATCATCCAGGTTAATCACTGCCGCCTGCAAACCGGGCATGTGAAACAACTTGCGCTTGGCTTCTGCATAACGATCGATCGTCTGGTGATAATCCAGGTGGTCCTGCGCCAGGTTACTGAACACTGCAATTTTGAAAGCAACACCGTTGACCCTGCCCTGATCGAGCCCATGCGACGACACTTCCATCACCGCGTGTTGTGCGCCGGCATCGCGCATCATCGCCAGGGTTTGCTGAATCTGCAGCGCGTCGGGCGTAGTCAGGCCGGTGGGATGTAAATCATTTATAAAACCGTTGCCCAGCGTGCCGAGCACGCCACAATGCACAGCATTCTCATCCAGTGCCTGCGCCAGGTAATGCGCAATCGAGGTTTTACCATCGGTGCCGGTGATGCCGATCATGCTCATGCCGGCAGATGGTTCGCCGTAATAACGCGAGGCAATTTCACCCATCTTGTGTTTCAGGTCGGGGCATTGAATGCACACTACCTTGTTGGAAATCGAATCCAGGATCTCATCGCGTCGTTCGCAGTCACCGTCCCACAAAACAACGCTCACACCTTTGGCAACGGCATCCTGCGCATAGAGCAAGCCGTGGGTATTAAAGCCCTGGCTGGCGAGAAACAGATCGCCCTCACCCGCGTTGCGGTTATCCTGCACCAGCTGGTTGATGTCGATATCAGCCACATCTGCCAGCACCGCCTGATCAATAAAGCCGGCGAGCAATGTGTGCAGGCGTACTGTGTTTGCATGATTCGCCTGCGCCATCAGACTTCCCCGGCCTGTGAAATCTTCGATTGATCTTCGGCAGCGTGCTCTACCAGTTGCTCTGCATTGATACGGTCCGGTGCGATGTCCAGCAAACGCATCGCGCCTGCCATCACGGTACTGAATACCGGGGCCGCAACTGCACCGCCAAAATGCTCGCCGTTGCGCGGCTCGTCTATCATCACCACCATCACGACCTGTGGCTCATCCGCCGGCGCCATGCCGGAAAAAATTGACAAATAACGTTCATCTGCATAACCACCGGCAATGAACTTGTGCACCGTGCCGGTTTTACCAGCCACGCTATAGTTAGGCACCTGCGCGAGTTTGCCGGTGCCCTCGGCACTAACCACACGCTGCATCATCTTGCGAATATCGCGCGCAGTTTGCGCCGACATAATTCGTTCGCCCGTTACCGGTTTTGCATCAGCCAGAAAACTCACCGGCTTGATCAGGCCATCATCGGCCAGCGCACCATAGGCACGCGCCAGCTGTAATGATGTGACTGAAACACCGTAGCCAAACGACATGGTGGCGCGCTCAAAATCATTATTCAGCGCACCGAGCGACAGCCGCCCGGTAGCCTCACCCGGAAAACCACCGCCGGTGGCGGCGCCAAGACCCAGCTTCTGGTACATGTCCCACTGTTGTTCGGCATTGATCGCCAGCACGACCTTGCTCATGCCCACATTGCTCGAGTGCGCGATCACACCGCTGACATCGATATCACCATAATTGCGGGTATCACGAATCGTATTGCCCAGCACCTGCATTTTGCCCGGCCCGGTTTCGACTTTATAAAACGGTTTCCAGCGCCCGGTTTCCAGTGCTGCAGCCATGCTCAAAGGCTTCATGGTGGAACCGGGTTCGAATACATCGGTCACGGCACGATTACGCGTTGCCTCAGGGCGCATCTGACCACGATCATTCACATTGAAGGACGGCTGATTCACCATCGCCAGTACCTGGCCGGTTTTAACATCCAGCACCACGGCCGAGCCGGCGACAGCATTATGCTTTAACACCGCGGATTTCAAGGTGCGGTAGGTAAGATATTGCAAACGCTTGTCGATGCTGAGTTTGACTTCTTTACCGGGTTCGGCATCCTTGATGCGCTCGATGTCATCAAAAGCGCGGCCAAGCCGGTCACGAATCACACGTTTTTTACCCGGCTTACCCTTGAGCCAGTCATCAAACGCAAGCTCGATACCTTCCTGGCCGTTGTCATCAATATCAGCAAACCCGAGGATATGCGCAGCGACTTCGCCTGCCGGATAATAACGTCGGTATTCGTTCTGCGAAGCAACACCTTCGATACCCAGTGCACTGACTTTGGCCGCGGTCTCGGGCGACACATGGCGTTTTAAATAAATAAATTCTTTTTGCGGATTGTCACTGACCTTCTGTTTCAGCAATCCATATTTAAGCTCGAGCAGTTTTGCCAGGTCGACAAGGCGCCTGTCATCTGCACTCACCGACTGCGGGTTCATCCAGATACTGTTGACCGGGGTACTGACCGCCAGCGGTTCACCATTACGATCGAGTATATCGCCGCGGTGCGCGGGAATTGTCACTACGCGCAGATGGCGCGCATCACCCTGCTGTTCAAAAAATGTCGAATCGAGTACCTGCATATCCATCGCGCGCGCCACCAGCACTGACGCCGCCAGCGCAAATACCACCAGCACAGACAACCTGCGCCAGGGCGCGAGGGGTGCGTTCATAGTCGGTTGTGAATTAATTCTCATGGTCTGATAAATACAACGCTGTCAGATTCAGGTAACACCATATTCAAACGTGTGCGCGCAATTTGCTCGATGCGGCCATGGTCAGACCACGCACTTTGCTCCAGTTGCAAACGCCCCCATTCTGTTTCCAGTGCAGCGACCCTGTCGCGCAGCTGGCCGAGTTCAACAAATTTTTTGCGGCTTTCATGCTTGCTGTAAACCAGCAAGACAGCAGAAGCCAGTACTGCGAGAAACAATGCAGTCACGACAATTAATATGCGTTGACGCTGGTTCATGCCACTCGCTCCAGAACGCGCAAGCGCGCACTTCTCGCCCTGGGATTCATTTCAAGTTCCGCTGCACCCGCTATCACCGGCTTTCCCACCAGGCGAAACGGCGCACGTTCATTCGCGTTCATCACCGGCAAGCCTCGCGGCAAGATCGGCAGGCTGGACTGGGCGCGCATAAAACGCTTCACCAGCCTGTCTTCGAGCGAATGGAAGCTGATGACCGCGAGTCGCCCATGCAGGGCCAGCACATCAACAGCTCCACGCAAACCTTCTTCTACCGATTCCAGTTCACGGTTAATAAAAATACGTATTGCCTGAAAACTGCGCGTCGCTGGATGCTTGTGTTTTTCTTTCACTGGCACTGCCGCTGAAATAATTTCTGCGAGTTGTGTCGTGTCGTTGATTTCAGCATTTTCACGCGCAGCAACTATTGCACTGGCAATACGCTTTGCAAATCGTTCTTCACCATATCGTTTCAGTACCAGCAGCAGGTCACGGGTTTCCACCTGTCGCAACCATTGCATGGCTGATTCACCCTGCTCGGGATTCATGCGCATATCCAGCGGCCCTGAACGTAAAAAACTGAAACCGCGCGCGGCATCATCGAGCTGGGGTGAAGACACCCCAAGATCCATCAGCACACCGTCTATACGCTGTTTCAGTTTATGATCAGTCACTACGCGCGCCACCTGACTGAAGTTACAATGTTCAAATTCGATACGCGGCTCGCCGGCAAATGCCTGCCTGCCGTGCGCGATCGCTTCGGGATCCTGATCAAATGCAAGCAGGCGCCCTGCTGCATTCAGTCGCGCCAGTATTGCAGCGCTGTGCCCCCCGCGGCCAAACGTGGCATCAAGATAAATGCCGTCCGGCTTAATATTGAGCGCATCCAGCGCTTCATCCAGAAGCACGGGGCGATGGCTGAAAGCAACGGCCATCGCGACTAGAGCGAAAGATCTTCCAGCGCGGCAGGTAAACCACCTTCGCCGTTCTGGACTTTTTCGATCCAGTCTTCCTGGCTCTGCGTCCAGGTGTCTTCATCCCAGATTTCAAATTTCTTGCCCTGGCCAATAAGCACAATTTTTTTATCCAGCCGGGCAAATTCGCGTAAGCTCGTCGGCAACAGGATTCTGCCCTGGCTGTCGAGCTCGCACTCGGTGGCATACCCGATCAGCAATCGCTGCAGCAAACGCGCCTGCTGATTGAGACTGGGCAGCTCGATTAATTTGTTTTCAATGATTTCCCATTCGGGCAGGGGGTAGACCAGCAGGCAGTGATCGCGATCCACGGTAATCACCAGGCGACCGCCACAGGACTCGATGATGCGGTCGCGATAGCGCGCCGGCATGGCCATTCTGCCCTTGGTGTCTAGCGCCAGATTATTGATGCCGCGGAAGCTCATTATTCTTATTATTAGTCCGGTCCAGTTTGCATGGGATTTGCGGACAACCCACAATTACCCACTTTTCCCCACATAGTGACACTATAGGTAGGGACACTCCCCGCTGTCAAGTCATTTCGCGTTATAAAAAGGGTAAAAAAATCTATATCTCACAGCAACTTAGCTGCGAAATCGGTGTCGGGCGTGAGGGCGAGATGTAAGCTGTTTTGAAATCATTAGCTTGGTTTGAATAGCTAATAATCTACTTTAAGTACGAGATAGAAAAGAAAATGAATAATGAATAATTAACAATGAATAATTAATGCCAGGAGCCCACGCCAGACCTGAGTCAGCGGGTTTTCCCATTATTTATTATTAATTGTTCATTATTCATTGCTATTAAGAAGTGGGAGTCGGCCGATAAGCCGGGTTCTGTGTCGCACTGACGAATGCCAGTGCGTGACAACCATTCATCTGGGATGTGCGTCGCCGCACACCTCAAGCAACCTACCCGGGAACAGTGCGGACCGCACATAATGTTCCCCTATTTGGTCTTGCTCCGGGTGGGGTTTACCATGCCGTGCCTGTTACCAGCCACGCGGTGCGCTCTTACCGCACCATTTCACCCTTACCGTGCCACCCGAAGGCGACATGGCGGTATACTTTCTGCGGCACTTTCCGTAGGCTCGCGCCCCCCAGGCGTTACCTGGCACCCTGTCCTGTGGAGCCCGGACTTTCCTCCCTGCAACCCGTCAATTGACGGGGTACAGAGCGATTGCCTGGCCGACTCCCGCGGTTAATATAACAGGGTCTCAACACTAAGGGCACTGGAAGATGATCGCATCAGGCGGCCCACCATGCGATTGAGCGGATGCGCGCGCGGCAAAAACGAAAATACCGGGCGCTTGCGGCTGTCGGCCAGCTGCATGGCGCGTTTGAGCTGAACATGATCGCCATCGATCTTGGTGCCACGCACCAGCGCATCGATGGCACGTTTGCGATTCATCGAGTGCCATTCTGCCGCTGCCAGGTTGAGAAATACCTGGCCATCGAGCACTTCGCTGCTGGCCGCGTCGCGGCACAAAATCAGGCCGTTGCGGTTGGCATTCAGTACCTGCGACAGGCCAAGAAAAGACGCCACGCGGTTGTACTGCTCGTGCTGCTCGTCGATCGCACTCATGACGTCCTGAAAATCACGCTCGGCCGCTCTGAAATCTGATGCCTTGAGCGCTTCCCTGCCCTGGTCGAATATTGCCTGGTTCATGATTCAAGTACACCTTGCGCTGATTAGATAACACCAGACGCTATAGTACTGTTTCGCCTGGTGATGGTCTAGCGAGTAGCCCAATGGCGCGGCAACGTGGGTTGCACGTTGCCGCGCTGTTGATTACAGGTACTGCCCGACATTGTCGACCGCATTGAGGCGCAACGCATCCGGGTTGCTGTCACCGGCATCCGGGATCCAGTCCGCCATACAGGCACGGTCTTTCACACACGGGTCGGTCAGCGCTTTTAAGAACTCGACGATGTCAGCCACCTGTGTATCCGACAGGCTTACATTTTGCAATGTCCCCGACAGCTGCGCGACGCGATTGGCGGCCAGGGTATCCAGCGCAAACTGGGTATTGGTCAGCATCGAATCAGCCTGCACATTGGGCGGCAGTTGCGAGAAGTCATAATTGGCTATCGCCGCATCGGGGTCGAGGTGGTGACGCACCACGGCTTCGAGACTGGTATAGGCACCGGCATGGCTCCATGGACCGGTGACTTCTACATTCAGCAGTGTCGGCGTTCTGAACGCGTACATATCAGCTGCATTGCCGGTTTCGCGGAAACGACCGAAATCATCATTGCTAAGGGTGCCATTGTTATTGCCCTTGCCACGACCAATCTGCGGCATCGCGGTGACGTGAAATTTTTCATCGGTGAAAAAATCGCCGCTATGGCAGGACGCGCAATCCGCGCCGCCTTTGTCCGTGCTGCGGAAAAACAGCAGCGCGCCCTGCCTGGCTGACTCGCTGATGGCCGCATTATCACCGGCAACAAAGGCTTTCCACGGGGTATCGACAAATACCTGTGAACGCTCGTATTCACCGATCACCTCGGCGATGCGTGCGTATGGATTGCCCACCACGGTACCGGCAACACCGTCGGTGCCCCCGTAAACCGCGTCAAACTCTGCATCCCAGTTGGTGACATCCATGGTGGCCGAAATATCAAGCCTGACATCATCGTTGGTACCCGTCAGCGCAGTGGTGCCGTTGAAGCCTTTCATTTCTTCCGGCGAGGTTACCGGGAAGCGCGATTGCGCCGCAACCAGGTTGGCGCCCGCGTCGGGATCGGCCACACCAAAAGCGAAATCGGGTGTGCGTATACCAGCGCCGTCATCACCGTTGGCGCCCGCGGTCTTGCCCAGGCTTTCAACGCGACCATCGTGAAACAGCACCTGGTCCCAGAGGGCAATATTGAATGTCGTCGGCGCATTGCGCGGTACCGTGGGGCCGCCGTCGTAGACGCCGCCACCCGCACCACTATTGTCATCCATGACATGTACCAGGCTATGGAACCGACCCGGCCCGAGCAAATCAGCGGCTTCTGCCTGCACCCCGATCGGCAATGGCAAATCATCACCGCCACCCAGCATCGGGTGATGACAGGCGACACAGGCCGAATCCATGCGCTCTGCACTGTCGCCCGCCGCGCTCAAAATCTTGCTGAAAAATACTTTCATGCCGAGCTGCGCTTTCGGATCAGAAATAGCGGGCAGGACTCTGCCGGCAGCCGGGTCACCGGTTAAATTTAGATCGTTTACAATCTTGTGGAGTTGATCCGCACTGGTTTCTGTATCACTGCTGCAAGCAGCCAGCGACAACCCCATCGCCAGTAAAAGACATACGTTCGACTTAGTCCTGTTATACATGGTCAATCCTCTTATCAATATCAAAAAAAGCACATTCCTGCGCTCACTAAATTGAAACGAACTATAGCGGCTGGCCAGCACAAACGGCTTGATGTCAGTCACAAAATTTACAGCTCATCAAGGAAATCACCTGAAGATAGTCCAGCGTGATGAAAATACGCGAATTGACACGCGGCCTGCGCAACGGTTAACTCGCGCGCAGTTAAAACTCAATTGCATCGTCAACAACCTGAACAGGCACACCATGAGCTGGATCCAGATTTCCATTACCACGACGCAAAACAATGCGGCTGAAATCGAGGACGCACTGTTACTGCTCGGCGCTGCCAGCGTGACCTTGAAAGATGCCGAGGACCAGCCGATCCTGGAGCCTGCACCCGGCGAAACACCGCTGTGGGAAAAAGCGATTGTGACCGGCATGTTCGATGACAGTATTAACACTGTCAGCCTGAGAGAGTCACTTGAAAAAATCGTCGGTGATGCCAGCAGTGACATCACGCTGGAGATCCTCGAAGACCAGGACTGGACCCGCGCCTGGATGGAGCATTATCACGCGATGCAGTTTGGCACCCGCTTATGGGTTTGCCCCTGGCACAAAGACCCGCCCAAACCCGATGCGGTAAACCTGCGGCTTGACCCCGGGCTTGCCTTCGGCACTGGCACGCATCCGACAACATCACTCTGCCTGCGCTGGCTGGATGCAAACATACAGCAACAGGCGACGCTGCTCGATTTTGGTTGCGGTTCGGGCATCCTGGCGATTGCCGCATTACTGCTCGGCGTCAAACATGCTGATGGCGTCGATATCGACGAACAGGCACTCTACGCCAGCAAAGAGAATGCAACCGCGAACCATGTTGCTGAACGTCTGAATGTATTCCTGCCCGCAGAATTCAACCAGCGCAGTACCGCGCAAAACACATACGATATAGTGATGGCCAACATCCTCAGTGGCCCACTGGTCGAACTTGGCGCCCGGCTTGCCGAATGCGTCAAACCCGGTGGCGACATCGTGCTCTCGGGCATATTGCGTGAACAGGCCGACGCCGTGACACAGGCCTATACTGAATTTTTTGATATGGATGCAGCCGTGTACGATGAAGACTGGGTGATGCTGCACGGTTGCAGACGCCACTGAATCACTGCAAGATTCATCCACATGCAAACCGAATGTCCACATTGCAAAACCCTGTTCAGAATTACTGACACGCAACTGCGCCTGGCAGATGGCATGGTACGCTGCGGCCTGTGTCGCAAAACATTCAATGCGCTGCACCCTGATGGCAACAGCTCCGCGAGTACGACGCACGCGCCTGATGCGATGCCGGATCTGTTCGATGACGGCTTTTTTGGTGACCAGGCGCGCGATGTTGTGCCTGAAACGTTTCGCCACGCAGGTATGCGCACCACGGTGTGGTCAAGCCTCGGCTGGGGCATCGCCATGATAGTGCTCGCGCTTGCATTGCTTGCGCAAATCACCTGGTTCGAGCGCAACAGCTTGCAGGAAAATGCGCAACTCAAACCCTGGGTAGAAAAATTTTGCAAACATGCCGGGTGCAGACTGGACGCCAGGCGTGATCCATCAAAAATAGAAATGTTGAGTCGTAATGTTTATACGCATCCAAACGAAAAAAACGCACTGATGATTACAATTTCCATTGCCAATCATGCTGAACATGCGCAACCCTATCCCGACGTGCAAATCGATTTTTCAAATGTGCGTGGCGGCATTGTCGCCGCACGCAGATTTACCCCGGTCGAATACCTGGCATCTGAAAGCGCCGGGTCAGCCCTGCTGCCGGCGGGGTCTGATGCCAGTTTTACGCTGGAAATACGCGATCCAGGCAAGCAGGCACTGACATATGAATTCAGCTTCTTGTAGAATCAGCGTCCATGCAAATCGGCCCCCACACACTTGATAACCCATTGATACTCGCGCCCATGGCGGGCGTGACCGACCGCCCGTTCCGCAACCTGTGTCGCGAACTTGGCGCGGCACTGGCAGTATCCGAAATGGTCACCTCCAACAGTGATTTGTGGCACACGCCTAAAACCCGGTTGCGACTCAACCACGATGGCGAAACCGCGTTGCGCAGTGTGCAGATTGCCGGCACCGATCCTGAGCAGATGGCGCATGCTGCACAGTTCAATGTCGATAACGGCGCAGACATTATCGATATCAACATGGGCTGTCCTGCAAAAAAAGTCTGTCATGTCATGGCGGGTTCAGCGTTAATGAAAAACCAGGCCCTGGTCGCACGCATTCTTCACAGCGTGGTCCGCGCAGTTGATGTGCCGGTGACTTTAAAAATACGCACCGGCTGGGACGCAGACAATCGCAATGCCCCGCTGATTGCGCACATTGCCGAAGACGGCCGGCATCCAGGCGCTGGCAGTACACGGTCGCACCCGCCAGTGCAAGTTTGCCGGGCAGGCTGAATATGACACCATTGCTGAAATCAAAACCCGGGTGAATATCCCCGTGATCGCCAACGGTGATATCGATTCGCCCGAAAAAGCTATCTCAGTATTGAAATACACCGGCGCAGACGGTCTTATGATCGGCCGCGCCGCGCAGGGCAACCCATGGATATTCAGACAGATATTGCATTTTATTGAGCACGGACAACACGCTTGCGCGGTAACTGCCTGCGAGACAGAACGAGTCATGGTCAAGCACCTTAAAAACCTGTATGATTTTTACGGCGAGGAAAAGGGTGTACGGATTGCGCGCAAACATATCGGCTGGTACTGTGCACAACACCCGCTTGCAAACATGTTCTGGAAAGCGATCAACCAGGTCGAATCGGCTCCCCTGCAGCTCGAAATGGTATCGGACTTCCTGCGTAATAACTCTAATAACAAACGACTGGCGGCATGAAACAATCATCACCCATGCTTGACGAAAGCGCACACACTGAACAACAGGAAATTTCACAGCTTTACAATGCTGTGAAACATTCCATTCGGCGTTATTTGTATGAGCTCGACGGCACCACGCCGCACGACATGTACGAACTGGTTCTGAAACAGATCGAACGCCCGCTGCTCGAAGCCGTGCTCGAGCATACCCGCGGCAACCAGTCTAAAGCTGCGGAATACCTCGGCCTGAATCGCGGCACCCTGCGCAAGAAATTGCGCCAGTACGATCTTTCGAAATAATCTTTGTTTGCATCTGGGCTGCGCGCATTAGCGTAATTCCCGCAGCTATGTCACCGCCCAGCAAAACGATCATAACTACCTGTTTTTAATAATTTATTTTTTAATTTTTCACTATTCATTTTTCATTTCCCCCGCCCTTTCGGGTATAATGCGCGCCTTTCAGCAACCCGCAATAAAGGCACCTCATGTCAGCATCCGCACCCCGTCCTGTTCGTCGCGCACTCATCAGCGTTTCCGATAAAACCGGCATTGTCGAATTTGCCAGGGCCCTGCATGAGCGGGGCGTAGAAATTCTTTCCACTGGCGGCACCGCCAGTTTGCTGATCGAAAATTTTATTCCGGCAATGGAAGTATCGAAACACACCGGCTTTCCCGAGATTATGGACGGTCGCGTCAAGACGCTGCACCCAAAAATTCACGGCGGTATTCTTGGCCGACGCGGCATCGACGACGGCGTGATGAAAGCCAATGACATTGCACCCATCGATCTGGTGGTGGTAAACCTCTATCCGTTTGAAGCCACAGTTGCGAAACCCGATTGCAGTTTTGAAGACGCGGTCGAAAACATCGACATTGGCGGCCCGGCGATGGTGCGCGCGACTGCGAAAAACCATGCCTATGTCGGCATCGTGGTTGATCCGGCCGATTATGCCCGCGTCCTCGAGGACATGAAAAACACCGAGGGCTGCATCAGTGATGCGACACGTTTTGATCTTGCAGTAAAAGCGTTTGAACATACCTCGCACTACGATGGCATGATTGCCAATTACCTCGGCCGGATTCGAAGTGACGGCAGCAAAAATGAATTTCCGCGCACGATTAACCTGCAGTTCAGCAAGGCGCAGGAAATGCGTTATGGCGAAAACCCGCACCAGAACGCCGCGTTCTACACTGAAAAAAATACCGGCGAAGCCAGCGTCGCGACCGCCAGGCAACTGCAGGGCAAGGAATTATCGTACAACAACATCGGTGATACCGATGCCGCACTGGAGTGCGTCAAACAATTCGAAGCACCGGCCTGCGTAATCGTAAAACATGCCAATCCCTGCGGTGTGGCAATCGACGGTTCATTGCTCGAAGCCTACAACCGTGCCTACAGCACTGACCCTGAATCCGCATTCGGCGGCATCATTGCGTTCAATCGCGAACTCGACGCCGCAACTGCGAAAGCCATTGTCGAACGCCAGTTTGTCGAAGTCATCATTGCCCCCCATGTCAGCGCAGAAGCCGCGGCAATGGTTGCAGATAAAAAAAATGTGCGCCTGCTTGAGTGCGGTGCATGGACGTCTTCAAAACCGCGACTCGATTTCAAACGCGTCAACGGTGGCCTGCTGGTACAGGATGCCGACCTTGCATTACACAATGAACTCAAGGTGGTGACCGACCGTAAACCGACAGACGACGAAATGGATGACCTGCTGTTTAGCTGGCGGGTTGCCAAGTTTGTTAAATCAAATGCGATTGTGTATGCCCGCAAGAATATGACTATTGGTGTTGGCGCCGGACAGATGAGCCGGATCAACAGCGCGCGTATCGCCGGCATCAAGGCCGAACACGCCGGACTTGAAGTCACCGGTTCGGTGATGGCATCGGATGCGTTCTTTCCGTTTCGCGACGGCATTGATGCCGCACATGAGGCAGGTATCGCTGCAGTAATACAACCCGGCGGCTCGATGCGCGATGACGAAGTCATTGCCGCCGCGAATGCGCATGGCATGGCCATGGTGTTCACCGGCATGCGCCATTTCCGGCACTGATCACCCGAACGCTAGCGACCAGGTTAATGTCGTCGTGCGTTCCGCCCCACGATTACAATACTCCAGGTCTGCCCCTCATGCACAGGCCTGAAGCAAGATATGTTATTGTCACGGCTTAACTGCCCTGCAACGCTAGCGTGGACACAGGATTGCTGAATTGATCGCTGACAATTTTATCCTTGAACTGATTCTCATCTTCGCCGGGGCGGTCATTTTTTCGACCCTGTTCCTGTACCTGCGCCAGCCGATTATCCTGGCGTATATCGCGCTCGGTATTGTTATTGGCCCGCTGGGTTTCGGCGTGATAGCAAATGATGCGCATATCGAAGAACTCTCGCATCTCGGTATTATTTTGTTGTTGTTTCTGATCGGGCTCAGTCTTGAGCCCAAACGCCTGTTGCACCTGTTCGGTAAAACCAGCCTGTTGACCCTGGGCACTTCACTGGCGTTTATGCTGATCAGCATGGGTGTGGTGCTCGGCTTTGGCTTTTCATTCACCGACAGCCTTATTGTCGGCGCAGCCATGATGTTCTCCAGCACCATTGTCGGCCTCAAACTCATACCGACCACGGCACTGCATCATGCACACACCGGTGAAATGATGATTAGCGTACTTTTATTTCAGGACATCATGGCGATTGTGCTGATTCTGTTTATGGTCGGCGGTGAACAGGAGCAGATGCTTGTCACCACCTTGCTGCTGTTATTAAAACTCACTGCGCTCACTGTTGTCTCATTTGTGTTGATGAAAACCGTCGTGACGCGACTGTTTGTCAAATACGACACCATCCGTGAATATACTTTTTTACTCTCGCTCGGCTGGGGCCTGATTGGCGCGGGCGCCGCAAAATATCTTGGCCTGTCTTATGAAATCGGCGCGTTTGTCGCCGGGGTATCGTTCGCCAGCATTCCTGTTGCGATTGTCATTGCAGAAGAACTAAAACCCTTGCGTGACTTTTTCCTGATCCTGTTCTTTTTCTCGATTGGCGCGCGTTTCGATATCATGCTTTCGCAAAACATTATTTATGCCGCGATTGCGCTCGCCGTGGTATTAATTATTGCCAAGCCGGTATTATTCAGACTGGGATTCAAACTGATAGGTGAAAGCGAGCGGTTTTCTACCGAACTGGGTGCGCGCCTGGGACAGGCCAGCGAGTTCTCACTGCTGGTTGCCTACACTGCGTTTTCATCCGGCATTATTAGTGCCAGTGCATCCAGCCTGATTCAGACAGTGGTGATTCTGACTTTCGTGGTGTCGACCTACTGGGTGGTTTATAACTATCCGACACCAATAGCCAGCAGACGACGCCAGCGACGCGACTAGTTGGCTGGCGACTCAGATTGCAGTTTGACCACGCCCAGATCTTCCAGCCGACTGCGCGCATTTAAGCGCCAGTCGTCATTGCCCAGTTCGATATACCAGGCACCTGCAGGCAGCGACTGCTTTATATAACCAATGTACTGGCTCTGCAGGCCGTGCATCAGCTCAATACTGACATCGCTGTCGTCGCTGGTCGCATGTCGCAATGACATTTGCAGGCGTTCGGGGTAATCGGGCAACACGCCTTTGTTAAGATCAAGCCTGACCAGTCCCTGCTCAGGCACTATGTTAAGGGTTGCCTCAAGCCGGTAATCAGCTGCGCGGAGATCGCGCCTGAGCACCTGGTTAATCGCCAGCCCCTGCTTGTAATAGTCATCCACCACCAGGCCGTCGCTGGTGGTAATGGCCAGCCAGATAGTCACGCCACCGGCAATCACGGCTGACATCGGTATCGCAATCAGCATCCATACCAGCGGTTGTTTGTACCAGGGCTGCTGCATACTATTCATCTCAGTCAGCATTCATGTTTAGTGCTCCATATTCCGGTACCGGGCCGATAAAGCGCGCTTCTTCACGTCACGTGCAAATCTGGTGCATCATTCGCGACCAGGTTAAATTCTATTTCGCTACTGCGTTTTTCAATCGCCTCTGCACTGAGCTGCGCGCGTACCGGCACTTCGAGGACTTCACCACTTTCAACATCAATCGCATCGATATCCATGCGCAGCCTGATTCCTTCAACACCTGCGACAGACAGGCTGTAACTATGCGCCCGCTTGTCCATGTTCATTATTTTCATGATATACACATTTTCAATCAGGCCGTCATTGGTTTCGCGGTAGAGGGTGTTGCGATCACGAATAACATCAAGCGCCAGCGGTGTGCGGTTTATAATCGCATAGAACGCACTGATGGTAATACCGATCAGGATCAGGCCGTAGACAATAATACGCGGGCGAAATATCTGGGTCTGTTTTCCCTGCAGCGTGCTCTCGGTGGTGTAACGCACCAGGCCTTTCGGATAGCCCATCTTGTCCATCACATCATCGCAGGCATCGATACAGGCTGCACAACCAATGCACTGGTATTGCAGGCCGTCGCGAATATCAATCCCGGTCGGGCAGACCTGTACACAAATGGTACAGTCGATACAGTCGCCCAGCCCCTTCTGTTTTGGATCGACACTCTTTTTACGTGCCCCGCGCGGTTCGCCGCGTGCCACATCGTAGGAAATAATCAGCGTGTCCTTGTCGATCATGGCACTCTGAAAACGCGCGTAGGGACACATGTAAGTACACACCTGTTCACGCAACCAGCCGGCATTACCGTAGGTGGCAAAACCGTAGAAAATAATCCAGAAGGTTTCCCAGGGGCCGGTGTTGAGCGTAAAGAAATTAGGTGTCAGTTCGCGGATTGGCGAAAAATAACCGACAAACGTCAGCCCGGTGAATAAGGAAAATGCAATCCAGATAAAGTGCTTGGTGGCCTTGATACGAAATTTTGCAAATGTCAGCGGCGCCTTGTCGAGCTTCATCTGTTTCGGTCGGTCACCTTCAATTTTGCGTTCAATCCATAAAAACGCTTCTGTCCACACGGTTTGCGGACAGGCAAAGCCACACCATAAACGACCGGCCAGCGCGGTGAAAAAAAACAGCGACAGTGCCGCGATGATTAACAACAGGGTGAGATAGAAAAAATCCTGCGGCCAGAACACCATGCCGAAGATGTAAAACTTGCGCGCCGGCAGATCAAACAGCACCATCTGGCGATCATCCCATTGCAGCCAGGGGATGATGTAATACAGTCCCAGCAACACCGCAACACCGGTGGCGCGCAAAGCTGCGAACAGGCCGTGCACTTCACGCGGGTAAATTTTCTTGCGCTTGGCATAGAGCGATTGTTCGACGTCATCGGCGACAGGCGTTTTAACTTCTGACTGAGACATATCAGTTTATTACCTTATTCTGTTATACGAAGCCGAACACAATGTGCCCATGCGTACTCTGCATTGGTAGCTTACTTGGTTTGTGAAGCGCCCTTGGCCGGCGTTTTACATTTATTGAATGTATTGCAGGGCATGAGGAAAAAACAGGTCGCCAGCGCAGTCACTGCACCAAACAGCCAGAACACGAAAAAGCAGATACTGTAGACACCCAGACGACTGATGTCGTAATCGACAAACAGATCGTCGGGATCAAATGCGGTGGAGAACAGGATGGTTGCGATACCCGCGGTAATAAATGATGGCCACAAAATGGCCACCACTCGCTGGATCACAGGTACGCACTCATCTTTCGCCGCGTTAGCCATTAATCGGCCTTATGCGAAAGGCTGTATATGTAAGCAGACAGGACATGCACCTTGGCTTCACCAAGAAACTCGCCGTGCGCCGGCATCAGGCCATTTCGGCCCTTGGCAATGCTGTGCTTGACCGCACTCGGGGTGCCGCCGTAGAGCCAGATATTATTCGCCAGGTTGGGCGCACCGATGGCCTGGTTACCGGTGCCGTCAGGCATGTGACAACCGACGCAGAACATGTCGTATTTTTCCTTGCCCTTTGCTGCCAGGTCCTCGTCGACAGAGCGGCCCGAAAGACCCATCACGTAGTTGGCCACCTGGTTAACACCTTCTTCACCACCCAGCGGGGCTTCCCATGCAGGCATTGCGCCAGCACGACCGTACATGAGCGTGGTTTTAATATTTTCCGGTTCACCGCCGTAGAGCCAGTCATTATCGCGCAGGTTAGGAAAACCGCTGGCGCCGCGCGCATCCGAACCATGGCATACGGCACAGTAGTTCACGTACAGACGCTCACCGGTCTTCATGGCGCTGTCATCAGCGGCCAGTACCGCGATATCCTGTTTCAGAAACTTGTCATACAGCGGACCAAAAGTCGCATCGGCCTTGGCTACTTCGGCTTCGTACTGACCTATTCTGAGTCCAGCCGGCAATACCCTTGAAGCTGCCCAGGCCGGGATAAATCACCAGGTAGGCAACCCCGAAAACGATGGTGATGTAGAACATGAATAACCACCAGCGTGGCAGCGGTGTGTTCAGCTCCTGCAGATCATCGTCCCAGACATGCCCGGTCGCCTCGGCTTTACCGTCCGCAGACAGCTTGCCTTTGGAATTTACCCGCAGCAGCACTAACAGCCAGACGATGCCTATCACGACGATGGCATCGATGAACCAGCTCCAGAATTCACTATTGAAGTCAGACATGTTTACTCCTCTATCGGCTTACTGCTGCGCACTATTGTTGTCTTTCGTGATCTTGTCATCTTCAAGCACGCTGCTTGGCAGCCTTATCAAAATCTTCTTTACGATCCCGGCTGAACGCCCAGATAACGATGCCGACAAACAGCACGAAGGCAATCACGGTCCAGACACTCTGCACATAGGCAATCATCTGCGCACCTTCACATTTGTACCGAGTGATTGCAGGTAATCAATCACGGCATCAATTTCTTTCTTGCCTTCAAGTGCAGCCGGTGCGTTATTAATCTGCTCTTCGGTATAGGGGTGCCCCAATGTAATCAGTGTGCGCATCTTGTCCTGAATGTCTGCATCATCTAGATCATTTTCCAGCAGCCAGGGATAACTCGGCATAATCGATTCGGGCACGACGTCACGCGGGTTGTTCAGGTGCACACGGTGCCAGTCATCAGAATAACGGCCACCAACACGATGCAAATCGGGCCCGGTGCGTTTTGAACCCCAGAGGAACGGACGGTCGTAAATAAATTCGCCGGCCACCGAGTAATGACCATAACGCTCGGTCTCGGCACGGAATGGACGAATCATTTGCGAATGGCAACCGACACAACCTTCGCGAATATAAATATCACGCCCTGCCAGTTGCAGCGGCGTGTAGGGCTCGAGGCCTTCAACCGGTTCGGTGGTCGATTCCTGGAAGAACAACGGCACAATCTGCGCCATGCCGCCCCAGATCACGACGAACAGCGCGAGTACAATCAGCAGGCCAACATTGGTTTCGATTCTTTCTTGCAAAGTCATGTTGCTCTCCTAATGCGCAGCTGCAGGTGCTGGAACCACAGTGGTGACAGCCTTGCCACTCGAGACAGTTCTGTAAATGTTGTACGCCATGATCAACATGCCGGTGAGGAACATGGCACCACCGAGGAAGCGAACGATATAGAACGGATGCATCGCCTGCACACTTTCAACAAAACTGTAGGTCAGGGTGCCGTCCGAGTTAACCGCACGCCACATCAGGCCCTGCATGATGCCGGAAATCCACATCGAAGTGATGTACAGCACGACACCGATGGTGGCGATCCAGAAATGGGTTTCGATCAGGTTCTTGCTGTAGATCTCGACACCGAACAGGCGCGGAATCAGGAAGTACATGGCACCGATACTGATAAAGGCCACCCAGCCCAGCGCACCGGAATGCACGTGACCAATGGTCCAGTCGGTGTAATGCGACAGCGCGTTCACGGTCTTGATCGCCATCATCGGGCCTTCGAAGGTCGACATGCCGTAGAACGAAACCGAGACAATCAGGAATTTCAGAATCGGGTCACTGCGCAGTTTTTCCCAGGCACCTGACAGCGTCATGATGCCGTTGATCATGCCGCCCCAGGAAGGCGCCAGCAGGATCAGCGAGAACACCATACCCAGTGACTGGGTCCAGTCAGGCAGCGCGGTGTAATGCAGGTGGTGCGGACCCGCCCAGATATAGGTGAACGCCAGTGCCCAGAAATGCACCACCGACAGACGATAGGAATACACCGGACGCTCGGCCTGCTTGGGAATAAAGTAATACATGATGCCGAGGAAACCGGCGGTGAGGAAAAAGCCCACCGCGTTATGCCCGTACCACCATTGCACCATGGCATCCTGCACACCTGAATAGGCCGAGTAGGATTTCAACATGCGACACCGGCAGCGCCGCACTGTTGACCACGTGCAACATCGCGACGGTAAGAATAAATGAACCGAAGAACCAGTTGGCGACATAGATATGCTTGATCTTGCGCTTGGCAATGGTACCGAAGAACACCACGGCATAGGACACCCAGACCACG
The DNA here is from genome assembly GCA_963847575.1 of uncultured Gammaproteobacteria bacterium. Lineage (GTDB taxonomy): Bacteria > Pseudomonadota > Gammaproteobacteria > SZUA-229 > SZUA-229 > JASBSR01. The sequence goes on from CAWKAL010000083.1 coordinate 40,425, forward strand.
GTAATCAGACAGATCGATCGGCCATTCCAGCTCGGCGTATTCTTTGGAAGAGGTATAACCCAGCGGCAGGGTAATCGCCGCCAGCAGGATCACCAGCTGCCAGCCCCAGAAAGTGAACTGCGCCAGCGCGGGTGCGAACAGTCGCGTATGACAGGTGCGCTGCACCACGTAGTAGGAAGTCGCGAACAGGGCCGAACCACCAAAGGCGAACACGACCGCATTGGTGTGCAAGGGACGCAGGCGACCAAAGGTCAGCCAGGGCGTGTCAAAGTTCAGCACCGGCCAGGCCATCTGCGCTGCAATTAAGACACCTACGGTCATACCAACAATACCCCAGACGACCGTCATAATGGAGAACTGTCTGACGACCGTGTAGTTGTAGGTCATGCTTTTATCATTCATGGATTTTTCCTTCCTGATGCATTTAACTGGGTGCGAAGTATATTAATATCTACTTATGTTCAATATGACAATCTGTCATTAATCGACAAACTGGGGCGCAAATCCAGATCCCCAGAGAATCGCTGTTGCCGCCAGTGCTGACACCAGCGCGACCAGGCCCACAGCCAGCACGGCGCTGGAAAACAGAAAGCCACGCTCTTCGGGAATCCCCATCATGATCGGTACACCCGAATACAGCAGGTATACCGAGTACGCCAGCGCAGGCAGGCCGACAACAAAATTCAGCCACAGGATCGGCAGCAATTCGAAGATCCCCACCAGGAACATCGGCGTAGCGACATAGGCTGCCAGTGAAATACAGCGCGGCAATGGCTGTTCAGCGCCATAGGTTTTGCCCATCCAGTGAATCACGAAACCCATCGAGAACACGCCGATCAGCATCACCAGGTAATACGCAATGGCGATGACCAGTGCACTGTCAGGAGACAGCTTGACCGCCTCGCGTGCACCGATTTCCCAGCCAAACAGGGTGGTGCCGAAATAACCCGAAACCGGCGGTATCGCAGCCAGCAGGAAGACATACGAGCAGTAACATTTACCAACCGTGCAGTTCTCGTCACGAATCTTTTGCCATTCTTGTTGTGGATTGGAAAAAAGACCGAATAAATGCGACAGCATCATAAGTGTGTTCTCCTGTTATGAGACAAATCTGGAATAAATATAAACGCTGACGCCATAATACTACGCTGCCTTTCTGGTTCAAGCTTTTAAAAACAAGAGCTCACCGCTACGTGCTATTCACGGCACCTATATTAGTGATCAGTTATTCAACCCGAATTTCGGCGCAACTTTAGTTGAGTTACAAATACTGGCTCATGACATAAATCAAGTCATAACACACAACCCGCATGAAAATTTGTCAGCAGACGAATGTCTAGGTCTATAAGATGTCTATCACCTGGGCTATAGGCCGAGTGTGTCTTGACTAATGTCATGACCCTCGCGCTGTGAATTACTTATGCTCGGTCGATGTTTAACAGTTGCAAATCTGGAAGCGCACATGGATAACAAGATTATTTTCGATAAACAACTCATCAATCGTTATGATTGTGCCGGCCCGCGCTATACGTCTTACCCGACTGCGTTGCAGTTTAGCACTGCATACAGTGCGCGCGACTACATCGAATGGGTAGAGCAAAGTAACAATGACCCGATTCCGAGCCCGTTATCACTCTACTTCCATATCCCGTTTTGCAATACGATTTGTTATTACTGCGGTTGCAGCAAGATTGTTACCAAGGACCCGGGCAAGGCTGAAACATACGTAACCTTGTTATTGCGCGAGATTAAATTACAGGGACAATTGTTTGACCGTGACCGCAAGGTGACGCAAATGCACTGGGGCGGCGGTACACCGACATTTCTGCACGACAGCGACATACAATCCATCCTCGACACCGCGGCAGCCAATTTCAATATGGTGCCAGATGACGAGGGTGAATACAGCATTGAAGTTGACCCGCGCACTGTATCTGCAGATCGCATCGTGCGCCTGCGTGAAATGGGATTCAACCGCATCAGTTTTGGCGTGCAGGATTTCGATCCGCAGGTGCAGATCGCTGTCAATCGTGTACAGGATAACCAGCACATAATTGATAATATCAATGCCGCCCGGGAATGCGGTTTTCATTCCATCAATATTGACCTGATGTACGGACTGCCAAAGCAGACCCTCAAAAGTTTCGCCGATACCCTGGAACAAACCATAGCTGCCAATCCTGACCGGCTGGCGATATACAGCTATGCGCACATGCCTGACCTGTTCAAACCACAACGCAGAATCAATGAAAGCGAACTGCCCGAACCTGCAGAAAAACTCGACATGCTGCAAATGTCGATCGAACATTTACAAAAGGCAGGCTATGTTTATATCGGCATGGATCACTTCGCAAAAGCGGATGATGACCTGGTGAAAGCACAGCAAAATGGCACCCTGCAACGAAATTTTCAGGGTTATTCAACCCACGCCAGACTGTGACATCGTCGCCATGGGCATCACCGCGATCAGCCAGATCGGCGACAACTATAGCCAGAATGTTAAAAGCACCGAGGATTATGAAGCCTGCCTGCTACAGGACCAGGCGTTATCCCTGTATTCAGCGGCATTGAACTGGAGCCCGATGACTGTCTCAGTCGCGAAGTGATCAGTGAGCTGATGTGTAATTTCCAGCTCGATATCAAACACATCGAAGCAAAAATGGGGCATCGACTTCAGTAGTTACTTTGAATGCATCCATGCCGCATCTTGAACAGATGGCGGAGGATGGCCTGGTTGAAATAGACGCAGGACGTCTATTATGTAACACCGTGCCGGCCGCCTGCTGGTACGCATGGTCTGCATGGAGTTTGACCGCTACCTGCAGGAACGCCGAAAAGAAGAGCGTTATTCGAGGGTTATCTGAAGTGGCAGGGCAGTCGGGCTGCAGGCTGTTTATTGTGATTCGCTTGCGGCTAATCGCACTCGAAGCCCTTGCATTCACCCACTATCTGTTTGAGTCGCGGTCAAATCTTGAATACTGTACGTCGGCGATCAACCACGTATCATACCCTCTTCCTGGTAATGCGCAAACAGGCGACTGACTGTTTCAACCGCGAGTCCAAGGTAATTGGCAATGTCCTGCCGCGGCATGCTCAGCACAAAATCAGTGGCTTTCCAGTGACGTTCTTCCATGCGCCGGGAAATACTCAGCAGAAAAGTCGCCACTTTTTCTTCGGCGCTCATCTTGCCCAGCATGAGCAGCATGGAGTGATCATCGTGGACTTCCTTGCCCATGATGCGGCGCATCTGTTGCTGCAGGCTGGGAATTGCCGGCAGAGTTTTCCAGGTCTTATCTATCGGCAATCTCGCAGACACTGGTGGTTTCGAGTGCGATAGCGGCACAGGTATGGCTGTCATCACGAAAACCGTCCAGTCCGAGCAGTTCACCCGGCATATGAAAACCGACGATCTGTTCATCACCATTGGGACTTTCGACGATGGTTTTCAGACTGCCCGATCGCACTGCATAAATCGACGTTGCATGGTCACCGTCGTGATACAGGTAATCACCCTTGTGCAGGGGACGGCGGTGATCGACGACTGCAGTCCAGTCTTTCCAGCTCTTCCTCACCCATGCCATGCGGAAAACATAATTCCCGCATATTGCACTGACCGCAGCCGAGCTTGAGCTTGTCGAAATTGAGACTGGACGATTTGTTCATACATTTATATCCACATTGTCAGATGACCGGCTTTATAACATGAATCACATAGTTTATTGATACTTGCGATAAACTCCGGTTGTTTTTCGCCAAATACCAGCATGCGCGTCATCAAAAATAGAAATCTGCTTTCATTGTAGCCTTCCTGTCCCCGCGGGGACAGAGATTTCTGTAAAAATTGACGGCACTGACCGCCCGATGTGCTGTTACGGCTGCCAGGCCGTGGCACAGGCGATTGTGGACGGCGGTATGGCGGACTTTTACCGCTACCGCACCGCCAGCCCGGCGCGCCCCGAGGCACTGGTACCGGAATTCCTCAGCCAGCTCAAAGTCTATGATAACCCCGCGGTACAGCAGCATTTCGTCGAGGACAGCACTGAAAAAAACCCGGAAAACGCCGCCGAGGGCGATATCCGCGAGGTATCGCTGATTCTTGAGGGTATCGTCTGCGCTGCCTGTATCTGGCTCAACGAGCACCATCTCAATGCCCTGCCCGGGGTGATCGAGGCCAATATCAATTATTCCACCCACCGTGCGCGCGTGCGCTGGGACAATAATCGCATCCAGCTCAGCCAGATTCTCGAGGCGATCAGCCGCATCGGCTACATGGCCCACCCCTACGACCCGGACCAGCAACAGCGCATTATCGAGAAAGAGCGCAAACAGCAGCTGCGCCGCCTCGGCCTTGCCGGTGTCCTCGGCATGCAGATCATGATCCTCGCGGTGGCCATGTACAGTGGCGACTGGTGGGGCATGGAAGCCGACTTCAGGCGCTATTTCCGCTGGTTGAGCCTGCTCATCAGCGTGCCCCTGCTGCTGTTTTCCTCGCGCACTTTTTTTGAATCCGCGTTGCGCGACCTGCGCAACCGCCGTGTCGGCATGGACGTACCAGTCGCACTCGGCATCGGCATCGCCTTCGCCGCCAGCGTGCTGCACACGATCCAGGACCAGGGCGCGGTGTATTACGACTCGGTGGCGATGTTTACCTTCTTCCTGCTGGGCGCGCGCTATTTCGAAATGAACGCCCGCAAGCGCACCGCCGAAACCACCGAGGCCCTGCTCAACCTGCAACCGGCCATCGCCACCCGGCTGCTGACCGAAAACGGCATCGAGCAGCAGCACAGCGTGCCGGTGGCCGAACTCAAGGTCGGTGACCGCATCCTGGTGCGCCCCGGGGAAAATATTGCCACCGATGGCGTGATTCTCGACGGCCGCTCCGGGGTGAACGAATCCCTGGTCACCGGCGAAAGCCTGCCGGTGACGCACGGCCCCGGCGACAGCGTAATCGGCGGCAGCACCAACAGCGAGAGCCCGCTGATTATTCGCGTCGAAAAAATCGGTGACGACACCGTGCTGGCCTCGATCCAGCGCCTGCTGGAAGACGCGCAGAATCACAAACCGATGATCGCCCAGCTGGCCGATCGCATTGCCGCGCGTTTTGTCGCCGTCATCCTGCTCATCGCGGCCAGTGTCGCGCTGTACTGGTTTTGGGCGGGCAATGCTGACTGGCTGCAGATCACCATCGCAACATTAGTGGTGACCTGCCCGTGCGCGCTTTCGCTGGCAACGCCCACCGCGATCACCGCTGCCAGCGGTCGCTTTGCCAGCATCGGGCTGTTGCCCTGCAGCCGTCATGCACTGGAAACCCTGGCCCATGTCACGCATTTTGTGTTCGATAAAACCGGCACGCTCACCGCGGGCAAACTCCGGCTGGTTAAAAGCGTTGCACTCGGCGGTCAATCCGAACAGGCGTATTTGCAGATTGCGGCCGCACTCGAAGCCGGCTCGGAACACCCGGTGGCAAAAGCCATCGTGCAAAGCGCCGTTAGCCAGAGCTTGCAGGCGAGTGCGCTAACTAATATTCCCGGCAGTGGTATCAGTGGCCGCATCGATGGCACGCGCTGGACATTGGGCAACCTGCAGTATATCGAGCACGTCTGCGGCGAGCACATCGATAACAGCCTGCTAACCCGGCATGACATCAACCAGCTGACACTGGTGGCGCTCGCCAGCGAAAACAAACTGCACGCGCTGTTTGCACTCGATGACAGTATTCGTGATGAGGCATCGCAGCTGGTCGCGCAATTACGCGCTGCCGGCAAACACATCAGCCTGCTCAGCGGCGACCAGCAAGGCATTGCCGAACGCATTGCGCAGCAGCTCGGTATTGATGATGTGCGCGGCAATCTCAAACCCGATGACAAGCTCACCGCGGTGCGCGCACTGCAACACCACGGCGCAGTAGTGGCAATGACCGGTGACGGTATCAACGACGCCCCGGTACTGGCCGGCGCCGATGTATCCATCGCCATGGGCAGCGGCACCCAACTGGCCGCGGCCAGTGCCGACATGATCCTGCTGTCGAATGATATTTCACATCTCGCCGCCGGTTACCAGGTGGCGCGCCGCACGCTCAGCATCATCAGGCAAAACCTGGTGTGGGCGATCGGTTACAATTTGCTCGCCGTGCCCGCCGCTGCTATGGGCTATGTCGAACCCTGGCTGGCAGCCATCGGCATGTCAGCCAGTTCGCTGATCGTAGTGTTGAATGCTTTGCGGCTGACGCGCATCCGGCTCGATTAATTCACAGGCGTTTGCTCATGGATATTATTTACCTGCTATTACCCATCGTGCTGCTGCTGGTGGTGATTATCGTCGTGGTGTTTTTCTGGGCGGTCAAGTCCGACCAGTTCGATGATCTCGAAGGCCCGGCGTATCGCATCCTGATGAACGATGACAAACCCGCGAGCGCAAAAAAACCTGAAGCGCCGGAAGAACCCACAGACGAAAAAAAGTGAGCGCAACTTCATCCACGGCATCATTACTGCTCTGCCCGCAATCACCCGACTGGAATCCGAACAACATTGCCGATTTAATCGCACACCTGCATGACATCGGATTCATCGCTGCAGCCATCGACCCCGCCAGCACCGAGACAGCGTATTTTGCCGGCGAATGTTTTTTAGAACTGGTTGCGTTCATGGGCTGCGCGCCCAGTATACGTTTCGCACCTGATGACAATTCTGAACACTTCACACACATTCGCCTGCACCAGTATGACAATGTAACTGCGCTGACAGGCGAACACACCCGCGCACCCAACTGTCCGCAATGCAAAAAAGCATTTACATCATGGAACACAAAACTCGATACGCTTACAACGAAATCACTCTGGACCTGCGAGCACTGCCAGCACAGCGCTGCACCCTGGGACTATCAGTGGCGCAGAAGCGCAGGCTTCGCCCGGGTATTTCTCGAAGTCACCGATATTTATCCGAAAGAAGCATTGCCGCAGCAGGTATTACTCGACAGCCTTGAACAGTCATCTGGAATTCGGTGGGAATATTTTTATCTGTTTTGATTTGCCACAGAGGTCACAGAGAACTCTGAGTATTTAAGAACAAACATTTTGCCGCAAAAGTCGCAAAGGCCGCAAAGGCCGCAAAGTAAAAACAGATCTATGTTTGTATAGAATTGCCCCTTTAGGTTTACTTGATAACAAATCAAATATTGAGCCCCAAGAGCATTTATTACTTTGCGTCCTTTGCGTACTTCGCGGCCAAAAACAGGTTTTTCTCCTGTTCTCTGTGACCTCTGTGGCAAATTCACGTAGTAGCCAGTAACACGGGCAATCAGCGGCAAATCGCTGTAAAATCCCTGCCTTTGACATTTCGCAAGCATCTCAGATGAATGTATTAATCATCGGCAGCGGCGGCCGTGAGCACGCCCTTGCCTGGAAAGCCGCGCAGTCGGCGCTGGCCGACACGGTCTATGTCGCGCCGGGCAATGCCGGCACCGCGCGTGAGCCCGGTGTAGAGAACATCAACATCGATGCCGGTGATATCCCGGCTCTGATCAAATTCGCAAAAGCAAAGTCTATCGGCCTCAGCATCGTCGGTCCGGAGGCACCGCTGGTGGCGGGCATTGTCGATGAATTTAGCGCCGCCGGGCTGAAAATATTCGGCCCCGGCAAGGGCGCGGCGCAGCTCGAAGGCTCCAAGGCCTTCACCAAGGATTTTCTCGCACGCCACAAAATCCCGACCGCGGCCTACGGCAATTTCACCGATGAAGCCGAGGCGATTGCCTATGTCAAACAGGTCGGCGCACCCATCGTGATCAAGGCCGACGGCCTCGCTGCTGGCAAGGGCGTGATCCTCGCGCAGAGCGAGGCCGAAGCCATCGCTGCGATCCAGGATATGCTCTCGGGCAACAAGTTCGGCGATGCCGGCGCGCGCGTCGTGGTCGAAGAATTCCTGCTCGGCGAAGAAGCCAGTTTTATCTGCATGGTCGATGGCAGACACGCCTTGCCGATGGCGACCTCGCAGGACCACAAGGCACGCGATGATGGCGACCGAGGGCCGAACACCGGCGGCATGGGCGCCTACTCGCCTGCACCCGTGGTCACGCCGGAAATGCATGATCGCATCATGGCGCAGGTGATCGAACCCACGGTCAAAGGCATGGCGGCTGAAGGCAATGCATTCACCGGCTTTCTATACGCCGGTGTAATGATCAACAGCGAAGGCATTCCAAAAGTACTGGAATACAACGTGCGCTTCGGCGATCCCGAAACCCAGCCCATCATGTTCCGCATGAAATCCGACCTGGTGCAGCATTGCCTGGATGCGCTTGAGGGCAAACTCGACCAGACCACTACAGAATGGGATGAACGCGTATCACTCGGCGTCGTGCTCGCTGCCGGCGGTTATCCCGAGGCCTATGACAAGGGCGATGTCATCAGCGGGCTGGACACCACTGACAGCGACACCACCAAGGTGTTTCACGCCGGTACCACGCAAGACAATGGCAATGTTGTCACTAATGGCGGTCGCGTACTCTGCGCGGTCGCGCTGGGCGATAGCGTTACACAAGCGCAACAGCGCGCCTACGCAATCGTTAAAAAAATAAGCTGGAATAAAATGTACTACCGCAACGACATTGGCTACCGCGCCATAGCGCGCGAGTCGTCGTAAATGCGTCGATAACTAAAGCTGCAGGATCAGGTATCTTTAATTGAAACTGCCTTGATCTGGACGAAGAGTTTTTTACCAGGGTGCAGGTCGAGTTTTTTCAGCGACAGGCTGGTAATTCTCGCCAGCAGATGTTCACCACCGCAATCGATACGCAGGCTTGCTCTAAAGTCTGCGTCAACCTCAATATCCAGCACCGTACCCGCAATTACATTGAGTATGCTGGTATCTTCAGCCTTATTCAGACACAAACTGACATCATTCGCCTTGATGCGCAGCCGTAGTTTATGCCCCATAGCAAACGCACCTGGTAACTGAAAACGATTGCCTGCATGCGTCTGTATAGTTGTTAACCTGTGTTCACTGTCGTGTTTAATGACCACGCCTTCGAGCATCGCGGCCGCATTACGCGCATGCGACAACGGGGATGCTTTATCAACCAGGGCACTGTATATGTCTCCCGAGTACACCACGCGCCCCTGCTCCATTACCAGCATGGAATCACACAGCCGCGAGACTTCCTGCAGACTATGACTGACATATAGTATCGGTATGCTGAGTTCATCGTGGAGCTTTTCGAGGTACGGCAGAATTTCCTGCTTGCGCGTTTCATCCAGTGCGGCAAGTGGCTCATCCATGAGTAATAGTTCAGGGCCTTTCAACAACGCACGCGCGATGGCGACACGCTGTTTTTCGCCACCCGAAAGTTCGTGTGGCATGCGTTGCAACAGGTGACCAATACCGAGCAGTTCCAGCAAATACTCACTGTCAACCAGTTCATCTACAGCATTCGCCCGGTTTTGATTCACACTACGTCTCAGTCCGTACTGCAGATTGTTCGCAACCGTTTTATGTGGGAACAGGCGGCCATCCTGAAACACATACCCCAGATTCCGCTGATGCGTCGGTGTCGAGCTGTTTGTGCTCAGCCAGCGATGCTGGTTGAGCGTGATCCGGCCGGTGGTATCGCTTTCGAGTCCGGCGATACAGCGTAACAGCGTGGTTTTGCCTGAACCCGAAGGCCCGAATATACCGAGCACACCCCGAGACGGTATTGCGAATGTAGCCTGTAGCGAAAAATCTCTGCGCTCAAGACTGATGTCACAATGCCCTGCATTCATCCGCGCACCTGCTCACGGTGATTGACGATATACATTGTCAGCATGGCGATAAATGCAAAGCCCAGCAAGATTGCCGACAGCAGATGCGCCTCGCTGTAATCCAGCATTTCCACGTGGTCATATATGGCAATTGAAATCACGCGGGTTTCTCCCGGAATATTGCCACCGACCATCAGCACCACACCAAACTCGCCGAGCGTATGCGCAAACCCCAGCACGCTCGCGGATAAAAAACCGCGCCTCGCCAACGGCACTGCAATGGTGAAAAAAGCGTCAAGCCGGTTCGCACCCAGGGTGCTGGCAGCCTCCATTAAATCATCGCCCACGGTTTCAAATGCATTTTGCAGTGGCTGAACAACAAACGGGAAACTGTACATTACCGACGCTATCACCAGCCCGCTAAAACTGAAGGTGAGCGCCGAACCGGTGATGTCCACCCACCAGCCGCCTATCCATCCCTGCGGCCCGAGCAGAATCAGTAGATAGAAACCAATCACTGTGGGCGGCAGCACCAGCGGTAATGCCACAATGGTTTCGATCAGAGGTTTACACTTGTTGCGGGTATTGGCCAGCCACCAGGCAATCGGTGTACCAATCAGGAGCAGGATGAGTGTCGTCAACGCCGCCAGTTTAACCGTCAGAAAAAGCGGACCAAGGCTGGCGAATGTTTCCATCAGGTGTGACTGAAAAGCTGGCGCACAGAATTAGAGAACGTCGTAGCCGTGGTTGCGAATAATGCTGGCGGCTTTAGCTGACTGCATGAATTGCCAGAACGCTGACACTGCAGGCTTATCCTGTGATTGTTTGAGTACGACCATTTTCTGCCTGACTGGTGCATATAAATCGATGGGCACTTCCCACTCACAGGCGCGCTTGATGATGGCATCGCCCGACAGCAAGGATTTTGCCACAAACCCGGCATTGGCACTGGTGCTCGATACAAACTGCAGGGTTTGCGCGATATTTTCGCCCATCACCAGCCTGGCCTGCAGCTTGTCCCAGAGATTGAGTTTCTCCATCACTTGCTGTGCAGCACTACCATAAGGCGCAGTATCGGGATTTGCGATAGCCAGCCATTTGAGATCAGCACTTGAAAGCACACTCACGCAATCGCCCACAGGTTCTATATTGGATATAAAGACAAGCTTGCCGAGCGCGTACACCCGCGCAAACCCAGCATTG
>CAWKAL010000084.1:0-19672 GCA_963847575.1 uncultured Gammaproteobacteria bacterium
TCGCAGACAAGGGTGTGATCGAGTGGAAGTACGCCACCTGCGGTTATTGTTCCACGGGTTGTTCGATAGAAGTCGGCCTGAACGAAGCAGGTAAGCCGGTATCGTCGCGCGGCGTTGCGGATGCTGACGTCAACCGCGGCAAACTTTGCCTGAAAGGTATTTTCGAACACGAGCTGTTTGATTCCGCCGGCCGTGGCATGCTGCCAAAAATACGTGCCCAGTGGCATGAGGACTGGCAAGCCGACTGACTGGGACACAGCGCTCGACAAAACCCACGACGAAATTCGACGTATCCAGGAAAAGTATGGACGCGATTCTTTTGCAGTGATTTCAACCGGGCAGATGTTAACCGAAGAGTTTTATACGCTCGGCAAACTCACGCGCGGATTGATCGGCACCAATAACTATGACGGTAATACCACCCTGTGCATGGCCTCGGCCGTGTCGGGTTACAAGCGCTCGTTTGGTTCCGATGGCCCGCCCGGATGTTATGAAGATTTTGAACATACCGATTGCCTGATCGCCTGGGGCTCAAACTTGCCTGAGCAGCATCCGATCATTTACTGGCGTATGAAGGACGCGCAGGAAAAACGCACGTTTCCGCTGATCGTGGTCGACCCGCGCGTCACCATGCTGGCGCAGTTCGCTGATATTCACTTACCGATAACACCGGGCACCGACGTGGTATTACAGAATGCGCTGATGCATGTCATCCTCGATGAAAAACTCGAAGACGCAGATTACATCGCGGCCAACACCAACGGTATCGAAGCGCTGCGCGAAGAAGTCGCCAAATACGACCCGACGACCGCGGCAAAAATATGCGGCATCGATGAAGACACCATACGCAGCGTGGCGCGCCTGTATGCCAATGCGGGCGCGGCGATGTCGATCTGGACCATGGGCATTAATCAGTCGACCCACGGTTCGGACGGGGTCGTTGGTATTAATAATCTTGCATTGATCACCGGCAACATCGGCAAGCCGGGTGGCACATCACTCTCTATAACCGGGCAGTGTAACGCGATGGGTACACGCGAGTGGTCTTCGTGCTCGGGCCTGCCGAACTACCGCGTGCTGGAAAACGAGCAGGACCGAAAAGAGATTGCAGAATTCTGGAACATCGATGAAGCTTTCCTGCCGAGAAAGCGTGGCATGTTTCAAACCGATATTTACCACGCGATTGAAACCGGGCAAATTAAAGGCCTGTGGTTAATCGCGACCAATCCCTTATCGTCCTTGCCAAATTCCGAGCGCGTGCGCCGCGCCATGCAAAAACTCGAATTCTGTGCAGTGCAGGATTGTTATGAAGACACCGAAAGCGCGCAGTACGCACATGTCTACCTGCCCGCAGGAACCTGGGCGGAAAAAGAAGGCGTGATGACCAACACCGAACGTCGCATTAATATTGTTAAACCGATCGCGGCGCCACCGGGCGAAGCCAAAGCGGACCTGTGGGTGTTCAACCAGATGGCAAAGCGGTTTGATAAAGACGCCAGGGTCAGCTTCCCTGAGAAAGCGTCGGACATCTTTCTTGAAATGGCGAGCATATCAAAAGGTCGGCTGGCGGATATCTCCGGCATGAGCCATGAACTGATTGAAAAAAACCGCGGTGTGCAATGGCCCTATACCGAAACCCAGCTCAAAAATAATGAAGCGCCACCCGCAGGTGGAAAACGTCTATACACTGAGCCCGCAACATTCCGTTACGCAGACGGCAAGGCAAAACTTATACCCCTGCCGTTTATCGACAATAACGAAGTACCGGATGAAAAATTTCCTGTCTGGCTCAACACCGGTCGCCTGATCGAACACTGGCACGGCCGCAGCAAGACCGGCAAGATTGGCAACAATAATAAATACAGCCCGATACCCTTTATCGAAATTAATCCTGACCTGGCTGCCGAGCTCGAAATACAGCGCGGCGAATACGTGCGCCTGGTGTCGCGGCGTTCCGATGCCGTGGTGATGGCAACACCGACCCAGCGCGTGCCGAAAAATATGATTTTTCTGCCGTTCCATTTTCATGATTGCGCCAACCGCCTGACGCTGGGCCTGCTCGATCCGCATTCGCGCCAGCCTGCATACAAGCAGTCGGCAGTCAGGATCGAAAAGCTGCACGACCAGGTGGCGGCGGCAAAACTCAGCATGGAAATGCGTGCATTCTAGATAAGGAAAATACCTGTGTTTGAAAGAAGAGAAAATGAACCCGGCTACGCCCTGCTGAGTGATTTCACCAGCAAGTCGCACAATTGTTATGGCGCACCGATAGAAACGGTCGGGCCGGATGATCCGCGCCGTGAGTCTTCATTAAACATCAACGGTGATGGCGAGATTGGTGAAAATCCGAACCGCTACAAGCAACACGGGTTTTATTTTAATGCCGATAACTGTATCGCCTGCCACGCCTGTGAAGCCGCCTGCAGTGAAAAGAATGATAACCCTGCACATATCGCGTTTCGTTCTGTGGGTTTTGTCGAAGGCGGTACCTACCCGGCCTACCAGCGGCTGAATATTTCCATGGCCTGCAATCATTGCGATGACCCGGTGTGTTTAAAAGGCTGCCCGACGCGTGCCTATACCAAGTTTGCTGAATACGGTGCGGTGTTGCAGGACCCGGATATCTGTTTTGGCTGTGGGTACTGCACCTGGGTATGTCCTTATAACGCACCGCAGCTCGACCCGGTCAAGGGCCAGGTCACCAAGTGCAATATGTGCGTCGATCGTCTCGAAGTAGGTTTGAAACCTGCCTGCGTAACCGCCTGCCTGGGCAATGCGCTTGATTTCGGCGTGATTGAAAATGTCCCGGAAAATCGCAGCCAGGCGAAAACAGAAATCCCCGGCTTTCCGCGCACCGACATTACTCGTCCGAATATACGCTTTCAACAAACACGCACACCGCAACGTGATATGCAGCGCGTCGATCAAAGCCCGGTGAAGTATCATCGCGATGAAAAGTCAGAAACGTTTAAACCGGTGGTCGATAGCACGACCTGGCGTGAAGCGCGAGTGGAACTGGGGCAGGTTGTTAGGTTCGCACGAAAACGCACACATCGCGTTTACCCTGAGCGCACAAACCGTGATGGCTGCATTTATATTTTTGCTTTCGGGTGTCTGGCTCGCACCCGTGGAGAATTTTCAAACCAGCGGCGCGATGATTCCCGTCCTGGTTGTCCTGCTGGTGTTAATGAGCTTTGGCCTGTTTAAACTCAATATGCACCTCGGCAAGCCGCACCGTTTTTACCGCGGGTTTTATAATTTGAGACATTCGCCGGTGAGTCGCGAGATTGCGGGTGTATCGGCATTTTATACCGGCTTGCTGGGTTACAGCTTTTTTGCACTGTTTGATTTTCCGTATGTGCAGGAAATCCAGTGGGTGTTTGCGGTGATTGCGCTTGCAGGCGCGGTACTCGGCGGTTATTTCATGTACAAGCTCTACCGCATCGAAGCACGTCCGTTCTGGAACCACTGGTATACCGCTGCCAGCTTTGTTTCAACCGGGCTGACACTTGGCGCATTATTAATTGCAGCCATCGCGCTGGTATTTTCCAGCATGACGTTAAGTCTCGGCATTCTGCTGACAGGCATGATCAGCCTGGGTGTATTACTGGAGCTGGTCGGACTTTGCGGCCATGCAATCAGCCTGCGTTCTACCGCGAGTGAAGGCGCGGCCTCGTTCTATCTGCAGACGACCCAGTACGGGAATGCCTACTGGTTGCGCAACGCGCTGTTGCTGGTGGCATTGCTGCTGAGTAACTACATGTTGCTCGAGGACAATTTCGGCGCCATTGCATTCGCATGCCTGGGCGCCGTCCTCGTCGCCAGCAATGTGATAGGCCGTGCATTGTTCTACGTGGTGGTAATACCAACGACCATGCCCGGCGCGTTTTTCTGGAAGAATGCGGACTTTGTCGATCACGCCAGGGAAATCGGCCTGGCAGATATGCCACAACTGGGCGTGGCCTACGAAACCCATCATGCATTTGATATTGCTGAGCTGTTCGCAACCATTCGTACCACGAGCATGAAACAAAAGCTGAAACAGTTTCGAAGTATATTTACGGGTTAATTTGAATTTACGTGTTAGCGTCTGTTATACCCGTAGGGATAGATGACCTGCCAAAACAGGATATCAATAATCCGCTACAGATAGCGCAGTATGTATCGGAGTGGATAAAGCAGAAATGAACCGGGGGGTATCAGATATGCTTAATGTTAATGGTGAAACAATTGCACTCGACAGGGAAGGTTATTTGCTTGACCCGGCGCAATGGAATGAAGCTGTTGCACATGCGCTAGCTGAAAAAGAAAATATTGAAATGACCGACGACGTCTGGGAAGTAGTCACGTTTGTGCGTGAGTATTACGAAGAACGCCAGAGCGTGCCCGAGCACCGGCTGTTATTGCGTGAACTCAGGTCGCGTCATGGCAAGGAGAAAGCCACCCGCAAGTACGTCTACAATATGTTTCCCTATGGGTATGGCCAGCAGGCCTGCAAGATTGCCGGCATGCGCGTACCGCTTGAAGTTGCTGCTCGATCTCTAGCGTAATTCCAGGATAGTCATGTAAAGGCGCGGTAACTGCGCCGTTTAGGGTTGGGGCAATCTGTGACGCAGTTCGCTGGTGAGGCCTTATATATGGGTTAGGCTCTATGATATTCTGACGAAACGCCCTTGATTACGAAACAATAGCGGGTGTTTAATAACAAGACTGCAGCAGGCAAGGTAAAGGAAGCGCTATGCAATTGTGTACAACCCCGATCAAATTATTCTTCTGTGCGCTCATGCTCAGTATGAGCGCCGTCGTCATTGCCGACCAGGCCCTGCTCGACAAGGCCAGCGCGTTACGCGCCAGCGGCCAGGTCAAACAGGCCTACCAGCTGCTGCTAGGCCAGGCGGATAAATATGCCGGCGATGCCGCGTTCGACTACCAGCTTGGCATAGCCGCGATTGATGCCGGGGTGCCGCTGCAGGCCGTGTTCGCGCTAGAGCGGGTGCTCGATAGTAATCCTGATAATGCTGCGGCTCGCGCCGAACTCGCCAAAGCCTATTTCCTGATCGGTGAAAACCAGGCCGCGCGTGCAGAGTTTAACAAGGCGAAACAGGCAGAAATGCCCGACGCGGCACGCGCCATGATCGACAGTTATGTGTCATCGATTGATGAACGTATTCTCGGTGGCAAGCAGCGTACAAGTATTTATGCCGAAGCCGGTATCGGTTTCGACAGCAACGTGAACAGCGCGACAGCCTCATCGCAGATTACAGCACCGGGCGGGCTGGTGTTCAATGTCAACAAGCCGGAAACAGATTCACCGGTAGCAAGAGTCGAAGGCGGTGGCTCGTTCAGCCGTGCGCTCAAGGATAATCTCAACTGGTATGGTAACGGCAAGCTCGAGTTCTACCGGGCCAGTGATGCCAGCGAGTTTTCAACCCGTAATGCTGAAGCTTCGCTGGGGCTGCATTTTTTGCAGGGCCGAGAACAATACCGCGTTGCACTCGTCGCACAAAACTTCGCAGTTGACAGCAAAACCAGCCGCAACCTGTTTGGCCTGAACGGCCAGTGGCAGCATACATTCGATGCGCGCAACATGCTCAGTGTGTTCGCGCAATACGCCACGCTGAAATACCCTGATGCGAGCACACTCGATGCTGACCAGTTATCCAGCGGTGTTTCCTGGATACACGCCATGGCTGTGCAGTACCAGCCGGTGATTTATCTCACTGGTTATCTTGGCACTGAAGATGAAAAATCGTCTACCGCGACTTTTGCCGGCCGTGATTACTTTGGTGTGCGCGCAGGTGCGCAACTCAGAACATCATCACGACTGAGCTGGAACGGTGTGCTGGCGTACCAGTCCAGTGATTATCACGGCCCCGACATTTTCAATATCACGCACAAAGATGATTATATAAACCTGCAGCTGGCGGCAAACTACAGCTTTCCGAAAGACTGGTCACTGAAACCTGAAATCAGTTACACCAAAAATGATTCAAACGCAGATCTGAGTTCATACACGCGCACACGCGCGATGGTGAACCTACGCAAGGAATTTTAGGTGGAGATACTCATGAAATTATTTAATAAATACTCACTTGTTTTGCTGCTGTGTTCGCTGTTTGTATCAACCGGCGCATTCGCAAATGTTGGCAGTATTATTTATGGCTACGGTGATTACCACGCGCTGGATCGTGATGGCAATAAGCGCAAGCTGCTCAAAGGCGCCAAAATATTTGAAGGCGATACCCTGGTCACCGGTAAACGTGGCCGCCTGCACGTACGTTTCAGCGACGGTGGTATGGTCTCGGTGTACCCGGGCTCGGAATATAAAATTGATGAATATAACTTTGTCGCCGGCGATGACACCAAACAGAAAGGCTTTTTCAGTTTGCTGCGCGGTGGTGCGCGCCAGATCACCGGCCTGCTCGGCAAAATCAAGCGCGACAATTTCCGCTTCCGCACCACGGTGGCCACGATTGGTATTCGCGGTACCGGTTTTTTTGTAAAGCTCTGCCAGGCCGACTGTTTTGATGCGGATGGCAACCTGCTGCCCGATGGCATGTATGTGAAAAACGATACCGGCATTATCACCATGAAAACTAAAGGCGGTGATATTTCACTGGCCCAGGGGCAGTCAGCGTTCGCAGCAACAAATGAAGATGCGCCGCAACAGATCAATGAACCGGTCGCGCCGTATAATGTAGCCATCAACGATGTTGAAATATATGATTTTGATGTGGGTGATGTAGCGGGTGGTGGGACGACTGATAGTGGTTCGATTATTGATCCGCCACCACCATTGATTCCAATCGTGCTTAATAAATTAGACGCTGTGGTTACAATTGATTTTGGTTCAGGATTTGTAGATTCTCATGAGTACATTGCAGATACCGTTAATCCAGCTGACTCGATTACACATGATGCGACTTCAATATCTGCATTCGCCGGAGATCTTGTAGACGTAAGTCCTATATCCACTACGTTCGATTCAACTGGTGGCACACTCGTTGAGAGTGGTAATGACCAGGATCTGCGCGTTATCTGGAGCCGATGGTCTGGTGGCTACGCACTTGTAGAAGGTGGCATAGGCGCGGTTACAGCGAGTGATATTCACGTTATCGGCGCAGAGGCACTCACGGCAGTATTGCCAACAACCGGGACACTAAGCTACACAAGTGTTGACGGTACTTTACCGACATTTGTAGGGCCATCCTCATCAGGCGTTGGTACTCAAAATATTGCTTTTGATATTAACTATGGAACAGGCGAGTTAACCGGATTGTCAGTTACAGCAGATATTGGTGGTAATCTTATAACTGCTTCGCAGTTAACAATCGAGTTTATAACTGGCAACAGTAGTGTTATAAGCCTGGCTGGTACGTGTGCATTTGCACTATGCAATGGTACGGGCGGTACCGGGATGAATGGACAGATCGGCATCAATCTGGTTGGTGCCGCTGCTGAAGGTGCCTATGGCGCTTATAATTTGTCTAATAGCTTTGATGCAGTTGTAGTCGGCACTTACCTGGCGACAGGGCAGTAAACCAGAAAGGGTAATATCCTGTTTCTTAAGAGCATACGGCCCACGGAAGGGCAACTAAACTTTCCCGACCCAACCGGGTCAATAAGCCCACCTGCTATCCAGCACAAATCTTGACCTGCATCTATATTACCAAACACTAATATGGTATAATTGCCCGCATTTGTATGGTCCGGGGCGGTTTGCCGGTAAATAACGATCATAACTGAGTATAAAAACAACATGAATTCCCAAAGACTAGAAGACGTGCAGACCCGGTCTGCTGTTAAATCAACATCCAGTGACACGCTGGTGCAGTTGCCCGGCGAAGCCCAGGTTCAGGCCAGGGACATCAACTCTAAAATAGACCACCTCGAAGGCAGTCTTGGCGATCTGAATCTTACCCTCGGTACTATAAAGGCCAGCGTCGAAGAAGGCCTCGACCGTATGGGTGACAAAGAACTCGACCTGACGTCCAAGGTTTCCGATACCTACAAACGCCTGGGCGAGCTGGATAAAACCTACAAGTCACTGTCTACAATTTCAGACAACATCGACGGCGAGATTAAAAAGCTAACGGTTGATATCTCGCAGCTTGCAGTACAGTCAGCGGCTGATCTTGAAAAACTGGAAGCTACGTCACAGGTACAGAACAGCAATATCACGCACCAGCACGAAGCGCTGGCCGGCCGTGTCGATCACCTGGTAAAAGAATCACACGACACCAGCACACAGATTCAGCTGAGCATTCGTGATGTCAAGGAAGCCATGCTGGTGGCCGAGCACAAACTGGTAGCCGAAATTGACTCACTGGCCAACACCACGCAGCGCCGTGATGAACAGCTGGCAGATGATCTGCGCACGGCTGAAGAAGTCAGCAAGGCAAAAATTCTCAAGCTGGAAAAAATTGACGAAGCACTCGACAAGCGTGCTGCCGAGCTTGAAGTATCGAGCAACAGGCTGTCAGACAAAACGCGCGAGCTGGATGTGTCGGTTGGTTTTCTTGATGACCGCACTTCTGATCTTTCTGAATCAGTGCGCGAGCTGATTGCACATACCGAAGCGCTGCGACTTGAAAGCGACAGGCATGGTTCATTGATTTCCGGTATACAGAAAAACGTTTCGCAATTAGCACAAAACCTGTTTGATCTTGGTGGTACCGAGCGCAAGCATTTCAGAATTGCGAGTGTGTCACTGGTTCTGCTGGCGCTGGCGCTAGTCGGATTATATTTCTACCAGTCTAGCTACAATGATACAGTCGCCGTGAATACAACGGAACGTGTAGAGGTGGTCGATACACAGATAGCTGATGTAACGACTGAACTGGGTGCGTTTAATCAGCACGTGAATAACGAGCTGGTAGCACTGAATGAAAAACTGGCTGATGAAGTCGACGTGCTCAATGACAAGCTGATAGTTGTGAACAAGAAAGTGCAGAACCTTGATGACCAGTCACAAAGCCTGGATGGCCGCATCAGCCGAATTTCGCCGCTGAATGATTTTGGCGGTGACAACACTATCCATGGTTCGCAGTGGATTGCTGAACAGTCGCCAAACAAGTTCGTAATTGCACTCGCAAGCGTGAGCAATAAAAAAGAAATGTATGAAATTGCCATGCGTTATAACCATTACCTGAAACAGCCACTGGCGTATTACACCAATGGCAACAATTACGTTCTGGTCTACGGTGGCTTTGACAGCGGCAATGCAGCCAGCGCAGCAATGCGCAGAATGCCGCATTACATCAACTCGCAGCGTCCTGCAGTGAAGTCGATGGCAGAGATACAAAAGTTGATAAACGCATAATCGCAATTAGCGATAATTGTAAAAGGGCGGCCACTGGCCGCCCTTTTTTGTGGGTCTGGTCTTGTTTACTGATTCATTTGCAGTACAGCATGGCATTGCTTTTCGCCTTGCTGGCGAGTCACTTTTCTTTGTGTGGCCAAAGAAAAGTAACCAAAAAGAAAGGCCACCCCAATGTCACAACCGGCTAGAAAACAGCCGGTTCCCTCGTCGAGCCTGATTTGCGAGGCCGCTGAAAAACTCGCGAGTAAATAACACTCGCTCAGACAGTTTCAGCGGAAAGCCCCTCACAAATCAGGCTCTCCTCGGCTGCGCCAAAAGGGGGGGGTAAGAAAAAAACTAAGCTGAGATATAAAATATTGAAACTTACGATTCACGCTCGAATTTCTGATCACCTGATGAGAAAACTCAATACGGTCAAGTCACCCATATAGTTCTAGTTTTCTCAAGTCTGCTGGCAGATTTAATGGCTGTTGTGTTTGCTTTGTCTGCTTTTCCGCCCCGCCGATTGCTTCCGACGAGGGAACCGCTCATGTTTTTTATGAGCGGCTGCGGCGCCGGGGTGTCTTTTTCTTTGGTTACTTTCTTTTGGACAAGCAAAAGACAAATTCGACGGGATCGAATTTGAACATGCGAAGCATGGCCCGAAGGGCAAATCACAGGGACGTGATTTGTAAAGTGACTCGCCAGCAAGGCGAAAAACAATGCATCAGCACACCTAAAATCAACCAGTAAACATACCGGTCCTTTTTTAAAATAACGGTGGGCAATGCCCACCCTACGTCACTACTTGTGAACTGCGCATAGGTGCTGACGATATTATTTTTTTACCCTAATCAAACTATGCAAGCCACTGGATGCCAGCCACAAGCATGCTGGCATGACGATTACTGTTTAGTGCAAATCTCTCTTATTGTGGCCGCCAGCCAATACATGGACAGGCCTTCAATAATGTGAATCTCGTCAAACTTTCTGTTACTGAAAGTGTGAACTATGTGGCGTTCGTGTCAGCGACAATCTGTCATTCTATTGTTCAAGGCGTAGCGCCGAAAATCACACAATGGAACAAGGAGAAACTTTATGCAAACATGCAAATTAAAGGAAGGCGGAAAAGCACGCATTAAGCAAACCGGACAGGTCGTCGAAGTCAGGCGTGTCAGCCAGCACGGTATTGCAGTGGTTGCGTTTGAATCTGGTGGCCAGTACTTTATGTTGCATAATCGGCTGGTGCCGGTAAGCTCGGCGGCACTGGCTTATATTTAAGGATTAATCACCGACAACGTCTGCGGTATATCTGGCTTCAGTTGCCGACCTTAATAATAACCACAACTTCATCACCCAGCTCACGCGTCTCAATAATGCTATGGCCATTAATCCGGCACCATGCCGGAATATCATTGAGCGCGCCTGGGTCGGTGCAAGTCACTTCGAGGACATCGCCAGTAGAAAGCTCGGCAATCCTGTTCTGGGTCTTGATCACCGGCATCGGGCATAACATGTTGCGTGCATCCAGTGAGAAACTCTGATCAGACATACCACTCCTTTGGAATGTCATCGGCTGGCATGGGTGTGACGCTGATTATTTTTTCATCGCCTGCGTGGGTGACTTTCAGCGTGACTGTGTCGGCATCGCGGCCCTGGCTGAAGCGCGCGACAATGCGGGCAGCATACTCAAGATCGGCATCATCCGGCGTACCATCGACCAGGGTCAGCGGGCCTTCGTGGCTTTCGGGTTCGATACTGGAAAACGTTTTTCGATAACCACTGAGAAAACGGTTTTCACCTTCTTCACGACTGATAATCAGTTTGTAATTGGGTTTGGGCCGCAGGTGGCGGCCGACTTTTAATAACATGATGTCGTCGAGTTCATAGTCCCGGCTTTTTTGCGCCTGCCACAGGTCTGCCAGCTTGGTCGAATAATTTTTGTCGGTCAGAAAACAGCAGCCGCCCGAGGGTGATGCAAAATCATCAAAGCCTAATTTTTTAGCCAGCGCAATTTGTGGCTTGCGGTTGCGGCCATGAAAGCTGAGCAGTTTTTCGCGGTCCACCCAGCCTTCGCGTTCGGGCAGGGTGGGGTTGAGATGTTTGGCGCACAACGGGCGTAATAGCCGGTCATCGGCTTTAGATTCTTCTACTACTACGGGCAACATTTTTTTACGTTGAGACATTGGACGTTGGCCCATGACTTCACCGGTGATAATGAAATCAAAACCGTGTTCATCCATCCATTGTTTGGCTTTTCCAACCATGAATATTTTGCAGTCGAGACACGGGTTAAGGTTACTGCCGTAACCGTGTTTGGGGTTGATCACCACCTGCTTGTATTCTTCGATAATGTCGATGATATGCAGCTTGATGCCAAGTTGCTCCGCGCTCCATAAGGCATTGTTGCGCTTGGGTTTGCTTTTGTCTTTTTTGCGAATCGCGTGAGTGTGACCTTCAACGCAGAAACCGGTATAAAAATTTATACCTTCGACGTGAATGCCCTGGTCGAGCATCAGGCGCGCGGCGAGCAGTGAATCAAGTCCGCCTGAAATCAGGGCGACGGCTTTGCGGGGTGTAGTCATGGTGAAGTATGCGGGCATTGCGGAGTTAACAGGTTGATATTGTATCAACAAGCAGCACGCGATGACAGGCGCAGGTCGGCCTTCGGCGGTATTTCCTCGCTGTCCGGCACAATCAGTAAATCGTTTTTTTCAGCCTCAATAATAACAAGATGATTTGCCACAGAGGGCAGAGAGAACACAGAGTGTATAAGCATGGAAGATTATGGCTTTCAACCTTCGTGTTCTCTGTGCCCTCTGTGGCGCATTAATCTTTATTTGTGAGTGGTTATTGTTTTAGCCCGGTATTGATCAGCGATTCGTGCAGCGGCGTCGAACAGCCATTGAGCGAGGCAAACGCACGCTGGCTGCCGGTATCGCTCCACAACTCCAGCGCCTGGATCGGTTGCATTACGCTGCTGTTGAAACCCCGAATTGTCTGTAGCAGGTCCATCAGGGTGACAAAGGTTTCGGCCAGCTCACGGTAGAGCTCGGCGGTGGATTGCTGGATTTGGCCGCTGAGATGATGGTAGGCCGAGCGCCCCATGTTGACGTAGTAACTGACGCGCACCAGGCGTTTTTCGGCACGCTGCGGAAACAGGCCGGAAAGAATCAGGCACTGGTCGCCGACATCACGTAACTGGTCGAGCCTGAGAGATTTAGGCAGGCTGTGCGCTTCGAGGTAATCAGCTGCCAGCGCCGTTGCGCCGAGCTTGTTCTGGCTCATGAAGCGCATCAGGGTAAACACCAGGTAACTTTCCATGGCTTCATCGAGATGGCAGCCATAGCTGTCCTCGGCCTGTTTCACCAGGGCGTGCCACTGGGCCAGCGCGCTGGGCTCGAGAATTAACTTCTCAACGGCTGGGTCACTCGATTGCGAAAGCAGTTGCTCTGGCATAACCGGTCCTCCTGAATGTACGGATTACTTACTAAATCGGCATTCGATCAGATATATATAATGTATCGCGTTCTCAGCAGGCGTGTCGCCTGATTTATCCCGATACCTGTTAAACATATAGCAAGGAATGTGCCTGTATGTGAAAAAACCACCCTGAGAGGCCTAACTGTATGAACAAACGGGCAAATATGGCGTGTCAAAGGCTGGGCGTTTATACTAGCCGGCTTCTTTAGAGCTGAATGCAATGAATTACGACGTTTCTACTTTTCAGGGCCTGATTTTCGCGTTGCAGGACTACTGGCAGCAGCAGGGCTGCGCCATATTGCAGCCGCTGGATCTCGAAGTTGGTGCAGGTACTTTTCATCCAGCCACATTTTTGCGCGCAATCGGCCCCGAGCCCTGGCGCAGCGCCTATGTGCAGCCCTGCCGCCGCCCTACGGACGGGCGCTATGGCGAAAATCCCAACCGGCTGCAGCATTATTACCAGTTCCAGGTCGTGCTCAAGCCGTCGCCGGACGATATCCAGGACCTGTACCTGGGCTCGTTGCGAGCGCTGGGGTTTGACCCGCTGGAGCACGATATCCGCTTTGTCGAGGATAACTGGGAATCGCCCACCCTCGGCGCCTGGGGCCTGGGCTGGGAAGTCTGGCTCAATGGCATGGAAGTCACCCAGTTCACCTATTTTCAGCAGGTCGGTGGCCTCGAATGCCGCCCGGTCACGGGTGAAATCACCTACGGGCTGGAGCGCCTGGCGATGTACCTGCAGGAAGTCGAAAGCATATTCGACCTGGTCTGGACCCGCGGCCCGCAGGGCGTGGTGACCTACGGTGACGTGTTTCACCAGAACGAAGTCGAAATGTCGAAATACAACTTCGAACAGGCCGATACCGACTCATTGTTCAAATGGTTCGATACCTGCGAAGCAGAAAGCGCGCGCCTGATCGAACTTGGCCTGCCGCTGCCCGCATACGAAATGGTGCTGAAAGCCTCGCACACATTCAACCTGCTGGATGCGCGCCACGCGATATCAGTCACCGAACGCCAGCGCTTTATATTAAGAGTAAGAACACTGTCGCGCGCGGTGGCGCAGGCGTACTATGATTCACGCGAAGCGCTGGGTTTTCCGATTGGAAAATGAAGAAATAGTTAACACCGCAAAGGCGCAAAGGTCGCAAAGAAAAAGTTAAGGTTACTATCAGCAAGTTGTTAATACTGCTGAACCTGATGTGCGCAAGCGGAAGTTCTGTAATCGCTGGAAGCAAAGCTAAATGAAAGCAATAAATTATTCCGTTTTTCCTTTGCGACCTTTGCGTCTTTGCGGTCAAATGGTTTTAAGTTTATATGCCCCGAGTACACTGTACTTCTGCGGCAAGTCATCTGGTAATTAATGTGTCTGAAAAAAACGATTTATTGATCGAACTGGGTACCGAGGAATTGCCGCCTAAGGCGTTGTTGCGCCTGTCGCAGGCGTTTACCCGGGGCGTGTGCGAGGGTTTGCAAAAAGCCGGTATGACAATCGGTGATGTGCATTCATTTGCGGCACCGCGCCGTCTTGCCATGCTGATCAAAAATGTGCCCGTCACACAGCCGGATCGCGAAGTTGAACGCAAGGGGCCTAGTGTGCAGGCCGCGTTTGGAGCCGATGGAAAACCCACCAAAGCGGTGGAGGGTTTTGCGCGTTCATGTGGTGTGTCTGTTGATGATCTACAACAGCAGGACACCGACAAGGGCGCGTGGCTGGTTTTTAAATCCACTGAAAAAGGCCAGGCGCTGGCAGGCATTATTGCTGATATCGTGAACCAGTCGCTGGCAAAACTGCCGATTCCAAAGCGTATGCGCTGGGGCAGCCGCAATTCAGAATTTGTACGGCCTGTGCACTGGCTGGTATTAATGCACGGTGAAAAAGTTATCGATGCCGAAATTATGGAAGTCACCAGTTCGAGTTCCACCCGCGGACATCGTTTTCATGCCGATAAAGAAATACGGTTAAAGCATGCAGCGGAGTATGCAACACGTCTGAAGCAGGAAGGTTATGTCATTGCCGATTTTGACGAGCGTAAAAACGAGATTCATAACCAGGTGTTGAAAACCGCAAAACAGCTCGGCGGGTCGGCAATGATTGATAACGACCTGCTTGACGAAGTGACTGCGCTGAATGAATGGCCGATAGCCGTTGCTGGCGAATTCGACAAGCAGTTTTTATCAGTGCCATCGGAAGCACTAATAAAAACCATGCAGGACAACCAGAAATATTTTCCGGTTGTTGATAAAAACGACAAACTGAAAAACTGTTTTATCACTATTAGCAATATCGACAGCCGTTCTCCGGAAAAAGTCAAAGCCGGTAACGAGCGCGTGGTGCGTCCACGACTGACAGATGCAAAATTCTTCTGGGAGCAGGACCAGAAAAAACCGCTGGAGGAATTTGGTCGTGCACTGGACAATGTTGTATTCCAGACAAAGCTCGGCAGCATTGGTGAAAAAACCCGGCGTGTAATGGTGTTGAGTGGCAGCATTGCAAAAATGCTGGGCGCCAATGTCGAACATGCGGAACGCGCCGCGCTGTTGAGCAAGTGTGACCTGATGACCGATATGGTCGGTGAGTTTGCAGAACTGCAGGGTGTTATGGGCAAGCGTTATGCCCAGGTTGCAGGCGAGGCTAATGAAGTTGCGCTCGCGCTGGATGAACAGTACAAACCACGCGGTGCAGGTGATGACACTGCCAGCAATGTCATCGGACAAATCCTTGCAATCAGCGACAAGATTGACACCCTGGTAGGTATTTTTGCGATTGGCCAGAAACCCACAGGTGAAAAAGACCCCTATGCACTGCGCCGCGCAGCACTTGGTGTTCTGCGCACCATCATCGAGCGAAATCTCGATCTCGATTTGCGTGTCATCATCAACGAAGCTTCCAGCCTGCTGGCGGATAAGGTTGATTCCACTGCAGTGCAAGATGACGTGTTCGACTATATTCTTGAACGACTGCGCGCATACTATGCTGACAATGGCGTGACACCTGATGTGTTTGATGCAGTGTCAGCGCTGAAACCTTCGCGTCCGCTGGATTTTGACAAACGCATCAGGGCGGTGACAGCGTTTCGTGCCCTGCCGGAAGCAGAAAGCCTGGCCGCGGCCAACAAGCGCGTTGGCAATATCCTGAAAAAAACCGACATCAGCAGCGCTATCAAAATTAATACCGGCCTGTTTGCAGAAGATGCAGAAAAAGCCCTGTACGAAAAGCTCAATGGGCTGCGTGCAAGTGTTGATGCGCTGTATGACAAGGGTGACTATGAAAAAGCATTGCGCAAATTGTCAGCCCTGCGTGAACCGGTCGATACATTCTTTGACAAGGTCATGGTAATGGCAGATGACGAGGCTATAAAAAATAACCGCATCGCACTGCTCGAACAAATGAGCGCGCTGTTCCTGCGCGCCGCGGACTTATCAAGACTGCATCAATAGTATGCTCACGAAACTCATAATTCTGGATCGTGATGGTGTGATAAATCATGACTCCGATGCCTATATCAAGAGCCCCGAAGAATGGATTCCTATCGATGGTAGCCTGGAAGCGATTGCACGCCTGACCCGCGGTGGCTACACGGTCACGGTAGCCAGCAACCAGTCGGGCATATCTCGCGGTTATTTCGATTTGCAAACACTGGCCGCAATGCACCGTAAAATGGATGAGCTGCTGGTGCCGCTGGGTGGCCGTGTCGAAGCGGTGTTTTTCTGCCCGCACAGTCCGCGTGACAAATGTGCTTGCAGAAAACCACAGCCAGGCTTATTGAATGAAATCAGCCAGCGTTTTTCCATGCCGCTCGATGACGTGCTGTTTGTAGGTGATACCATCAATGATGTGAACTGCGCACTCAATGCAGGTGCCCGGCCAGTGTTAGTAAAAACCGGAAAGGGTGAGCGCGCAACGCTGGAAAAAGATTCAAAAGGATTTGCTGATGTACCGGTATTCGCTGATCTAGCAGAAGTGGTTGATGCATTGCTGGATGCGGAGCAGGATTTATGAGCGCGCAGCGTATGCCTTCAAAGCCGGTACTGTACATTCGATCGGTGCTTTTCTGGATCGGCTTTATGATTACCACGATTATTGTCGGCCTGGCAGTCATACTGGCATCGCCATTCGAATCAGATGTGCGCCTGCGTATTTCAAAAACCTGGGCCATCGTCAGCCTCTGGCTGCTCAAGGTGATTTGCAAACTTGATTATCATATCGTCGGCATGGAAAACATTGGTTCGCGAAATGCCATCGTGTTTTCCAAGCACCAGTCAACCTGGGAAACCATAGCGCTGCACGTCATCGTTCCGCTGGGGCGCTGGGTGTTCAAGCGCGAACTGATGCGTATCCCCTTGTTTGGCTGGGCGCTGGCGTGCACTGATCCGATCGCGATTGATCGTGGTGCCGGACGCGCTGCAGTTAACCAGCTGGTGACCCGCGGGTCAGAAAAACTCAAGCGCGGAAAATGGGTAAACCTTTTTCCAGAAGGCACACGCACCGCACCCGGTGCGGCCAGCAAGTACAAAATGGGCGGCGCAATCCTTGCCGCTGAAAGCGGCTACCCGGTAATACCGATTGCGCATAATGCCGGCGAGTTCTGGCCACGCCACAGTTTTATCAAGTGGCCGGGCATGATCGAAGTACGCATCGGGCCTTATATCGAAAGCGCAGGCCGCAAACCGGACGATGTCATGCAAGATGCAAAAACATGGATTGAAAACGCCATGCAGGAAATTTCGGATCCTGCGCGCTGGAAAAGATAATTCTAAAAATAGTTATCCGCAGATGAACGCTGATGAACACTGATAAAAGCAAATAATATCAGGTTAGTGCGCCGCAGGCGCAAACCGAAATTGCTTTTACCTCAATCCGCGTTCATCCGTGGATAATTAATATTTTATTTTTTTAATTTCAGAATCCAAACAGGCGGTGGGCGTTGGCAGTTGTTTGTTCGGCGATTTCATCGGGCGATTCTTTGCGCAATTCTGCGATGAAGTTTAAAACATTGATTAAGTATGACGGTTCATTGCGTTCAGCGTTATGCAGGCTGTCTGGCTGGTCGGGTGCATCAGTTTCCAGTAAGAGTGACTCGAGTGGAATGCCCGCTGCGACCTTGTGCAGGCGGTTTGCGCGCTGATAGGTGATGCTGCCGCCGAGGCTGATGTAAAAACCGGCATCAATCAGTTGACGGGCCTGTTGAAGGCTGCCCGAATAACTGTGCACCATGCCACGAAGTGCAGGGTGGCGTTTTAAATTCAATATCACGTCTTCAGTCGCGCGTACAGAATGTATGACGACTGGTTTGCCGTGGCGTTGGGCAATGTCGAGTTGCGCGGTAAAAAAGTTTAGTTGCAAAGTTTTATCGGGCTGGCCGTCACGGTAATCAAGTCCGCATTCGCCGACTGCAACACAGCTATGTTCCGCCAGTTGCTGATCGAGTTTATCCAGGTCACCAGTTGTATGCTGGTCTGCATAGTAGGGGTGAAGACCATAACAGGCGTGCAGATTTTCCTGGTTGCATAAATCGGTAATGCGCTGCCAGTGCCCGGACCTGACGCCGGGAATAACGATGTGATCTACGCCTGCTGACTGCGCACGTGTGATGACGGCTTCGCGGTCCGCTGCAAATTCATCAAAGTCGAGATGGCAGTGCGCATCGACAAGTTTCACCTGCTTATGATCTCCCCTGGAGCTGGCACACGCGTTTGTCTCATGTAAACAGGGTTAATACACCGGTGTAACCATAGAGTTTGTCATGGTGGATTTCACCGTTGGCAAAAAAACCGGTGAGTGGAAAATCACCCAGGGTTTTTTGAATCATTTTAACTTCTTCGGAATCCTTGCCGAACTGTTCGCGGCCACGACCCATGCACGATATATAAATACCGCCCCTGGGCGTATGCTTGATACGCCTGGCCATGTTGTCAAGCATGTTCTGCATGTCGTCTATAGCGCTCTGGTTGTCACGACGACAAAAAATCAGTTCATTTCCTTCGGTCAGGTAGTCATTAATTGCAAAGGCCCTGTGTTCCAGGTCTACGCCGATAAGATTGCGCACAGTGTAATCACTGATATCGCTGTCGGGAATACAAAGGCCGGTAAACACACTGGCGGCACGATGTTTTAATTCTGCTTCTGTGCTGATGTGCATGTCTTCCATAAGCACATCCAGCGCCGGTTTGTTATCAAGCTTGAAGATCACGTTTTCCTGTGATTTAGCGATTTTGTGTTTGCTTCCAACCGGACTGCAGCCCTGGCTCAGGTTGGAAATAACGCCGATGTTTTCAGAAAACATAACACCTGAAACGCCGCCACTGTATACGTTGTCGGCTACCTGGAATTGTTTGTCACGCGACGAAGTCAGGCCACCGACAATAAAACTGTTTTTGATATGCTGCTGCAAATCGTGAATCAGGTTTTGGGTTTCAGGGTTAAACGGATCGCCATGAACCAGGCCAAAGCTGGTGCTGAATTCGCGCGGTGTTGACAGGTTGTCAGGAATTTCATTGCTATGGCTGATAAGCGGCAACATGGCAAACTCATTCTGGTCAAATTCTGCAAGCATGATGCTGGCTGCTGGCGTGTCATAGTGTTCGCCCTTGCTGGATATAACACCCATGCCGAGGGAGCCGACCCAATGCGTTATGCCGGATTTGCGTTTGCATTCGCGCAACAGTTTTTTGAAATCTGCGGACATGGCATCGGTGGCATAAATAAATCCAAAGTTTGCGGTCTCGGGAGCATTTTCGAGTTGCTGCAGGCAGTCATTAATGACTGCCTGTGCGGTACTGTGCTGGCTATTGATGCTGAAAAATTTTTGCATGCGGTGCTCGGTTGGTGAATGCCCAGTCTACTACGTCTCATGGATGAAATTACACTCGGATATCAACCACAAA
>CAWKAL010000085.1:0-6730 GCA_963847575.1 uncultured Gammaproteobacteria bacterium
ATCCATTATTGGTTAATTAATAATCCCATCGACACCCTGTTCATCATTGACTCCAGGCGGCTTCTCAAAAGAGGATTATTTCCTATGCTGTGCTGGAGCAGGCTTATGTCAATACTTAGTTACATATTGCCTGCGTGCTATGAGAAACTATATGCCATCGTCGGGTCGAAGCCCGATAGCTCAAGAGATGGCTGCCTGGCTCCGCAATTCTCTGCACATCTCATGCAACAACGCTACTCATACAGCAGGTGTTTAAATTGAATCAAAATAACATACCCAAGCTCGCTCTCACTATCGCTGCTTTAGTCATATATGTTCTCGAAATCAACATGTTACACGCTGCCGAATTTTCTCAGCAGTCGCCCATCATTTATGATGGTACAAACAGGACTTATGAAACACCGCCCGTGGGTGGCTGGGAAGGGGTGCTGGAAAGAGAGGAGGCCGAATTAAAGCGGTCGCTGGCGGCGCAGGAAAATGTGACTGACGAGCCACAAAAGGACAATGCATGGAATGTGCCACAGCCTGAGCAGCGCGAGGCGTATTCCGCACCGCAAAATACGCAGGGCTACGGCGCACAGGGTTATGGTGCACAGGGCAATACTTACAACGTGCCGCAAAAAGACATTACCTGGGATGTGACTGAGCGTTATGGCCGTCAAGGTGATTTTGATAACGTCCAGAAGCCTGAATGGGACTACCCAACACCGGGCGGCAGCTACGATCCTCAAAAACAGGATAACGCATGGTCTGTGCCGCAGCCTGCGCAGGGAGGTTTTTTCTCTGTACCGCAAAATGCGCCCGCCGCTACTATACAAAGTAATACTTACAATACGGCTCAGCAAAACAAAGCCTGGGATGCGCCGCAGTCAGCGCCGAGCGGATATTACGCCGCACCACAAAATGCGCCCGCCACTGCTGCACCAGGTAATACTTTCAATGTGCCACAGCAAAACAAAGCCTGGGATGCGCCGCAGTCAGCGCCGAGCGGATATTACGCCGCACCACAAAATGCGCCCGCCACTGCTGCTCCAGGTAATACTTTCAACGTGCCACAGCAAAACAAAGCCTGGGATGCGCCGCAGTCAGCGCCGAGCGGATATTACGCCGCACCACAAAATGCGCCCGCCACTGCTACACCAGGTAATACTTTCAACGTGCCACAGCAAAACAAAGCCTGGGATGCGCCGCAGTCAGCGCCGAGCGGATATTACGCCGCACCACAAAATGCGCCCGCCACTGCTACACCAGGTAATACTTTCAACGTGCCACAGCAAAACAAAGCCTGGGATGCGCCGCAGTCAGCGCCGAGCGGATATTACGCCGCACCACAAAATGCGCCCGCCACTGCTACACCAGGTAATACTTACAACGTACCACAGAAAAATAAAGCCTGGGGTACGCAACAGCCTTATAGCAATCAGCCTGATGTATATTCCTCGTCTCAAAATGCACAGCAAGCTGTAACGCAAAACCCTGCTGCACAGGGCGGCGCATACACTATGCCGCAGCAGAATTATGCGCGACAAGTTCCACAGGCCCAGGTACAACTACCCCGGGCACAACAGCCTGTGAACAAATCAGTGCAAACAAATCCAGCGGTCAATATTGCAGGGCCTAAACCGTATGATATACCGCAGCAGAACAACTGGGATAACTCGCAGGTGACACAGGGTATCTGGGACCAACGCATGATGGGTGTCCCGGGTGTTGGGCAGGGTTATGGTGGTCCAGGTTATGGCGGTCCAGGGTATGGCGGTCGTAGAAATGTCGCCCCGGGGTTGGGCGGGTCTGGTTTTAATGCTCCGTGGAATAATGGTTCATGGGGCGGCCCATGGAACAACGGTAATTCCGGGGGTGGTTTTATGCCCTGGGGTGGTCGTAACTAAGACACTGCGCATTACCACCCGGTATGCACGGCAGGGTGTGTGCTAGCACTTAAACCGGTTAACTACGCACGTACAAAAAAGCCCCGAATGCTCGGGGCTTTTTTGTTTTTGATGGCGAGTGACGATCAGGCTTTAAGTATCCGCCGCCTGCCAACTGCGATCAGGCCTGCGAGCCCGCTCAGCATTAACACGAGTGCGCCCGGTATCGGTACTTCAGGCACAAACACTTCGGTGCCAATATTTATCCTGAAGTCTTTCTTGGCGATCGAGGCAATGGTCGATGTTTCGCTAATCGCGCCGAGGTTGTTGTCCAGCACAACTTCAAGCCGGGTTGCCCCGGTGTTGTATGAAACGCCGGCGGCGTTCAATGCTGCGTTAACATCGTAAGCCAGGCCCAGGCTCCAGGGCGTGCCAGCATCACTGCCGAAGCTAAGATCGTCACCACCAGAAGCACTTGCACCAGACAACACAACTGGAAGTGCCAACGCAACACCGTCAATCTCTAAAACTGAAACATGACTGATACTCAGTGCATAGAAAATGCTGGTGGCCGCAGTGCCGCTGCCGAACAGTACATAGTCGCCGCTTTCATTAAACGACAGGCTGGTGATGGCAAGACCCTGTTGACCGCTAAGCAGGAAGTTTAACTGGCCATCAGTCAGGTCAGTGCTACTGCCACCGGCCGAAGCAGCAAAGCCTTTCGGGTCAAAGTCCAGCAGGTTACCGGTGATGTTTGGGCCGTAAAACAGGGGCTCGGCATCGCCGGGTGTGTTGGCGGTTTCAGTGACGTCGAAGTACGTGACCGTGGTGCCGGTGAAGTCACCGTAATTAATCGGTGCTGCCTGGCTGGCTGTAAAAGGATACGCAACCAGGATCACCGAAAGCGCGAGTGCTGCGTGTGTAATGACAGGGTTGTTCTTGTTCATTTGATAACGCCTCCGTAGCGTATTTACGCGTGGTAAATTACGCAGTGAGATGTTTACGGCGACTGACTGCAGTCAGGCCGATCAGGCCGCTGGCGAACAACCAGGCAGCAGCCGGTAAGGGCACGGCACTTATGCTGGTGATCGGGGGTTCAGTTAAGCCAGTCCGATTCGGTGTAAACGCCTCGGTACCGACGCTTAGCCTGTAGTCCTTTTTTGCAATCATGGCGATTGATGATGGTTCGCTGATCGCAGCAAGAATATTATCCAGCGCGATGTCGAGCACGGGTAGCGCCGCCAGTGAATGAAATACCAGCGTTGGTCAGAGCAGCGTTTACATTATAGGTCAGGCCAAGGCCCCATGGTGTACCAGCATCGATGCTGTTGCCAAGATCATCAGCGGAATGAAAAGTTTGAGCCTTCCAGTACTGACCGGGGTTGCCAGCGCAATACCGTCAATTTCCAGTACCGATACATGGCCGAGGCTTATTGCGTAGAGCAGGCTTGTTGCCGCCGAACCGGTGCCAAACAGTGTGTAGTCACCGCTTTCGCTGATGGACAATTCGGTAATGACGCTGCCGGCAATGCTGCGCAGCATGAAGTTGAGCTGGCCGTCGGTTATATCAACACCGCCACCGCCTGCCGAGGCGGCAAAGCCTTTCGGATTAAAGTCCAGCGTATTGCCGGTGATTGTCGGCGCAGAAAACAGGGGTTCGGTATCACCGGGTGTGTTGGCGGTTTCAGTTACATCGAGATATATCACCGTGGTGCCGCTGAAGTCACCGTAATTAATAGGTGCTGCGTGGCCCGCGGAAAAAACCAGGGCCAGCAATAGTAAAGAAACTGGACGAGCGAGTAGGGTAATAGAAAGTGTGTTTTGGAACATTTTAGATCTCCTCCGACATTCAATGTGCGGAATAGACATCAGGTACATAAACCTCCCGGGCCTGAACCCGGGAGGTTCGTTCTTTGGTTATACAAATATCAGTCAGCCAGGTAACGTCGTCGACTGACGCCAATTAATCCGACCAGCCCACTGGCAAACAACCATGCTGCTGCCGGAACGGGTACGGCATTAACATTGTCGATCCAGAGCTCCTGCCCGCCGATGGCGAATTCATTGATGCTTCCTGTCAAGGTGAGCGAGCCGATGTCATTACCAAGGCCGTTGACAACCGATACGCCGACACCACCGATATTTAAGCCATCAATATCTGAGAAAGTGTTGAAGTTTCTGAAGTCACCGTTAATGAGCAGGTTGAGGTTGCCGCCGTATTCGCCGAAACCAAGTGACAGGCCGGTGATGCTACCGAATGAAAATTGCAGCAATACATTATTAACTGCCAGTTCATTACCGCTGCCGCCAGCCAGTCCACCGTTCTCTACTTCGGTAAATCCGCCGCTGAAGAGTGTCCCGTTAGAGAACGTAAACGGACGAACAACGACATCAACACCGGAGGTGTTAAAGGTGTTGCCTACAACGTAGCTGGTGCCGAGGGTTAGGTCTTCAAAATCAAGCACTACGGCGTGGGATGCTGAAGCCAGGCCTATGCCTGCAATAGATAAGAGTAGCTTGCGTACGAGTTTCATATCATTTCCTCCATGTAGATTTGATGCTTCTTGTAACTAAGCTCGGATACTATACCAACGGTGCGATCGTAAGTGCGCAGGTAATTTGTGACTTAAATCACAAATCTGTATAAGTTAATTAAAAGTAAGTTGGTGATTATATTATTTGGAGGGGAGCTTGAAAATACCTGAATTACGATGAGCCGGTTGCTTCATAAACTATAGTGGTGACGCCGGCTGACGTTTTTTTAATTGGCACGAAATATGCCTCTAACATATTCGGCAATCTCCAGTGCCATATTAAAGTTATATATTACGTACATATATTATTTGCGTTCAAAATTATATCTGGCTCCATAGTTCTATGCCTCAAGCTGCCATCAGTTTATTTTATTATTTAGGTCAATTATTCACCTAACTTATAGTCTGCCTGCATTCTTCTTAGCCAAATTAATTCGTAAGCATTAAATATTAAAAAAAAAGTCATAAATTAAAAATAAGCTATTGACAGCAGTTATTGCATTCGTATTATTAAACGGCACGCAATGTGTTGTACGCGAAAATAATAAGTTCAGGACGACAAGTTAATTGTAAATTAATATATTCAAGGGAGGTCGGCATTCGAAATATCCAAATAAAATTCACCTGCTAGTACAAAACTAATCTGGTTCCTTTTGGGGATCGAGCCGGAATGTGCTGGCTGTATGACTATTAAGCAAATCATGTACATAATGGAGAAATAGCATGAATACAAAAACAATAGTAAAGAGGGCTACAGTAGCAGGAAAATCAGTTTTATTCGCTTTAGCATCAATCCTGCCTGCCAGTAACGTATGGGGAGGAAATATTTTACATGTTCCTATGTCCTGGTGTGTTGTCCAGGGCAGCCCTGCCCAGGCAAATCCCAATATCAATGGTGACACTAATACCGATGCCGTTATCTGGCGTCGTCATGAACGACCCACTGACAATGTATTTACACCGCAGGCTGACATCAGCCTGCGTTCTGCCATAAATGACGCATGGGGCAGTTTTAACTTTCCAGTTATTGCTGATCCGGATACTTCAACATCCTGTGGCGTCGCAGAGTGTGTCACCAACGGTGACATTCGTGGTGAAGATGTGAATGTTGCAGCGATAGCTGTTGAATTCAATAACATGATCAACAGCTGTCAAACTGCTTATGCACCGGAGCGCTTCTCGCCGTCGGCGCGTGCCTGTGCGTCGCGAGCGCGGTGGCGAGCGACCGGATTGCCGCACCTCATGCCGGCCCTGGTGGCGTTCCTCGGCGGCTTTCTCGCCGGACTCGGCGGCGGGATTCTGGCAGGCACGAGTCTCAGCCAGCGCGGCATCGACTCCTGGCGAGAGGCCGACGCGCCGTGGTGGGTCGTTCTGGGCGCCGTCCTCGCCTCCGGCCTGCTCGGCGTGGCGGCCGCACGGCTCGCGTCGGGACTGCCGGGCCGAGCGCTCGAGCCCGTTCCCAGCGGCGCATCGCCGGTCATGGATCTGACCTCCGGTGAGCGCGCGGTCTGGTCGGACGTCTCGAACATCGAGCGTCGCGCTGATGACCGCCCTGGGCCTTATCGTCGCCGGTCTGGCCGGCGCCGCGTTTTTGGGTTGGGCCACTCCTGCTGCTTGCTCTCGGCGGCATCGCCGTCAGTGGCTTCGCAACGATCCTGGTCCGCGTCGATGCGTCCGGTCTGGAGGTGCGCGACCGGGTGTTCCCACGGCCCCGGACGCACGTCGCCGCTACTTCGCGCATCGCCCGCGCGTCGCGGATCACCGTTCGTCCCCGCGAGTGGGGTGGCTGGGGCTACCGTGGCAGCTGCGGGGTCTGCGTCGGGCTGCGGTGGTCCTCCGCTCGGGTCCCGGCATCCAACTGAGCTGCGCGACGGAACCGTCTTCGCGGTGACCATCGACGAGCCCGATGACGGGGTGGCGCTGCTCAACGCGGAAATTGCCCGGACGCCGGCGTTTCTCAGGCGGTGACGCCCGCCAGGGCCAGGACCGCATCGCGGACGGCGTCTGAGCCCGGCAGCGCGGCGCTCCTCAGGTCGGGGCGCTCGGGATGATCCCGTCCTCGGCCGCGACGCGCCGCACCGGTGCCCGCAAGGGCACCCCGAGCTCGCGGTGACCCGCGCGGTCAGCTCGGCGCCGATGCCGGCGGTGAGCGCGCCCTCCTCGGCGGTGACCAGGGCCCCGCTGCGGTTGACCGACTCGGCCACCGGTGCGACGTCCAGTGGCAGGAGCGAGCTGATGTCGACGATCTCGCAGAACACCTCGTGCTCGAGGATGAGCTCGGTCGCTGCGTCGACCGCGATGGGAAGCATCCCGCCGTAGGTGGCGATC
>CAWKAL010000086.1:0-52987 GCA_963847575.1 uncultured Gammaproteobacteria bacterium
AAAACAGGCTGGTATCCGGCGTGATTTTGAATGGCGGCCGTTCCAGGCCGTAGTGCTCCTGATACATTACTGCCCCCCCAGTTTCTGAACCCGGCTGTACAGGGTCGTTCGGTTTATATGCAGGGCTTCTGCGGCCTTGCTGATATTATTATTATGCATTTCGAGCGCGAGGCGTATACATTGACTTTCGATCTCGGTAGTCAAATCATCCAGCTTCAGGCTGCCGGCCGCGAGTTGTTGTTTTATGTAATCCTCGCTTATGAATGCACTTTCTTTTGGCAGCATGGTGGTCGACAACTGCATTTCCAGTTCCTGTTCGAGCTGGTTGCGGGTCACGACACTGCCCGGGTATTTTGTTCCCAGGCGTATTACGATATTGCGTAATTCGCGCACATTGCCCGGGTAATCATAATCCAGCCACAGGTCGATCGCTTCATCATTCAGGCTAAATGGTGCGACCGTACCCGCGTACGTTGCCTGAAAATGGTCCAGCAACAACATCACATCGTGGCCGCGCTCGCGCAAGGGCGGTAAATCGATACTTAAAATACAAAGCCGATGATACAGATCAGCGCGAAACTGGCCCGCAGCCACTTCCTCGCTTAGCACCTTGTTGCTTGCTGCCAGTATACGCGCCTGTGATTGCAGCTGCCGGGTCTCGCCGACACGATAGAACTCGCCGCTTTCCATCACGCGCAGTAACTTGCCCTGCAATGCAACCGGTAACTCGCCGATTTCATCGAGAAACAGCGTGCCCTTACCGACTTCTATAAAAAATCCGCGGTGTTCTTCGCTGGCACCGGTAAACGCGCCCTTGCGATGGCCGAACAACTGCGCTTCCAGCAGGTCGGGGGCAATCGCGGCACAATTGAGCACCATGTACGGTTCGTTTTTGCGTTGGCTCTTAACATGCAATGCGCGCGCAATCATTTCTTTGCCGGTGCCCGACTCACCCGAGATCAATACCGGGAACGGTGAATCAGCAAATTGCTCGATTTGCTGATGTACCGCCTGCATTGCCACACTCTTGCCGATAATGGCGAGCTGTTCAGTTGCCGCATGCTGTTGTTCAATCTGTTGCAGGCGTTGATGATGTTGCAAACGCGATACCAGCAAGTCGGGGTCGGCGGGCTTGGCAACAAAATCAACTGCACCGAGGGTTAGTGCGTGCTGAATATTGACATCATCATCCTGGCCCGAGAGCACGAGTATCTTGATGTCGGGGGTGATCGCCAGCATTTCCCTGATAAGTTCGAAGCCTTCATCCGGGCGATGCGGCACCGGCGGCAAACCGAGATCGACCAGCGCCAGGATTTGCTCACCGCTGTGCTCGCCAAGAATTGAGATGGCTTTGCTGCGCGAATCGGCCAGCAACACTCTGAAACTGGCAGCGAGTACAAAATCGAGGGTTTGTGCAATCAACGGGTCGTCATCGACCAGCAGCAGGAGTGCCCGCGGGTCAATTTCGTTTTCTGATTGCATCATTTGTTTAGCCATCGTGCACCCGCATTCAGTGAATGCGTTATTCAATAAGGATCCCTGGTGTTATCACTGCCCCAGGTGTCATTGTCTGCTTACATTTCAGTGGTGTGCGGGTATTCTCAAAACCTGGAGAAAATACCTGTCACGCACAAACAACCCGATGTTTATTCGCCACCAGGCCGGATTCTTCAGTTGCTATTACGTTCGTGTTTATTGACACCTTATATATAGCAGATCAGGCCGAGCGCTGGCGCATTCTGCTGCAAACTTGTACTTATAGTGAGTCAGGATACAATCGCTGCATGTTTAACATCGTGCTCTACCAGCCTGAAATCCCGCCCAATACCGGCAATATTATTCGGCTGTGCGCCAACACTGGCTGTCGCCTGCACCTGATTTCGCCGCTGGGCTTTGAACTGGACGATAAAAAACTGCGGCGTGCCGGGCTGGATTATCACGAGTGGGCAAACGTAGAAGTACATGACTCACTGCTGGACATGCAAAAACAGACCCCGGGGGCGCATTACGCCTTATCAACCCGCGGCCAGCGGCGTTATTGCGATGCAGATTTTAAACCGGGCGACAGCCTGATCTTTGGTCCCGAAACCCGGGGCCTGCCGCAGTCTTTCCTCGATTCGCTGCCGCCACAGCAGACCTTGCGCCTGCCCATGCTGGGCCAGAGTCGCAGCCTGAACCTGTCGAACACGGTTGCCGTGGTGGTGTATGAAGCCTTACGCCAGCAGGCCTTTGCCGGCCTTAACTGAACAGATCATAGCGCTATAGGCGGGTGAGAATATACTTAGAATTCGTTGGTAGAATCGCGATTGAGCAGTTCCCTGACCGCGTTTTGTGGTGATACACCCTGGTAGAGCACGCGATACACCTGGCGCGTGATCGGCATATCGATGTGATATTTTTCAGCCAGCCGCATCACTTCCTGCGCGGTTTTCACGCCTTCGATTTCCTGGCCAATGAGCTGGCGGATGTCGGCTTCGGATTTGCCCTGCGCCAGCAATAAACCCATGCGCCGGTTGCGCGACTGGTCATCGGTGCAGGTCAGCACCAGGTCGCCCATGCCGGCCAGCCCCATGAAGGTTTCACGGCGCCCGCCCATGGCCTCGCCCAGGCGCATCATTTCTGCCAGCCCGCGGGTGATCAGGGCAGCGCGCGCATTGGCGCCAAAGCCCAGCCCGTCGGCCGCACCTGCTGCAATCGCCAGCACATTCTTCACTGCACCGCCCAGCTCGACGCCGGTGATATCATCGGTGACATAGACCCGAAACCGGCCACTGTGCAAAGCCTCGGTCAGTACCGAGGCAAATTCGGTTCGAGTTCGATGCCACGGTAATGGCAGTGGGCAGATTGGCCGCGACTTCTTTGGCGAAGGTCGGGCCCGAGATCACCGCAAGGTGCCGGCATTGCGGTATTTCTTCGCTGACTACTTCGTGCAGCAACTTGGCCGTGCCCTGTTCCAGCCCCTTGCTGGCCCATGCCACCGGCACCTCGGCATTAAACAGCTGTGCGTTTGCGTGCAAAAACGGCCGAAAGGCGTGACTGGGAATGGCCAGCAGCACCCAGGCGGCACTGGTCAGCACGACATCCAGCCTGGCCTCGACACAAAGACTGGCAGGGAATTCAACCCCGGGAAGAAATTGCTGATTGCTGCGCTGCTGATGCAGGCGCTCGATATGCGCGGGGTCATTGCCCCAGAGACAGACAGGCAGCTCGGCGCGCGCCAGGTGGATGGCCAGCGCCGTGCCCCAGGAACCGGCTCCGAGTACGGCTATATGCTGGCCGCGACTGGAAGCAGGCATGTGTTAGTGCGCTGTATTCTGGTTCGCTGTTTCAGCCTGTTGTTGCTGCACATGCTGGGTATAAAGCGCGTTGAAATTTACCGGTGCCAGCAACAACTGTGGAAAACCGCCCTTGGACACCAGTTCCGAGACAGCTTCACGCGCATACGGGAACAGCGTTTCGGGACAAAACGCGCCCAGCATACCTGCAAGGTTTTCCTGCGCAAAACCTGTAATCGCGAATACCCCGGCCTGTTTTACTTCGACCAGGAACGCAGTCTTGTCATCTTTTTTCGCCGTCACTGTCACACTCAAAACAACCTCATGCATGTCGGTAGCAATTGTTTTGTGACCGCTGTTAATCTGTACATTAATTTCCGGTTTGAACTCACCTTCGGTGAAAACCATGGGTGAATTCGGCGATTCAAAAGAGACGTCTTTCAAATATATTTTCTGGATAGCAAATTGCTGTTCTGGTGTTTTCTCGTCTGTCATGTGTGTCTCTTGTTGTATAAGTAACGCTTAAATAAAGCGGTGGCAATAACTATTTACTGGTCAGCGGCAGATTAGCATCCTGCCAGCCATGCACACCGCCACCGATATTATGCACATTGCTGAAACCTGACTTTAACAGGATTCTGCATGCCTTACCGGAGATGGTGCCGCTGCTACAATAGGCTAAAACCGGCTGGTTTTTGTGTTTCTCAAGTTCGGACAGGCGCGACTGTAAAGCAGCCAGCGGAATGTTTTTTGAATTTTTGATGTGGCCTTTGGCGTATTCAGCTTCAGTTCGCACATCAAGCACCAGCGCATTCTCATTGTTCATGATGCGTATCGCATTCACCGGTGAGACCAGGTTGGACTTACCCGCCTGGTGTTCAAACTCGGCCTTGATCAGCAATGCCAGCACGACAAAAAGCGCACCAAACAAAAAAATATGGTTGCTGAAAAACTCGGGGAAATTTTCCATCAGGTGTAACGGCATATTGAAAACTACTTGTTAAATAATATTATTCGCCAACCTTGTGACCGGTCGAACAAAACACATCCTGCATCATGCCAATCAGGCGCAATGTACGGGTATCACCCACACGGTAGAACACCTTGTTGGCATCTTTGCGCGAAGCCAGGATGCCCTTGTCACGCAAGATTGCGAGATGCTGCGAGATGTTGCTTTGTGATGTACCCACCGCATCTACGATATCCTGTACACTCACTTCATGATCACCCAGTGTGCATAATATCTTTAACCTGAGTGGATGGGACATGGCTTTCAACGAGCGTGAGGCACGGTTTATGTCCTCTTCTCGTGTCATCAAAAAAGTTTCCTCTGTGCTAACTGCTGACATGGGTGCTACTACCTCGGGCAAGATGATTTATAACTATATAATTAAACACAAATACAATAATACACTTTGCGGGCAAAAAGAACACTAATTTGCCCTCTTCACCCAAAAAAGATTGCTAGATTGCCATAATATGCAGGGCTGCAGACACTTTTCGACCAGATTTGGTACCGTAATGCGCTGTATCACCAGGCCTCGGCCCGTCGACGTTTTATTGCTTTTATTCAGCCTGTCCCAGCCGGTGATTATTTCTGCCGCTGAAAAACCAGATGTCCAGCATTATCAGAAAAACCTGGATCGTGTCCAGCAAGGCATTGCCAAGGTCAAGGAACACCTGCAGGGGACACGCTATAAACGCGGCCACCTGGTAACCGAGCTCAAACAGCTGGAAGAAGAAATCAGCAAAAACGCCCTGATTCTCAGCGCGACCAACGCTGAGATCAGCCGCCTGGGCAAGCGCATCAGCAACCACAAAACCGAGCTGGCCCAGCTCAATACGGCCCTCGCCAACCAGCGCGAAGCCCTCGCAGAACAGCTGCGCTCAGCCTACGCACTGGGACAGCAACACAGCATCAAAATGTTGTTAAACCAGCACAATCCTGCCGAAATCGGCCGTATCCAGGTATATTTTGAATACCTGAATCGGGCGCGTGAACAGCAAATCACTGATTTTATACAATCAGTGCAGCGCAAGCAGGTTGTTGAAGCCGAGCTTAATAAGGCACTCAGCGGACGCAAACAGGCCCAGGCAGAACAGGCCTCGCAGAAACGCCAGCTCGAAAGCCAGCGTTTTAAGCGCACCCGCCTGCTTGCCAAGCTTGAATCAGACATTCGCAACCAGGAAAAAACCCTGACCGAGCTCGAATCCAGCCGTAACAAAATTGAAAACCTGCTGATGTCACTGGGTGAGCTGCTCGCTGATATTCCCGCCAGTCCGAACGATAAAAAGGCTTTTGGCAAGCAGAAGGGCCGCCTGCCGTGGCCGGTCAAGGGCCCGTTCCTGGCGAAATACGGCAACGCCAAACCACAGGGCGATATGAAATGGAAAGGCGTCCTCATCAGCACCGATTACGGCACACCTGTGAAGGCGGTCAGCCACGGCCAGATAGCGTTTTCAGACTGGTTACAGGGCTATGGCTTTATCACCATAATCGATCATGGCGATGGTTATATGAGCCTCTATGGCCACAACGAATCGCTGTTCAAACAGGCGGGGGACTGGGTCGCTGCGGGTGAAGTCATCGCCACCAGCGGCGACAGTGGTGGCCAGCCCAAGCCCGGGCTGTATTTCGAAATCCGATCACGTGGAAAACCCGTCAACCCGAGCCAGTGGTGCTCAGCCCGCGCAGCCCACCCCGCCAGTGGATAGCGATTCATCGGCAACAGGCTAACGCTGGGCATCTCTAAAGGTGTATTATCATTTTATCCATGATTAAACCTTCCGTTCTGGTCTAAACTTGCGGAATGATGATTGGCCATTCAGGCCTGGAGCACGTTGTAATGAGCAAGCAATTCAAGACGGTACTGATACTGGTTTTTGGCATTCTCGTCGGTATCGGGGCGTCTTTGACAGGCAGTGTCCTGGCAAACAAGACAGATCAGGCCAGCGGCCTGCCACTGGACCAGTTGAGGAATTTTTCTGATATTTTCTCCCGCATCAAATCAGACTATGTCGAGGATGTGGATGATAAAACCCTGCTGGAACATGCTATCAGAGGCATGCTATCCGGCCTTGACCCGCACTCCTCCTACCTCAACCCTGATGAGTATAAAGAGCTCCGCATCGGCACCTCGGGCCAGTTTGGCGGCCTCGGTATCCAGGTCGGTATGGAAGACGGTTTCGTCAAGGTTATTTCACCGATTGATGACACGCCGGCATTTCACGCCGGCCTCGAATCGGGTGACCTGATCATTCGACTCGACGAACAGTCGGTCAAGGGCCTGACCCTGAATGACGCGGTAAAAATCATGCGCGGTGCGCCCGGCACAGACATCAAGCTCACCGTTGTTCGCGAAGGCAAAGACAAACCGCTGACCTTTGTTTTGACGCGCGATATTATTAATGTCAAAAGCGTGAAAAGCCGGCTGCTGGATCCCGGATTCGGTTATGTACGCATTACCAATTTCCAGTCCAAAACCGCGCGTGACCTGCTGTCTGCAATCAATGGTCTGAAAAAAGAAAATAAGGCCGACCTGAAAGGACTGGTAATCGACCTGCGCAACAACCCTGGCGGTGTGCTCAATGCAGCGGCGGATGTTTCTGACATGTTTATTAATGAAGGCAAACTGGTATACACCGAAGGCCGGATTGATAATTCACATTTTGAATTCAATGCCAAACCCGGCGATGTTATGGATGGCGCGCCAATCGTCGTGCTGATCAATGGCGGCTCGGCATCTGCTTCCGAAATTGTTGCCGGTGCACTGCAGGATCATCATCGCGCAGTCGTTATGGGTAGCAAATCTTTTGGCAAGGGCTCAGTGCAGACTATTCAGGAACTACGCAGTGGTGGTGCAGTAAAAATTACTACCGCGCGTTACTTCACGCCATCGGGCCGTTCGATCCAGGGCGAGGGCATTACACCTGACATCGTGCTCGATAAACTCAAGGTTTCAAAACTTGATGACGAAGAAGAAGCCATGGCGCGCATCAAGGAAGCAGACCTGAGCGGCCATCTCAGCAATCCGGATAAATCCGACGATGAAATCGTTAAATCAAGCAAGGCTGAAGCGGAAAAAAATAAAGATGCTAAAGTTCTGGCTTCTGACGATTACCAGCTGCACGAAGCATTGTTGCTTCTCAAAGGCCTGAACATACTGAGCAGAAAGTCCTGATCAGGCGTG
Organism: uncultured Gammaproteobacteria bacterium; assembly: GCA_963847575.1. Lineage (GTDB taxonomy): Bacteria > Pseudomonadota > Gammaproteobacteria > SZUA-229 > SZUA-229 > JASBSR01. The sequence continues at coordinate 7,466 of CAWKAL010000086.1, forward strand.
CCCATGCATGTAGTGCGCCATGGCGTTAGCCTTGTTGCTGTTTTCGCTGGTTGCGGGACCGTGTTACGCTGAAAAAATTGCCAGTATCATCATTGATGATATTGGCAATCATTATGAACGCGGCAAGGCCGTGATTGATTTCCCGGCCGCGATTACCCTGGCGATTCTGCCTGGTATTGCGTACTCAAAAAAACTCGCGATTCTCGCGCATGAGAATAACAAGGAAGTAATGCTGCATTTGCCCATGCAGTCGATTGAAAATCACACACGCACTCCCGGTACGCTATCCCTGCATATGACGCATCAGCAGTTTGCTGATCAGTTAAGGCGTAATATCGAATCTGTACCGCATATCAAGGGCATCAATAATCACATGGGCAGCCTGCTAACGCGTCATCCCGGACATATGAGCTGGTTGATGCGCGAAATTGCCGAGAATGATTCGCTGTACTTCATCGACAGTCGCACCACGGATAAATCACTGGCTGCCAGCATTGCTGCTGAATATAGCGTTCCAAACCTGCCACGTGATGTTTTTCTCGATCCCGACAATTCGTATCAAACCCTGCGCACACAGTTTGACCGACTGATTGAAATAACTAACCGGCAAGGTCATGCGATCGCCATTGCGCATCCCTACCCGAGCACACTACAATTTATCAAAGACCACCTCGATGAGCTGGCGCAACATGACATTAAAATTGTGCCGGTATCCGAGCTGATAGCGAGCCTGCAAAAGCAGCAAGAGGAGAAGCAGCATGTTACGTGTACTGGTACCACTTGCGCAGGGATGTGAAGAACTCGAAGCCATCACCATAACCGACCTGCTGGTGCGTGCGGGTATTCAGGTCACCACTGCCGGTCTCGATGACCAGCCAGTGACGGCATCACGCGGAACCCGCATTCTTCCCGACACCAGCATCGACCAGGTTTTAGACCAGTCTTTCGACATGATCGTGCTCCCCGGCGGCCTGCCCGGCGCAGACCATTTACGCGATGATGCACGACTTCAACAATTGTTAAAAAAGCATGCTTCCAGTGATCGACCACTCGGAGCGATTTGCGCCGCACCCAAAGCGCTAGCCGCCGCTGGCCTGCTGGACGGCAAAACCGCGACTGCTTATCCGGGCACTCTGGAAGCACTGCATAATGCTGCGATAAAAATCAGTGCGCGCGATGTTGAAATTGATGGCAATGTCATTACCTCACGCGGGCCCGGCACGGCGATGGACTTTGCACTCAAGCTCATCGAGGTTCTCGCAGGCAAAGCAAAACGTGACGAGGTCAATACACAGCTGGTTCGTAATCACTAGCCCGATTCTGCCAGCGCGACCGTCGGCAATTACCTCGCATAAACTAGGTCTTATCAGTTTCTCAATAAATTATAATAGACGGCTATTTAACAGTTAGTAAGAGGTACGCCATGCAGGCCGATGTAAACGGAAAAACCATCCAGTTGAGTGAAGCCGGCTGGCTTGAAAACCTGGACGAATGGAGCGAGGAACTCGCTGCCCAGATCGCTATAAACGAAAAAATTGATGCCCTCGGTGATGAGCACTGGGACATCATTCGTGAAGCGCGTGATTATTTTCATGATAACGGCATGGTGTGTGAACCGCGTGCATTTTCAAAAATCATGAAACAGAAGTACGGCAAAGACCGAAGTGATCAGAAATATATCTATTCGCTGTTTCCAACCGGATTGATCAAATGCGCTAACAAGGTTGCCGGCCTGCCGAGGCCCAAGGGCTGCAGCTAATCCTGGACAAAATAAAGGGGCTCAAATAAGCCCCTTTATTTTTGCCTGGCACAGCTGGCCGGGCATCAGGCGCGATAGCGATAAGCATCCACGCTCATGCACAGGTTGACCCTGTCACTCACCACCGGCGACAGGGTGTACATACCAAATTTAGATCGCTGAATCGTGGTGGTCGCTTTCACCATGATACGGTCATCACCGGGCGCTGAATCGAGCTTGTGCATTTCTACATAAAACGCCACTTCCCGGGTGACACCGTGCAGTGTCAGCTCACCTTTTAGAATGGCTTTTTGCTCAGACTGCCATTCGAAGCTGGTGCTTACAAACAAAATATCCGGGTATTGCTCAATATCGAAAAAGCTCTCGCTTTTCAGCATGGCCTCGATAAACCCCGAGTTTGTCTCCAGGCTGGCGACGTCGATGCTGACCAGGGCAGAGTTCTGCCTGGTCTCCTGCTGCAGGGCCATGCCTCCCTTGAAGCTGCGAAACTCTGCTTTCACCATGCCGACCGGACTGTCGACACAAAAGCCCATTTTCGATGTGCCCGGCTGGATGCGGTAAAGATCACCTTGCTGGGCTGCCTGCAACATTGCGCTCAGCAGGCCGGTATCCACCTGCGCGTTTTTGAACGGCTCACAAAGATCGCTTTCATCGGCAATAGCAATCCCGCTCGCGACCAGCAATATAGTGCTTAACAGTATGTTTTCTATGAATTTTTTAGAGATAGCCATAAGCCCCCCTGAAATCTATATTAGCGTATTCTAATATATTTGGCTCAGAAGGTCAATGATTTCGTGCCAAAATGGCAGGAAACTGCAGGGCCATCAGGGGGTGATGCTTATCTGATCGAGTACTACGCGTTGCAATATGAGGTAGTCAGCCGCATTTAGCAGGCCATCCGGTGAAGGCAATCCAGCTGACAGTGGCGCAATATCGCCGCGGATCAGCTGCTCGGGATCTGCGACCACAATACCCAGCACGATTTGCTGCATCAGAAGCAAATCGCGCACATCGACACCACCATCGCCGTTCACGTCACCGCTGGCTTCACCAGGTATGGACTGTGGATTATTGGGGTTGCTCCCGGCATCCAGCTCGACATTGTCATCGTAGCCGTCGTCATCACTGTCCGTGAGTAACGGGTCAGTCAGGTATAGATTGACTTCATCGCCGTCCAGCAGGGTATCACCGTCGGTGTCCTGCAAAAAAGGATTGGTGCCCAGCGCCGCTTCTTCGATATCACTCAGCCCATCATTGTCATCGTCCGGATCACAGACATCACCCAGGCCGTCGATATCATTGTCCAGCTGGTCGGCATTGGCATCGTTCGGGCAGTTATCATCTGCATTCAACACGCCGTCTGCATCGGCATCGTAATAGGCCAGCGCCTGGTCGACCTGTATCAAACCATAGCCAGAACTGAAATCAAATCCGGCGCTTAGCATATCGATAGCTGTGTTTTGCAGAGCTGCGTAAATATCATCTGGCGTCAAACTGTTGATATTCGACTTGAGCAGTGCCGCCGCAGCTGCAGCATGGGGAGCGGCGGCGGATGTACCAAAGAAGTTTGGATAGCTGTTGCCATCATTATAATTCGAACCAAAGAAAGTCGTATCACCACCGTCGGGGGCAACGATTTCGGGTTTGAGGCGTTGCTCGTTGATCGGGTTGCCGGCAACATCAAATAAAATTGTCAGCCCGCCCTGCGATGAAAATGATTCCAGCAGGGGCGGTGACACGCCGTAGGCTGGCGTGCGGTCATAGCGCGCAGCCCCCACACCTCGACCACCGGCTGCTATTGCATGACCGTATGAGCTGCTGCTGTTAGTTGCATATTCATTGATCGACATGCTACCAAAGTATACAAACTTCACACGTCCGGGTTGGGTGCCGGCAACATGGTCGATTGCAATCTGGTAGGTAGCGGTACTACCGGTAGTATTGGTGTAGGCAAATATATCGACCGCATCGCCACCAATATTATTATCAGTCGATCCAGTTAATACCGCGCCACTGGCGGAATATAACACCATATCCATATCGGCCGATGCGCCGGGCGCACCGCTGACGGAAAAGAAAGGATTATCCCATTGCAAAACAAAGATCACCTGGGCGTTTGCCGGTATAGATACCTGCATCAATAAGTCTGTACCGGCGCCCGGGTCGAAGTCATGACGCTTGCTGCGCGGAGCCAGGCCTTTTACACCTGAATTGCGATAAACAGACTCGTAACTTTTTTTCGCGCTATTCCCTGCCGATGAAAAATAGGCCACGCCCATCGCCCTGACCGCATCCACCGCCTGTGAGACAGGACCATCCTGAAACATGGGCTCGGCATAATAGCTCACATCGTCATTAATCACATCGGCGTTGGCTACCGTGGCCAGCTCGATAATGCCATTGGCAAAATCGGCTATGCCGCCAAATGCACTGTGAAAAGCCTGGCTGGCACCGGGTGCAACATCATGCACAATTTGCATCATGGCGCGACCTTCATCGGTGCCGGATTCGCAGCCGGTTTCTTCCTGCAATACCATAACGTTTGCAGGCAAATCTCCGCTGGCAACATCGGCAGCGGCACCACCCAGGCAGTTATAGCTGTCTGATAGCGTGCCGACCACTATGCCAGCGCCATCGCCCGCGTATACTGAGCGCGCAATATTCGATGCCTGGGCGATATCGCCCTGACTCGTGACCAGCCCGGAATGTTTAACCGCCATGGCAGCCCGTGAAAATTGCAACTCGGCAAGCCCGGCCGCCAGCGGCAAGACACTCGCCGGTAAATAACCCGAGACATAACGGCCGAACACAGACACCTGCTGCATACCCAGCTGGCGTAATGATTGTTCCAGCTGTTTTACATCGTCAGCAGCCACTGCATCGATTAGTACATTTTCTCCGCGAAGCTGTAAAAGCCTGTTGCTGGCTCTGAAAGGTATTGGACGTGCGCTCGATTTGAAATCCTTGTGCTCAAAATACAAGCTGACCAGGTCGTAGCCAATTTTCGCCATGGGGCCATCTTTGCCGCTACGGTCTTTACCCTGGTACGCTTCGATTGCCTGCTGCGCTACACTGCTGACCTGGCTGCCCGGCACGCCCGGCACGCCCGGCGGGACAGCAAAAGCCTGCGCTACGAAACAGGCTAAGGCTATGCCAATCGTTGATCTGTAGTTATCTGGTATCATCTATCACTAGCAAGCAATAACCATGCTAACCGGTCTAATTTGTTGATATTACGGTACATAAACTACGCGCACATTGAATGTGGGGTGGATTCGCAATCCGAGTGTAAACGATAACGACATATAATATGCAATGACAACTCCCCCATCGGAGACTGCTCCAGCAGTAGTGGGACACAATTCTAAGCTGTAAGTTTTATCACTGAGAGTCCACTGTAAATACAATATAATGCACTTTAACCATGCGATCAGGAAACCCTTTAATGCAATGAATGAAGAACGCCCTATTCAAACTAGCTCAACACCCGGTTCTGGTAAAAAGATAACGGGCGACAAGAAACAGCCAAGCGATTTCCTGCAAGGGCTTGTGTTGTTTATCGCGTTTATTTTTTTTATGGTGGTATGGCTTTACTATAACGTACCGGACTGATTTCAAGCCAGGGCCGACCCCCGTACGCTCTCAGATCTGCAGCACCCGATCTACTGCCATGATTTCGCCCAGGATTAGCTGTTACTGCCACCAGTCACGAACCGCGAGCGTTATTGTTGTATTTGCGACCTGGCCTGCTGAAACACGATTCGTATTATTGAATCCATATGTTCTTGTTTGAGCGCAAATTCAGTTTTTGCGTTTACCTCATCATATAAATAATCATCGATCAGATTCATAACACGATTTTGTGTATCAACGTCGTCCCAAAAACGGACCTTCCAGTTCTGCCTGATAATGTTCGTCAATGCCAGCGCAGCAGCAGCTGCACTCTTCGCTGTCGTAGGTTCTTGCTGACCAAATGAAGCAAATATCGGTTTAATCTGTTGATAGCAAGCCAGCGCCAGTGGGTTGTTGTACAGGCATTCAGGAACAGTTTCGTTTACCTGGTTGATGACCCTGTCACGTACGCCCGTAACCTTGTTGATATACTCTATGGCGGTAATTCGCCCCGCCCTGAAATCTTCGACCAGCTGGTTCGCCTTATTTATATACTGTGTGGCATTTACATTATCGTCAGCATACATTTCTGAAATAAGACTCAACAGAACGTGTACGACAGCATCTGCTTTCGAGGCAGGCAAGGCATAATAACTTCCGCGTTCTTCACAAACCTGGCTACCCGAACGAACATTAGCGGCCGCGTATTGCATTTTTAATTCTGCATATAGTTCATTAAACCAGCTCAGATGCTTTCTGTATTGCGCCAGCTGCTTCTCTGAAGTTTGCATGACAAAGTCTTTTACTGACATTGCGAGCTTTAGAGTACTCGCAAATTTTTCGAACCTCGAATAAAACTCTTTCCTGGCGAAACCATCTGCCAGGATTGTTTTACACATTTCTTTGTCGATCCATGTGCCCGCCAGCTCGAACACACTGTATAGCTGTTTGTGATGCCAGGACAAAGTGCTGACTTCATGCATTACATTGTGGAAACCGCTGACCCTTGAATGAGCAGTTAAGTGTGTATATTGGCGATGCAATGGCACAGGCTGAAATGCTGGTAGCTCGTTATCTGCATAATCAATAAGCATGCGATGTTTGCCGGGGCGTGACTTGTCAATACAATTGTACATATTCATTTGATATATGGCAGCTGTTAGTGCGCCGGGGTTTACATTGCAGGCCAGGTAGGTAACGCGATTGCGTGGCACGTTGAGAGCACGTCGAAGATCATCTACTACAATCAGGATTTCAGGTAGCACTCCGTGGCTAAATCGATTCAGAACATATTCATTGTAATCGACTTCTGTTGGACATACTTTCATTTTATCCATCCAGCAGGATGGAGCAGTGTCGTGCGAGTTTGTATCAACTTGAACTTCAGCATCGCCTGTCGCTGTTGACGAGATCATAATTTCTGAATGCACAAGCCCTATCTCTTCAAAATAGTGCTGATATTTCAATGCAGCCGCATTACTCTGAACAACGACTTGTGCTTTATACCCCGAGCCCTGCCAGTTCGACAGATAATGTTCACTAATATCGAAAACCCGCGAATAGATAATTCGTTCAGATGCATCGATGGTCAGCGCCGGTAAATATTTATTCTTTAATTCTGACTTCTGTAGATCGCTTAAGCCTTGAAAATGCCTGCTGAACCAGGTATCAAGTGCGCGCCTGTCATTTAGCGTGTCGCTATCCCGCCTCTCATACAATACGGGACTATTCACCGCCCCTGTGATTTTCGCCCCTGCTGTACAACACTCATCGTAATCACTAACCTGCCGGACATGGATTGAATTTGTTTCCATACAGTTTACCTGTCAGTCAGAATTCTGTTTATTTGTTTTACCCGGACAACCATCATCAGATACGATGATGTATATACTTTTCCACTTAATCTATCAGCTTCTTAAATACCATCATAATTTCAGCACGCGTTTTTGCGATTTCTTTTTCCAGCACTTTTGTGCTCTGCTCAATCTGGACCAGTTCCATGCTGTCTTCATTACTGGAAGCATTAACATACCTTGAAATATTGAGGTTAAATTTATTCTCGACAACTTCTTCCGCACTGGCCAGGTATGAGAAATTTTTAACAGTTTCTCGCTCGACAACCGTTGTACATATTTGCTCAATCAGATCGCGTTCGGCAATTTGTGAGCCGGCTTGATGTGCTGCTTTCTGGTTCGCATCAATAAAAAGTACGTCTCTAATGCTCTCATTCGCACCACCTTTTTCTCTCGAGCGGTCGAATACCAGCGCGGCTACTGGCAACCCCCCGGCTGGAAATATCTGGCTCGGCAAACCAATGACAGCAACCAGGCTATTTTCTTCAATGAGTTTTTTGCGTATCCGTCCCTCGGCGCCCCCGCGGAATAAGACACCATGAGGCACTATAATAACAATGCGTCCATTCTTTTCTTCAGCTGTCTCAATCATGTGGCATATCATCGCGTATTCCACCTTGCTTCTCGGCAGAGCACCACGCCAGAACCTGCGATATATATCGTTTTCTGTTTCTAGCTGTCCCCATTCGCCATTCGTCGAAGGCAGATAACCCATGACTACATCAAATTTCATCAGCTGATCATTTTCTACCAGGGCGGGACTTGTCAGAGCATTACAATTTTCAATTCGAGCACAGTCCAGCCCGTGCATATACATATTAATACGTGCTATATCACCGTTACTGCTGCTTAATTCCATTCCATACAGGGCTATATCTGCACAGCCTGTTTTTTGAGCTGCCTGGACCAAAAGATTTCCTTCTCCACACACAGGATCACATAACTTTTCACCTGAACGCGGCTGTACAAGTTTTATCACCAGGCTGGCTGCTGAATGCGAAATTTGTCCCACCTCTGCTTTTTTGTCCAGTTCATAAGCAAAACATTCATTAATGAATCGACATATATTTGCTATAGCACTCGCCGGCAGATTTGACGGCCTCATGTCAAACACTGGCCTGTTCATGTCTTCAAGCAACTGTCTTAAACGCCGATTTCGTTCTCCACTTCTGCCCAGATGTGCCTGAGAGCAAAAATCTATTTCTCGGAATACACCGCCCAGCTTGTGTTCATTCGCCTCTTCAAGTGCCTTTAAAACCCTGTTTATCCGCTCGCATACGTCACTCGCATTACGCGATTCAAACAGGCTATAGAAATCCGCATTATGTCTATTGACTACTGCGCCGCTTCGACTGTCTACTACCTCTATAACGGGTATCACAAAGCGTTCCCGTGCAAGTCTGCGCTTTGTGCGCTCACTGTTCTGGCCATATTTTATTTCGTATTGATATTGATGGTCCTTCCATACATCTGACATATATTTTAATAGAAACATTACCAGCATATAATTTCTGCACATCAGTGCGTCCATGCCGTTACGGAAGGAATTACATGCTGCCCACAGTGCTGTATTGATCTCTACCTGGCTATAGTTATTTGTCATTGCGTCCCTGTGTTTAGTGATAATTACCGGATGACAGCTTTTTCATTAGTTCATTGCCTAGCTTGTGATGTAATGTCTGTGCCTGTTGCGTGAGCATAATTTGAATATCCATTTCCTTCTGCATCAGCTCATCAAGCTTTACAATTTGTCTTTGAACGATGACAGGCGGCACCGGTATTGTAATAGCTGAAAATTCTATGCGTTGTATAATGGGTGTCGCAGCGCCTGTACGTACTCGCGCAATTTGGGCCTGCGTCATTTGTTGGTTCATACACCACGCCAGGTAACGAGAGCTGATGTCAGTGTTGCGCCGAATTATGTACAAGGTCGATGAAGCAATCGTATTGTCTGGCACACTGCTTACTGCACATGCGTGGTTATGGACGCCGCGCGACACAAACAGCACATCGCCCTGCCTGATAATATATTTTTCTACGTCGGTACCAGGTGATATACGCAGTGTTTGACCGGGTTCAAACATGTAGTGGGCACCGGCTTTCAGATGCTTTGCCAGAATAATCTGGTGTGAACCGTCAGGCGCATGTAGTGCGCGGGTTTTTAGTGCATAACCGGGTAACACCTCGGCTATATCAGATATTTTTCTTTGACTGTTATCCATGGCCTGTCCCTATTTGCCGCACACCGGGCATTTCCAGCGCGTCCCTGCCGCACGCTCCGGGTGTGATTTATTATCCAGTTTTTCGTTTTCACCAAAGTCATGATAGGTGCAGCACTCCTTGTCAAACGCGGCTTTGGCGTGTGATGCATATGAATATTTAAAATATTTGTAGCCCGAACTGACCCAGCTTTGCAGCCGGTTATTGACGTCATAATCAGAGCGGCCAACGAATTGCACCACGAATGATCCATCCTCCTTGATGTAGCCAAGTCCGTAGTTACCGGGCGAGATTCGATTTATCTGCCGGCTTACCTCCCTGTCTTTCAGTACATAGGGTCCATTCATCCCGAGTGTTACCATTGCATCCATCCTCATTTCTGACCAACGAGGCTGCTTCACGGCATGTAGTATTGTTATTGCTGCTTCCATGCACGTCCCTGGCTGCCCTGCCTGACCGGTATTGGTACTCGCACCGGATCCTGCCGTGGGTTTTCTGTTTACTTACAAAACTGATCGCTGACGATACTAGATCTCACACATTACAGCGTCAACCTGCATTGATAGACGAATGAGAATACTCTGCATATTTTTCTGGCCTTATTCACGCCCTGTCAATACTAACAATAATTGCTTTAATTCAAGAGCTTGCGTGTAGATTATGTCCTTCGAGTGCGCCGTACAATCCACAGGCTCACACAGACTCCGCATATACAATACTGGGCGGTGGGGGGATTTCGTGTATCTGCACCCGGCTAAAGTGCTGGTGTGATTATGGCTGGATCTTATGCTGACGCCCCGGGGCATCGACCCTGACTGGTCGACTGATGGTAAGGCAAACATCTACCTCTGCTGATACCCGTGGTATCTACTTTATTTTTTCTTTGGCCTCTGCCAGCCGGTGATGGTTTTTTGTGGACTGCGGCTCAGTACCAGCGTATTCGCTTCGGTATCACGCGTGATGGTGCTGCCTGCGCCAATTGTGCAATTTTCAGCCACTGTCACCGGTGCCACCAGCTGGGTATCTGAGCCAACGAAAACGCCATCCTTGATGATAGTTTTATGTTTGTTAGCGCCATCGTAATTACAGGTAATGGTTCCTGCACCGATGTTGACGTTCTCACCAATTTCACTGTCGCCCAGGTATGTGAGATGGCTTGCCTTGCTGTTCCTGCCCAGGATGGTGTTTTTAACTTCAACAAAATTGCCCACGCGGCTGCTGGTTTTCAGTTCAGTCCCTGGACGCAAACGCGCAAACGGGCCAACATCAACTTTTTCACCAATGCGCGCATTTTCAATAATCGAATATGGCTTGATGTTGCTACTGCTGCCAATCGTACTGTCTGTAATAATGCAGCCTGCACCAATAGTGACATTGTTACCGATCACCACCTCACCTTCAAACACGGTGTTGATATCAATAAAACTGTCGCTTCCAATGCTCAGCGAACCGCGTATGTCGACGCGCGCCGGGTCTGCGACGGTAACGCCTTCCACCATAATTGCTTCGACCAGCTCGCGCTGGTGTATGCGTTCGAGTTTTGCCAGTTGTTTTCTGTCGTTCACGCCTTCCACCTCGTGTGCCTGTTTTGGTTGAGAGGTAATAATCCTGTTTCCCTGCTCTACAGCAAGGCCAATGATATCGGTCAGGTAGTATTCGCCCTGTGAATTATTGTTGTCGATTTTTTCCAGCAGCTGCTTAAGATAGCCGGCATTCAACGCAAGAATGCCGGTGTTCACTTCATTAATTTTTTTCTCTGCCTCGCTGGCATCTTTGTGCTCGACAATGGCAACCACATTGTCCTGTTGCCTGATAATGCGGCCGTAGCCTGCCGGGTCTTCCAGCATCACCGTGAGCAGGGCAATAGTATTCCCCGTGACGCTGTTGACCAGGGCCTGCAGGGTACTGGTATTAATCAGTGGTACATCGGCATACAGTACCAGCGCAATACTGTTATCGTTCAATTTTGGAACGGCCTGCTGGACCGCGTGTGCAGTGCCCAGCTGTTGTGCCTGTTCTACCCAGTCGGCGCGAAAACCGCTGCATTGTTCGCGCAGCATCTCGCCGCCGTGGCCGTACACGATATGAATAGCATCCGCACCAAGCTCAACACAGCGCTGATATACATGGTGCACCATCGGTTGCCCGGCAATCTTGTGCATCACTTTTGGCAGCGATGATTTCATGCGCGTGCCCTGACCGGCTGCGAGAATAATGACGCTTAAAGACATGGAATACCCGTAATTGTCCACAAAATAAAAAAGGCCGGATTAACCGGCCTTCAAATTCTAGCTTAAAGCTGAGCAGCTTTCCTGCGATTGAAGAGTTTGGGGCATCAACCGTAGCGGGCTACTTTCTCTTTTTGAGCTTTTTAATGGTATCAAGCTGGGCGAGTGCTTCGAGCAGCTCGGTCTTGGCATGTGCATAATCCATATCGGATCTTTTATCGGCCAGTGAGGCCTCGGCCCGTGCTTTCGCCTCAAGTGCTGCAGCTTCATCCAGGTCAGCAGCACGCACCGCGGTATCAGACAAAATTGTCACCACGTGCGGCTGGACTTCGAGAATTCCACCACTGACATAGAATGAACGCATTTTACCTTCCAGGTCAACAACGCGAACTTCCCCCGGTTTCATCCGGGTCAGCAACGGCGTGTGCCGAGGGTAAATGCCAACTTCGCCCATTTCTGCGGGGGCGTACACCTCAGTCACTGTACCCGAGAAAATCTCGGTTTCAGCGCTTACTATGTTTATGTGCATCGTCATGGACATCGAGAGACCTATTTCATAGCCTTGGCTTTTTCGACAGCTTCTTCGATGCCACCAACCATGTAGAACGCCTGTTCAGGCAGATGATCGTATTCACCAGACAAAATTGCCTTGAACGCAGCAAGATTATCTTTCAGTGAAACATACTTGCCGGGCGCGCCGGTGAAAACTTCCGCGACAAAGAACGGCTGCGACAGGAAACGCTGGATCTTACGTGCGCGTGCAACTGCGAGCTTGTCATCGTCGGATAATTCATCCATACCCAGAATGGCGATAATGTCTTTCAGTTCTTTATAGCGCTGCAGGATACCCTGAACTCCGCGTGCAATTTCATAATGCTCGGTACCGACTACGTGCGGATCGAGAATACGCGAAGTCGAATCGAGTGGATCCACCGCAGGATAAATACCCAGCTCGGCAATCTGGCGAGACAGTACCAGGGTCGCATCAAGATGCGCGAATGTGGTTGCAGGAGACGGGTCGGTCAAATCGTCTGCCGGTACATAGACCGCCTGGAAAGAAGTAATCGAACCGGTCTTGGTAGATGTAATACGTTCCTGCAACACGCCCATTTCTTCCGCCAGGGTCGGCTGATAGCCCACCGCGGAAGGCATACGACCAAGCAGCGCTGATACTTCGGTACCGGCCAGGGTGTAACGGTAAATGTTATCGACGAACATCAGTACGTCGCGGCCTTCATCACGGAAAAATTCCGCCATGGTCAAACCGGTCAGCGCTACACGCAGGCGGTTGCCGGGAGGCTCGTTCATCTGGCCATAGACCAGCGCGACCTTGTCGAGTACGCCGCCTTCCTGCATTTCATAGTAAAAGTCGTTACCTTCACGAGTACGTTCACCCACACCTGCGAACACCGAGAATCCCGAATGCTCAACCGCGATGTTGCGAATCAGTTCCATCAGGGTTACGGTCTTGCCTACACCCGCACCACCGAACAGACCAATCTTGCCACCTTTGGAAATCGGCATGACCAGGTCGATGACCTTGATACCGGTTTCCAGAATTTCTGTTGCCGAAGACTGTTCTTCAAACAACGGTGGTTTGCGGTGAATCGGCATTGTGGTTTCAGCGCCGATATCGCCCTGGTTATCGATCGAATCACCCAGTACATTCATGATGCGGCCCAGGGTTTTCTGACCAACCGGAACTCGAATCGCATCACCGGTGTTATTTACCACCATTCCACGGCGCAGACCTTCGGTCGGGCCCATTGCAATCGCGCGTACAACGCCGTCACCCAGCTGCGCCTGCACTTCCATGGTCAGCCCGACTTCGTCGAGTTTCAGTGCATCATAAATTTTAGGAATGGAGTCCCGCGGAAATTCGACGTCGACGACCGCGCCGATAATTTCTACTACGTTTCCGGTACTCATGTTGGTGTCCTCATTACTTAATTTGAATTCTTTAAATAAACATTAGACCGCGGCGGCGCCACTGACAATCTCGGAAATTTCCTGGGTGATTGCTGCCTGCCGTGCCTTGTTATAAACCGTTTGTAAATCTTTAATGATATCGCCCGCATTGTCTGTTGCGCTCTTCATCGCAATCATGCGCGCGGACATTTCACTGGCGACGTTTTCAACCACGCCCTGGTATACCTGCGATTCAATAAAACGCAACATCAGGCCATCGATAATCGGTTTCGATTCGGGCTCGTAAATGTAATCCCAGTGGTGCTCAAGCTCTTTGTCTACGTTTCCAGCCACCGGAATCAGCTGGTGTATATACGGCGTCTGCGTCATGGTGTTGACAAATTCGTTATACACCAGGAACAGCTTGTCGATCTTGCCTTCGTCGTAAGCGTCGAGCATGACCTTGACTGTGCCGATCAGCTTGGCATGCGACGGAGAATCACCGATGTTTTCGGTGTGTGCGACCAGCTTGCATTTGAAGCGCTTGAAGAATGCACCAGCCTTCTTGCCGATTGCACAGACGTCAACTTCGACACCCTGCTTGTCCCATTCGATCATCTTGTTCACGGTTGCCTTGAACATGTTGTTGTTCAGGCCACCGCACAAGACCACGGTCAGTCGATACGATAATGTAGCCGACGCGTTTGACTGTTTCGCGCTCGAACAGGTACGGATGTTTATATTCCGGGTGTGCCTGTGCAAGATGCGAAAGTACGGTGTTGATTTTTTCAGCATACGGACGGCTGGCAGCCATGCGGTCCTGCGCCTTGCGCATTTTACTTGCTGCCACCATTTCCATGGCCTTGGTGATCTTCTGAGTGTTTTTAATACTCTTGATCTTGCTACGTATTTCTTTAGCGCCTGCCATTTTTATCAGTTACCTGGTTGCAACGTCGCTTAGTAAACGCCGGTGGATTTAAATGCATCAAGTGCGGCACGCATGGCAGCCTCAACATCTTTGTCATAATCGCCAGTAGAATTTATCTTGTCGATCAGATCGCTGTTGTTGCTCTTCATGTGCGCCAGCATTGCGGCTTCGAAATCGACGACCTTGTTGGTAGGCACATCGTCGAGATAACCTTCGTTGGCCATGAACAGCGAGAACGCCATTTCAGCAACAGACAATGGTGAGTACTGCGCCTGCTTCATCAATTCGGTAACGCGCTCACCGCGTTCGAGCTGCGCGCGTGTGGTGTCATCAAGATCAGAAGCAAACTGCGCGAACGCCGCCAGCTCACGATACTGCGCCAGCGCCAGTCGAACACTGCCGCCAAGCTTTTTAATAATCTTGGTCTGCGCTGCACCACCTACACGTGACACTGACAGACCGGCGTTGATCGCAGGACGAATACCGGCGTTGAACAAATCTGATTCAAGGAAGATCTGTCCATCGGTAATCGAAATTACATTGGTCGGTACGAATGCAGATACGTCACCGTCCTGGGTTTCGATAATCGGCAATGCGGTCAGTGAACCGGTTTTACCTTTGACTTCACCGTTGGTAAATTTTTCAACATACTCGGCATTGACGCGTGATGCGCGTTCCAGCAAACGTGAATGCAGATAGAACACGTCACCCGGATATGCTTCACGGCCTGGCGGACGACGCAGCAACAATGATACCTGGCGATAGGCCCAGGCCTGCTTGGTCAGGTCATCATAAATAATCAGCGCATCTTCACCGCGGTCACGGAAATATTCACCCATGGTGCAACCGGCGTAAGGCGCAATGAACTGCATCGCTGCCGATTCTGCCGCGGTGGCTGCAACAATAATGGTGTGTTCCATCGCACCGTGTTCTTCAAGTTTGCGCACGATGTTCGCCACGGTGGATGCTTTCTGTCCAATCGCAACATAAATACATTTAACGCCGGAGTGTGACTGGTTGATAATGGCATCGATGGCGACGGCGGTTTTACCGGTCTGGCGGTCACCAATAATCAGTTCGCGCTGACCACGACCAATCGGCACCATGGCGTCGATCGATTTCAGGCCTGTCTGTACTGGCTGGTCTACTGATTTACGTTCGATAACACCCGGGGCAATTTTTTCGATCGGTGCAGTCTCACTGGCTTCGATCGGGCCCTTGCCGTCGATCGGATTCCCCAGCGCATCTACCACGCGTCCGAGCAGGCCTTCACCAATCGGTACTTCAAGAATACGGCCGGTACATTTAGCGGTGTCGCCTTCTGAAAGATGGCCGTAGGCACCGAGCACTACCGCGCCAACAGAATCGCGTTCGAGATTTAACGCCATGGCGAAAGTGTCGCCGGGCAGTTCAATCATTTCGCCCTGCATGGCATCGGCCAGGCCGTGAATACGCAAAATACCGTCGGTCAAACTGACCACGGTACCTTCGGTACGCGCTTCTACTTTTGAATCAAAGCTTTGAATACGCGCCTTGATGAGTTCACTGATTTCAGATGGATTCAGCTGCATGGTGTTTTCCTCTTAACGATTCAATGTGCTGGCCAGCGCGGCAAGTCTGGCTTTCATCGAACCATCGATAATTGTGTCTCCGGCCTTGATAACAACACCACCGATCAATGACTTGTCAGTCGATGTGGTGATTGTTACATCACGGCCCATTTTATTTTTTAGTGCACTGGCAATACTGGCCTGTTGCTCATCCGACAGCGGGAACGCGGACGTGATTTCAGCAACAATATGGCCTTCGGCCTCGGCGCGGTACTGTTCATAGAGCTCGGCAACGGTTGGCAATAACACCAGCCTGTTGTTTTCAGCCATTAACATGATCAGATTTTTCTGCTGCTGATCGAGCTTGTCACCGATAACTGCCAGCAGTAATTCGCCTTTTCGTGCTTTACTGAGCTGCGGGCTCGCCAACTTTTGCACGATCGCGGCATCGGTACTGACCAGTGCCATTAACGCAAGCGCATCACCCCAGGCGGCAAGTCCGGAGGACTGTGCTGCGTGTTGATACACTGCATTCGCGTATGGGCGCGCTGCTGTGGTGAGTTCTGACATGTTTCAGATTCCGCTAGAGCTGCGCTGCAAGATCTTGCAGTGAGCTGGCATGTGAATCGGCATTGACTTCGCGCTGTAACACTTTTTCAGCACCGGCCATGGCGAGCGTAATGACTTCCTTGCGCAGATGTTCGCGCGCACGGTTCACTTCCTGCTCGATTTCAGCATTGGCGCCGGCCTTGATGCGTTCGGCTTCTGAACGTGCATCATTCTTCGAGGCTTCTTCAATTTCCTTGGCGCGTTTCTGTGCCTGGGAAATTATTTCAGATGCCTGGGTCTTGGCTTCCTTGATGTGTTTGGCGGCACGCTTTTCAGCCAGTTCCTGCTCGTGCTGTCCACGTTCTGCTGCAGCCAGGCCGTCAGCAATTTTCTTGCTGCGTTCGGCGAGTGCATGTACCAGGGGTGGCCAGACAAATTTGAAACAGAACCAGACAAACAGCGCGAATGTGATCGACTGTCCAATCAGCGTTAAATTAATATTCATTCGCTAGTCTCGTTGCGTTGTTAGATACGGCCTTATGCAACAGCAAAGATAACGTAGAACGCTACACCCACTGCGATCATCGGTACCGCGTCGGTTAGACCCATCATCAGGAAGAACTGGCCACGCAATAATGGAATCAGTTCCGGCTGACGCGCAGCGCCTTCGAGGAATCGGCCACCCAGCACACCAATACCGATCGCGGCACCAAGTGCGCCCAGACCCATCATGATAGCGCCGGCAATGTAGAGCATCGCGGTTACTTCAGTCATTGTTTTCTCCTAAAAATTAAACTTTAAAAATTCTGTTAGCAAACATGTTTATTAATGTTCGTCACTGACCTGGTATGCCAGGTCCATGTACACCACAGTCAACACCATAAATATGTATGCCTGCAGGGTAATGATTAGAATATGGAAAATTGCCCAGCCAAGCTGCAGTGTGCCGCCGAACAGACCCAGCACAATACCACCCTGATACATCAATGCGATCAGGATAAAAATCATTTCACCGGCGAACATGTTGCCGTAAAGACGCAGCGACAATGAAAGTGGTTTTGCCAGTAGCGCGACCAGTTCCAGTACGAAATTGATCGGGATGAACAACAGCTGCATGATCTTGTTGCTGGAACTGAACGGATGCATGGTCAGTTCTGCAGCAAAACCGCCCACGCCCTTGATCTTCAGGCTGAAAAACAGCATCAGCGCGAACACCGCCAGCGACATGCCGAAGGTGGCATTTGGATCGGTCGAGGGCACTACCCTGAAATAGACGCTGTGCGGGTCCATGCCGAAGAACGATGTCCCCATGAGGGTGGCTACCTGCGGGATCCAGTCGACCGGAATCAGGTCCATGAAATTAATCAGGAACACCCAGACGAAAATGGTCAACGCCATCGGTGCGACCATGGCGTTTCTGCCATTGAAAGTACTGCGCACCGTGCCGTCGACAAACTCGACCAGCATTTCGACAAAATTTTGCATGCCCGCAGGCACGCCCGTGGTGGCAGATTTGGCAACTTTGTTGAACAGCCAGAGAAATATTACGCCGAGCGTAATTGACCAGAACATGGTGTCGAGATGGATCGCCATGAAACCCATCGCCTTGGCTTCGGCCGCATTATGCGCAAGCCCCCAGTGACCGGCATGCTCATGGCCTTCCGGAAACTGTCCATAGGTCAGGTTCTGCAGGTGATGCTTGATGTACTCACTGGCGGTCTGGGCTTCAGCCGACATTATCAACTCTCATGGTTATTCATTATTATATGAATCCCGATTCCTGCGTGCGCCAATGGCAGCCAGCAGGGCGGGCAGCATGTGTACCAAAAAATAAGCAGCCAGCAGGGCTGCTGCGTTGATCGGCTTTAGCAGTATAAATACTGCAACGAACAATGAACCGGTCAAAATTAATTTGTTTATCTCGGCCGAGTAGAAACCGCGTAATACCTGGGCCGGTTGTTTGCTTTTGGCGGTAAACACCTTGAGTGCAAACCAGCCATTTGCCAGCGCTGCTATCAGGCCGCCGATCAGGCCGGAATAGGCCGCCGTCAGATCGTAGAGCAACATCAGGGCTGCGAGCACAACGCTGGTGATTAACTGCGCTATTACGAAACCTGAAGCCTGTTTCGACTCCCTGGCGGCGAGCTGGTTTATCCGTGCCTCGTCCACTCAGATGGCCTGGAAATTCCTGAGCACAACATAGTGACAAACGCGCGAGATTATAAGGAGTGGGTGATATTTGGTCAAGGCTTGTATGTCACTATAAGGAATATCTATGTGTGCTATAAGCCAGGCTGACACTGATTTGCCGGCTACTGTATTCTGCTCAGTATGCCTTCCAGCGCATCCAGGCTGCTGTAATGGATCTCGAGCACGCCCTTGTTTTTGCCCTGCTGGCGCAGGCTGACCTGGGCGCCGAGTTTTTCACCCAGTTCGGTTTCCAGCCGGGTGATATCAGCATCTTTCTTCTGTGTTTTAGGTTTTGCCGGCGGATTCAGCGTGCGTTTGACCAGCGCCTCGGTTTCACGCACCGACATGCCGCGCCGGGCGACATCTTTTGCCAGCCGGCTCTGGACCATGCCATTCACCCCAAGCAGGGCGCGGGCGTGGCCCATTTCGATTGCGCGCGTTGCCAGCAGGTCTTTGACATCGCTGTTCAGGTCCTGCAGGCGCAGCAGGTTGCTGACACTCGCGCGCGAACGCGCCACGGTGTCGGCGACCTGCTGGTGGGTCATATCGAATTCTTTGATCAAGCCGCTGCAGCGCGGTGGATTCTTCCAGCGGGTTGAGATTTTCACGCTGAATGTTTTCGATCAGCGACACCGCCGCCGCGGTCTGGTCATCAAAATGCTTGACCACCGCCGGTATCTGGTCGAGCCCGGCCAGCTGGGCGGCACGCCAGCGGCGCTCACCGGCGACGATTTCAAAACGATTATCCGCCGCCGCGCGCACCACGATGGGCTGCACCACGCCCTGGGCTGAAATCGAATCCGCCAGCTCCTGCAGCGATTCCTGGTCAAAATGCACGCGCGGCTGCCACGGGCCGCGCTGGATCAGGTCGACATCCAGCTCGCGCAGCTCATCTTCGTGTTGCGCCGTGGTCATCACCTGCACGGTGTCGCTGCCACCGAGCAGTGCATTCAGGCCCCGGCCCAGTCCGCGTTTTTTTGGTGTTGCCATAATAGTATGTCCGCTAGTCAGGCCGGTATGCTGGTCGATGAATGTCGGTAATTACGACGCAGCATTTCACCGGCGAGTGATAAATACGCGAGCGCGCCGCTGGAGGTTTTTTCATACAGCAGGGCCGGCAGGCCGTGGCTCGGGGCTTCGGCCAGGCGCACATTGCGCGGCACGATGGTGCGATAGACCTTGTCACCAAAATGTTCGATCAGCTGGGCAGATACATCATTCGACAGGGTATTGCGCGGATCGAACATGGTGCGCAGCAGGCCTTCGACCTTCAGATGCGGGTTCACCGATGACTGCACCTGGCTGATGGTATCCATCAGCGCGGTCAGGCCTTCCAGCGCGTAGTACTCGCATTGCATGGGAATGATCACGCCATCAGACGCCACCAGCGCATTCAGTGTCAGCATGTTCAGCGCCGGCGGGCAGTCGATCAGCACGTAGTCGTAATTGTGCTTGATGGGTTCGATGGCGTCCTTCAGGGTATTTTGTGCATTGTCGGTGCGCATCAGGCTGACTTCTGCCGCGGTCATGTCGGCATTTGACGGCAACAGGTCGATGCCGATATTGTCCAGCGTCATCACGCACTGTTTGACATCGAAACCCGACAGCAGCACATCGCAGAAGGTATTTTCCAGCGCATTCTTGTCCACGCCCACGCCCATGGTGGCATTGCCCTGTGGATCGAGGTCGATCAGCAGCACCTTGCGCCGGGTCGCGGCCAGCGATGCGGCAAGATTGACGCTGGTGGTGGTTTTGCCCACGCCGCCTTTCTGATTCGCCAATGCTAAAACTTGCACCATAAGATTAATGTGTCTGTGTGATTTCGAGTAAGTGTCTTTCAGCCGCAAGGCCGGGTATATATAATGTGTGTGACCGCTTTACCTGGTATCCCGCCACGCTCAATGCTTCATCGCGCTTGCCCTGCATCACCAGAATCCGGGTGTTTGCATGGTGCAGATGCCGCGTACTCGCGACAATGATATCGCTGGCCGCCCAGGCGCGCGCAATCACGAGGTCAAAGTATATCGCACGGCCATCTTTTGTGGGCCGGTATTCTTCGATACGCCGGTTCACCACTTCGACATTATCCAGCCCCAGCACCAGTTTTGCCTGGGTCAGAAACCGGGTTTTTTTGCCGATACAGTCATTCAGCACAATCCGCATTTCGGGCCGGCACAGCGCCAGCGGTATCCCCGGCAAGCCGGCACCCGTGCCGACATCGATCATCGATTGTGCTGTGCCCAGGTGAGGCAACACCGCCAGCGAGTCAAGCAAATGCTTGCTCAGCATTTCGGCAGGATCGCGAATGGCGGTGAGATTGTATGCCCGGTTCCAGTGAATCAGCAGGCCGATGTAGTCGATGAGTTTTTCCGGCTACGCCGGCCGGCAGGCCCAGGCCCAGGGAGGTGATGCCGCTATTGAGTTCATCGAGTAGCTGCCGTGTCATGGGCCTATTCTCGCATGCCAGGCAGCACCAGGCTTAATCCTTAACAGTTCAGAATTGCGTCAATACCTGGATTTCCAGTCCTGGTGCCAGCGGATGACTTCATTGCCCGGCATCGGCCGGCCGATGAAGTAGCCCTGCGCCGAGGTGCAGCCCAGCTCTGCTACCAGCTCGATGCCGGCTTCATTCTCGATACCTTCAGCAACAATAGTCATGTTCAGCTTTTGAGCAAGCTCTACACTGGATTGCAAAATCGCACGTGCCGCCTTGTTGTGCTGGGCACCGTTTACAAATGAGCGATCTATTTTGAGTTCTTTGAAAGGCACGCGTTGCAATTGTTCCATCGATGAATAGCCGGTGCCGAAATCATCGATCGACAGACCGATGCCCTTCAGGCTAAGCCGGGTGAGGATATCGAGCGCCGACGTTATATCTTGCATCAACCGGCTTTCGGTGATTTCGAGCATGATTTTTGAAACATCCAGCCGGTGTTGTTGTGCACAGCTCACAATGTATTCCGGCAGATCGAGACGATCGAGTGAATCGACGGATATATTGACGCTGAGATTGATATCGAGGCCCTGTTCACGCCAGTGCGAACATTGCGCCATGGCATCTGACAGAATCACATCGGTCATATGGTTAATCAGGTTGTGCTCTTCGGCGACCGGGATAAACACATCGGGCGGTATCATACCGTGTTGCGGATGGTTCCAGCGCGCGAGTGCCTCTACGCCCGAGAGCTGCATGCTGGCGATATCAATCTGAGGCTGGTAATACACCATGAACTCACCGTTCTCGATACCATTTCTGAGATCATTTTCAGTGATTGATATCTTGTCTTTGTGCGGCCGCGTAGCCTGTTCTGTACCCACCTGTAACAACAGGTCAGTCAGCGGCGGAATGGTAACGGGTTTTTCCAGCGCGCCCAGAATATTCAGTTTGCGGTCACGCGCAATATTTTCCGCCGAGCGCAACAGCCGGGTGTCTTCTGCACTGATCAGAATAATATTGCCGAGGTAGGCCTGCTCGGAAAGATGGCGCAAAAATTCCACGCCATCCATGCCGGGCATGTTGAGGTCGAGCAATAAAACCGATGGCGGCGCGGTCGCGTTTTTCATATAGGATAAAGCATCCTCGCCAGAGGATGCCGTGATAACGTTATTGATCCCGAGGTTATTCAGGTGCGCGGTGACCAGGTCGAGCACAAACCGGTCATCATCGACAATCAAAACATCTTCAAAATTGAACTCGGCTTTTTTCGTTTCCTGTTCTATCAGCTGCGCCTGTATATAATCTTCGACGGCAACCATCGCAGCATCAAATTCGGGTATGGCTTTATCGAGCTGCGCCCAGTTCTGTTTTTTTGAAGCCGACTCGACCTTCTGGCACAAATTTGCCAGCCTGTCTGCACCAATGGCGCGCGCGGATGATTTTAGTTTGTGGCAGGCGTCTTCGATCCCGCTGCAATTTCGATCTTCATACGCCTGGTGAATGAACGCTATCGTTTCGGGCGCAGTATTCAGAAACAGTTTGAAAAAGCGCCGGTGCTTGTCCGGGTCAGGCCCGACGTAGCGTATCAGCAACTCGGTATTAATAGCCGGTAATAGCGTGGCCTGGTTCGATATGCTTCTGCTTCTGCTTCTGCATGTGCCGGCCTGGCATGGCCACTTATGTTTTCCGAGGGTGCATCATCCGCCTGCGCCTCGCGTGGTAACCACTGGTCAAGCTTGGCTTTGAGTTCATCTATATTGACCGGCTTGGACAGGCAGTCATTCATACCGCTCTCTATACAACGCGTTGCTTCATCTGCAGATGCATTTGCGGTAATGGCAACAATATGAATGCGCCTGATACGATTATTGGTAGACGCTCTTATTGCCTGCGCCAGCTGGTAGCCATCCATTTCCGGCATATGAATGTCAGTCAGTACCAGGTCGTAATTATGTGTCTGTAGATTTTTTATTGCCTGTGCGCCATTGGTTACCACATCCGAAGTAAAGCCCAGCACCTCGAGTTGTAGCGCGATTAGCTCCTGGTTGGTGATATTATCTTCTGCCACCAGGATGTGTTGTTGCCTGTTAAGCACATCATTGTTCTGCCGGGTATTACTGGCTTCGCTGCTGTTTACTTCGACCATGGCTTCAGCGACCGGCAATTCAATCATGAATGTCGAGCCTCTGCCCTGCTCACTTTCAACACTAATACTGCCACCCATCAGCTCAACCAGTTTGCGCGTAATCACCAGGCCGATGCCGGTACCTTCTATCTCACCCTGTTGTGCACCCAGCCGGTTGAAGGGCTGGAACAAGGTTTCCATGTCTTTGCTACTGATGCCGCGCCCGCTATCTGTAAAACAGATTTGATGGAACCCGGGCCTGGTCACCTGGCACCAGACATTCACCGATCCATTTTTTTTGTTGTACTTGATTGCGTTACTGAGCAGGTTGAGAATCACCTGCATGAGCCGGGTAATGTCTGCGCGCACCCATATCTCCTGGTGGCAATCAAGCTGTACGTCTTTATTGTCGTAACTCAGGCTGATGTTATTTTTTTCTGACAGCGGCCTGATCAACCTGAAACTATCCACCAGTACCGGGCACAGCCTGACCGATTCGATTACAAGATCGATATGGCCGGCTTCGATTTTTGCGTGGTCCAGCACGTCATTAATTAATTCAAGCAGCAGGCTGCCCGCGTTATAAATAACTTTCGCGTGTTTCTGTTGTGCGCCGGTTAAGCCCTTGTCTAATTGCAACAAATGAGCAAAGCCCATGATGGCATTTAACGGCGTGCGCAATTCATGGCTCATGCTGGATAAAAATTCAGACTTGGTGCGGTTTGCCTGTTCAGCTTCATCCCTGGCATCAATCAGCGCGATTTCCATCGAGTCGCGCAAGGCCTCGGCTTTCTCTGCTTCGAGCAGGTTGGTGCAGGTTGACAACAGTGGTTGCAGCAACTGGATCATGCTGGTGTTATAGCCCCCGGTGCGATTTGCGATACCGACCATACCCGTAAGCCTGTCACCGAGCTTGAGAGGTATACCCATGAAAGATTCCAGCTCTGGATGGCCCGGTGGCAAGCCACCCGATCTCGGGTCTTTGGCGGGATCATTCGAAATAATTGTTTCACCACAGGTAACAACCGCACCCAGTAAATTATCGAGATTTCTGAATTCGAGTCCCGCCTGGGATTCTCGTTCATAACGCTGCCGCACGTCACTGTTCCACGCGATGTTGGTGATATGTCGTGTACGTAAGTATGGTGGCTCATCAACCGGGTATATCACTTCACCGATCAGGCCGAATTCACTTTCAGTAATATCAAGAATACCGTTGAGCAATTGCTCGAATACTTTTTGCCTGTCCTGGCCCGAGATAAACTCATCCTGCACTTTGTAAATATGCTCTAGCAGGGTTCGTTGAATATAATTCTCGATTTCCGAATTTTTTCGCTCTGAAATATCACGCACAATTGCAACAAAGCGTGGCGAGGTATTAGCAGGTGCAATATATTGAAGATGAACTTCGACCGGCTTTTGTTCACCGTTTTTGCGTAGATGCATGGTCTCGAAGTTCAACGAGTCGCCGGGACTGCTTTCCAGTGTTGACAACAGCTGCCTGAAGGTTTTCTCGGTAAACTCCGGCTTGATGTCTACCGGCGTCATTTGCATCAGCTCTTCTTCGGTGTACCCGGTATCATCGATTGCGCTATTGTTTACATAGAAAAACCTTAGCGTGTCAGGATCAAACATGAATATGTTTTCTGAGATTTCGCCAAGCGACTGCTTGAATCGGTTCAGGTCATTCTGTATTTCCTTGAGATCGGTAATATCAGTAATAGAGCCGGAAACCCGGTAGGGCTTACCGTTTTTATCGCGCAGTGCGCTGCCCCTGCCACGAAACCAGCGGTATTCACCGCTATGGTTACGCAGTCGAAACTCTACATCATATGGTTTATTTGCATCTTCGAGATGGGCATTAATGGAATCCTCGGCGCGTTGCCGGTCATCGGGATGCAGGTGCGATAACCAGAATTCATATCCCTGCTTGAAATCACTGCTTTCATACCCCAGTAATTTCATGTACTGCGGCGAACGGTATACTTTATTACTGACCAGGTCCCAGTCCCATAGACCGTCGTTTGCACCGGCCACTGCAAGTTCATAGCGCTGTTCAGATTCTTTAAGATACTGTTCAGCCTTGTTGCGTCGGCAGTTGTTCATCACCATGGCGATATGGCCGGCCATTGAATGTGCAAAACTCAGGTCTTCCATCTGCCACTTTCTTTTTTCGCCCACCTGTTCATGGCATATAACACCAATACTTTCGCCATCAAGCATGATGGGCGCATCGAGTAAGGCAGTGATATTGTTTGGTTTCAGGTAGTCTTTTGCGAGTTCTTTCGTCCGTGAATCGGTGTAGACATTTTCTACGCTTAACGCTTTAGGCTCGGCAAGGGCTTCAAAATAATTCGGGTAATCACTTGCACATAGAACCTCGCAATCCACCGCTTTTTCATTGGTGTAGAGACTGGCGCAATGCAGCTGCTGGCGCGCATCATCGAACAACCAGATGCCAACCCGGGACACTGCCAGCGCGCGGCTGGCCGCAGAAGTGATATCACCGAATATCTGATCCATATCACAGGGCTGCGCCTCACCATGGTCATTGATACTGGTAAGCACACTGTGCTGGCGGGAAATACGCTCGGCATTGTTTTCTATTTGCCGATAAGCGGGGGCCATCGCCCTGATGAAAACAAAGGCCGAGACGAATACAAAAACGACGGCAATCACACCCGCTATCAGCACAATGACCAGGTAGGGCGTAATGATGTCTTCAATAGCCACCTTGCAAACCATGCCTAGCTGGTACTCGGGCAAATACCTGTACGCTACCAGTACATAAATATCGCGATAATCGCGCTGCATACGCGTACCCGATTCACCCAAAAGCGCAAGCCGCATGGCGGTGGCACGTTTGTCGTTAAAACCAATTGCATGTTGTTCAGCGGGTTTATGCAAAGTTGCATTGGAATACAGGTGGATTATCTGCTCGCCTTCGCGCCGGGCTAGCGCAAACTCGCTGGCAATGCCGGTATGCTGCCTGTGCATATCGGCCTGCTGTAGCTGCTCGATGGCCAGGCGAATCAACGCATCATTCGACATATTCCCGCCCAGGCGCTGATCAATCGAACGCAGGTTGTTTAGCCAGCGCGCCTGGCTATCCAGCTGGCTGGTCAGAATCGTGCGGTGTTGCTGGATGGATACGGTATAGAGCGCAAATACAATGATTAAAATCGCGACGACAGCCAGCACTGACAGCACCCCTGTCAGTCTCATCAGGCTTTTGTTTTTGATTATTTCAAGGAATTTCATAATTTCCGGCAGGTGGGCCTGTTTTCAGCGCAGACAAAACGGAGCGATACCCGCCTGTTTTGCATCACAGCAAACAAGCCCCGAGCCGCACTGTCCTGACCGTATCGCAGAACACTTACACACTAATATGGTCGGTTTGAATCGCAAAAACTATACCTGTAACGATTGTTTACCCTGATTCTGGCAGATTTCATAGACCTGGGAATTCAAACCATGCCTGGCTGATTGATAGCTAACATACTTAATTTAGCAGTGAATACGGCGCCCTGCCTGTGATACCGCCGTGAGCAGATTCAGCCGGACGACTTTTTGAGATGCACCATGAGAAGGGATATGGCCGCGGGCGTAACCCCGGGGATGCGCGACGCCTGGCCGATGGTTTCAGGCTTATGTGCATTGAGTTTCTGACACACTTCTGCCGACAGACCGCGGACCTGCTGGTAGTCGCTTATTTTTGCAATCGACGTGCATTCATGGCGTTTGGCTTTTTCGATCTCGTTTAACTGGCGATCCAGGTAGCCTTCATATTTTGCCTGTATCTCCACCTGCTCGGCGACCTGTGGAGCGAGTGGCGCTGGCGTGCCGATGATCGCGCTGAGCTGGGCATAATCGATTTGTGGGCGACGCAATAACTCGCTGGCGCGAAAATCACGTGCCAGCGGTTTTTCAAGCAGCCTGGAAATAGCACGGCCCGGGTCTGAATTCGGCTGGACAATGAGACTGGCCAGCCGCTGTTGTTCTGTCACGATGGCCTCACGCTTGCGCTCATAACTGCGCCAGTGCGCATCGTTCACCAGGCCCAGCTGACGCGCGGTCTCGGTCAGGCGTAGATCAGCATTGTCTTCGCGCAACAACAGGCGGTACTCCGCGCGCGAGGTAAACATGCGATAGGGTTCTGCCGTACCCATGGTCACCAGGTCATCGACCAGTACGCCGATATACGCCTGATCACGCATGGGTGTCCACGCGTCTTGTTGTTGCACCTGCCGGGTGGCATTGATGCCGGCGAGCAGGCCCTGCGCGGCCGCTTCTTCATATCCGGTGGTGCCGTTGATCTGGCCGGCAAAATACAGGCCGTTGATAAATTTTGTTTCCAGCGAGGCTTTTAGATCGCGCGGATCAAAATAATCATATTCAATCGCGTACCCGGGCCGGGTGATATGCGCGTTTTCAAACCCCTTGATTGTGCGTACAAATTCAAACTGTACGTCGAACGGCAGGCTGGTAGAAATACCGTTGGGATACACTTCGTGGGTGTGCAGCCCTTCCGGTTCGATAAATATCTGGTGCGCGGTTTTATCGGCAAAGCGCACGATTTTGTCTTCGATCGACGGGCAGTAACGTGGGCCAACGCCTTCGATCTCGCCGCTGTACATCGGCGAACGGTGCAGGCTGTTGCGCAGCAGTTCGTGGCCGCGCGCGTTGGTGTGCGTAATGTGGCAGTCGAGCTGCTCGGGATGTTGATTCACCGAGCCGGTAAAGGAGAACACCGGCAACGGCGTGTCACCCGGCTGTGACTTCAGTTCCGAGTAATCAATCGTGCGACCGTCGATACGTGGCGGCGTGCCGGTTTTGAGTCGACCGACGCGAAACGGCAGATCGCGCAAACGTTGTGCGAGCGCAATCGATGGCGGATCACCGGCGCGGCCACCCGAGTAATTGCTTTCACCGATATGGATCTTACCGCCAAGAAACGTGCCCACGGTGAGCACCACGGCTTTTGCAGTAAACCGCAGGCCCATCTGCGTGACCACGCCGGTGACGCGCTCACCCTCGCTGGTGCTTTCCACCACCAGGTCATCCACCGCCTGCTGGAATAGCGAAAGATTGGGCTGGTTCTCCAGCGCCTCGCGCACCGCGGCTTTATACAGCACGCGGTCGGCCTGGGCGCGGGTGGCGCGCACCGCCGGTCCCTTGCTGCGATTGAGTATACGAAACTGGATGCCACCACGGTCGGCGGCTTTGGCCATCACCCCGCCCATGGCGTCGATTTCTTTCACCAGGTGGCCCTTGCCGATACCGCCAATGGCCGGGTTACAGCTCATCTGGCCCAGGGTTTCGATGTTGTGCGTCAGCAGCAGGGTTTTTGCACCCATGCGCGCGGCCGCCAGCGCAGCCTCGGTGCCGGCGTGGCCGCCACCGATGACAATGACATCAAAAGATTCGCTGTAAAACATGAACGCTCCGGGTTGAGCTGCGAATTATATGCCATATCAAAGTGTTGGGTGAATACCACCTGTGGTCGTGGTTGTTATGTACCGGTGGCAGCTGCTAGTCTGCGCGGCATGAAGCCACACGTCCTGGTTGTCTCTATTCTGCTGTTCAGTGCCGCCTGCCCGGCAGCGCCCGAGCGACCCGCGCACCATACTGACCAGGGGTTTATAAATCCCTACAGCCAGCGCGATAACACTAAAACGTTTTTTACATATCTGAAAATGCGTTATTTCAGTGATGATGTTTTCGCCGATCACGAGTTAGACGCCGCTGCCATGCCGGTTGCCGAACAGGCCGTCGAGCACATGCTGGCGCCGCTCGAAGCACCCAAAATCACCTGGCTGGGGCATTCGAGTTTCCTGGTTCAGTATCGCGGGGTGAACATCCTGACTGATCCGATCCTGTCTGATCGCGCCTCACCGGTGTTTTTTACCGGGCCGGCACGGCTGGTAGCAAAGCCGATTACGCTTTCCGAGTTGCCAACTATCGACTTCGTGGTGATTTCACACAATCATTATGATCATCTCGATCAGTTCACGATTGAATACCTGGGCAACGCACCCGAATACCTGGTGCCTTTGCGGCTGAAGACCTGGTTTGAAGACATCGGTATCGACGGCGATCGGGTCCACGAATTTGACTGGTGGGATGAACGCACACTGGCGGGGATCCGGTTTATTGCCACTCCCGCGCAGCACTGGTCCGGGCGCGGGCTGGGTGATCGCTATGCCACCCTGTGGGCCAGCTGGCGCATCGAGTTCGGTGATTTTAGCGCCTGGTTCGCCGGAGATACCGGCTACAACGAGGTTCAATTCAAACAGGTCTATCAGCGCTATGGCGCCGTGGATATCGCACTCATCCCCATCGGATCCTATGCGCCACGCTGGTTTATGCAGGCCACCCACGTGAACCCGGAAGAAGCCACCCGGATTCATAATGATCTGAAAGCAGGGCTGTCGATCGGCATGCACTGGGGCACCTTCCAGTTATCCGCCGAACCTTTTTTCGAACCAGAACAGACACTCAATGCGCTGGTCGCCGCTGGCGCGCTCGACCAGGGCCGATTTATCACGCTCAAAATCGGTGAAACCCGGGCAGTAACATCGCTCGATCAGCACGGGGAAAAAACCTCAGCAGCGGGTAGTGATATGTATCAAATATTACCTTTGCATATTAGCAATCAATAATTTATTTATATAAGCTTCAGTATTACTAATTGGTCAGCCGCCGGTTTTTTGGGCTAAATGGCCACCACCCGGAAGTCCGAACAGGAAAACATGATGTCCAGACCCTTGCATGACCCCTTATCCAAAGCGACCGATAAAGCCAGTCGCATCGAGGTCAAGAACACCACCTGTTATATGTGTGCCTGCCGTTGCGGCATACGGGTGACACTGCGCGATGGCGAGGTGCGTTATATCGAGGGCAACCCCGAACACCCGCTGAATAAGGGTGTGATTTGCGCCAAGGGTGCGTCCGGCATCATGAAGCAATATTCACCCGCGCGCCTGACCCAGCCGCTGATGCGCAAGGCCGGCAGTGAGCGTGGTGAAGGCAAGTTTGAAGTGGTGAGCTGGGAAAAAACCTTCAGCCTGCTGGAAGAGCGCCTCGCCAATATTCGCCACACCGATCCGAAAAAATTTGCCCTGTTCACCGGCCGCGACCAGATGCAGGCGCTGACCGGGCTGTTTGCCAAGCAGTTCGGCACGCCGAATTATTCCGCCCACGGCGGATTTTGCTCGGTCAACATGGCCGCGGGCATGATCTACAGCATCGGCGGTTCGTTCTGGGAGTTTGGTGGCCCCGACCTGGAGCGCGCCAGGCTGTTCGTCATGATCGGCACCGCCGAAGACCATCATTCCAACCCGATGAAGATCGAGCTGTCGAAATTCAAGCGCCAGGGCGGCAAGTTCATCGCCATCAACCCGGTGCGCAGCGGCTATGCGGCGATTGCCGATGAATGGATCCCGATCAAACCCGGCACCGATGGCGCGCTGTTCCTCGCGCTGATCAACGAGATTATTCGCCAGGGACTGTACGATCGCGATTTCCTGGTCAAGTACAGCAACGCCGCCGAGCTGGTCAACCTGGATGAGGCCTCGACCGAGCACGGTATGTTCGTGCGCTTTGAAGTGCCCAAGGAAGAAGGCTGTTTTGATGCGCAGAACAAGCTGTGGTGGGACCGTGATCTGAACAAGCCGATCTCCATGCACACCTCGGGCTCCGACCCCTTCCTGCTGGGCGATTTCAAACTCGACGACGGCACCCCGGTGAAACCCGCGTTCCAGTTGCTGGTCGATCGCGTGCAGGAATACACCCCGGAATGGGCCTCGGAAATCACCGGTATTCCGACCGAGACCATCCAGCGCCTGGCCTACGAAATGGGCATTACCGCGCGCGATGAAAAAATCGAATTGCCCATCGCCTGGACCGACACCTGGGGCAACGAGCACGACCGTATTACCGGCAACCCGGTGGCGTTCCACGCCATGCGCGGACTCGCGGCACACTCGAATGGTTTCCAGACAATCCGCGCGATGTCCATATTAATGAGTATCCTCGGCACGATTGACCGTCCCGGCGGTTTTCGACACAAGGCGCCGTTTCCACGGCCGATTCCGCCCTGCGCGAAACCCCCGACCGGGCCCGACGCGGTCCAGCCCGACACCCCTTTAGACGGTATGCCGCTGGGCTGGCCGGCAGACCCGGATGACCTGTTCGTCGATGACGCCGGTGAACCGGTGCGTATCGACAAGGCGTTCTCCTGGGAATACCCGCTGTCGGTGCACGGCCTGATGCACAACGTGATTACCAACGCCACCCGCGGTGATCCCTACAAGATCGACACGCTGCTGATTTTTATGGCGAACATGGCGTGGAATTCGAGCATGAACACCGAGCAGGTGCGCAAGATGCTGAACGAACGTGATGAAGACGGCGAATATAAAATCCCCTTTATCGTGGTGTGCGATGCGTTCGAATCCGAGACGGTGAGTTTTGCCGACCTGGTGTTGCCCGACACAACGTATCTTGAACGCCATGACGTGATGTCGATGCTGGACCGGCCGATTTCTGAATTTGATGGCCCGATGGATTCGGTGCGCATACCTGTGGTACCGCCGACCGGCGAATGCAAACCCTTCCAGGAAGTACTTATCGAACTCGGCTCACGCCTGAAACTGCCCGCGTTTGTGCATGAAGACGGCACGCGCAAGTTTCGTGATTATCCCGACTTCATCGTTAACTATGAAACGTCACCCGGTTCGGGTATCGGTTTTCTCGCCGGCTGGCGCGGCAAGGGCGGCGAAAAATTCATGAAAGGCGAGCCCAATCCGAAACAATGGGAAATGTACGAAAAGAACAACTGCGTGTTCCGTTACGAACTGCCGAAGTCATATCAATACATGCGTAACTGGAACCAGGGCTATCTCGAATGGGCCAAGCGCCACAGCCTGACGCGTTATGTCGAACCGATCAATATTCATATTTATTCCGAAGTGCTGCAAAAATTCCGGCTTGCCGCACAGGGCAAATCGTTTGGCAAACAGCCGCCCGAGCGTTTGCGCGCACGTATTAACGAACATTTTGATCCGCTGCCGTTTTATTCGGAACCGCTGGAAACCCTCGCCACCGATTTACGCAAGTACCCGTTGAATGCCATTACTCAACGACCGATGGCGATGTACCATTCGTGGGATTCACAAAACGCCTGGCTGCGACAGATACACACGCACAATTACCTGCATGTGAACTCAAAAACCGCGCGCGCCGCCAACATCGAAGACGGCGGCTGGATGTGGGTGGAATCCATGCACGGCAAGGTGCGTTGTATGTGTCGGTATTCCGAAGCCGTTGAACCCGGCACGGTGTGGACCTGGAACGCGATCGGCAAGGCCTCGGGTCAATGGGGCCTGAGCAAAAATGCCAATGAATCAAAAAAAGGTTTTCTACTCAACCACCTGATCAGTGAAGAGCTGCCTGTCAAAGCCGATGGCAGCCATTTTTCAAATTCTGATCCGTTGACCGGGCAGGCCGGCTGGTACGATGTGCGCGTGCGCATTTATCCGGCTGCCGCCAATGAGCCCGAAGTTACCTATCCACAATTTGATGCACCGGACAAAATGCCTGCGAGCAAAACACGTCGCAAAGCTGTGCGCTGGCTGAAATATTTTGCCGGCGGGAGAAAATCATGAAACAGCTCGCTCTCGTCATCGACCTGAATGTGTGCGTGGGCTGCCATGCCTGCGTCACCAGTTGCAAGGAATGGAACACCTCCGGCAGCGCTGGCTTCATGTCGGACTTTAATCCCTACGCCGAAGACCCGACTGGTACTTTTTTCAATCGCGTGCAGACATTTGAAGTGGGCGAATACCCCAATACGCAGACCGTGCATTTTCCCAAAAGCTGTTTGCACTGCGAAGAACCGCCGTGCGTCACCGTGTGCCCGACCGGCGCGAGTTACAAACGCGAAGAAGACGGCATTGTACTGGTCGATTATGACAAGTGCATCGGCTGTAAATATTGTTCCTGGGCCTGCCCGTACGGCGTGCGCGAAATCGATGAAAATCTCAAGGTGATGAAAAAGTGCACCCTGTGTGTCGACCGCATTTACGATGAGTCATTACCAGAAGCAGAACGCAAACCGGCATGCGTACTCGCCTGCCCGACCAGTGCGCGCCTGTTCGGCGATGTGAATGATCCGGACTCGAATGTGTCGGTCAACATCCGTGAGAATGGCGGCTACCAGTTAATGCCGGAATGGGGCACCAAACCTGCCAACCATTATCTGCCAAGACGCAAGACCAGCATCACGATTCACCGTGATGAACTCACCCGGGTAGACAATCCGCTGAAGAAAGAACGCCAGTTGCCCATGCCCGGCAAAGACGAACAAACGCTGGACGATATCACCAGCTGGTAAACATTTAGGGAATACTTATGCATCCTGCTTTTTCAGTTATTTTTTTGACCACCCTGATCGGGGTTGGCCAGGGCTTATTTCTTGCGCTGTACACCGGCCAGCTGTACTCGGTGTTTAATGTATTGCCAGTACAGGATTCGCACAGTTTTTACGGCTTCGGCAGTTTGCTTGCGCTGGTATTTCTGGGCGGTGGTTTGCTGGCTTCATTTTTTCATCTTGGCCACCCGGAGCGCGCATGGCGTTCTGCTGCAATGTGGCGCACATCGTGGTTATCACGTGAAGTGATTGTGCTGCCCGCCTTCATGGGCACGACATTGCTCTATGGCATTGTGCATTATTTTGATTTAAACCCGGTGCTGTTCAGCATCAGCGGTGCGTTTACTGTCGATGTTTCTTTGATGATCGGTGCGATCAACACCCTGCTGGCATTTTCACTGTTTATCTGTACCGCCATGATATATGCCTGCATCAAGTTTTTGCAGGAATGGGCCAGCCCGTTGACCGTGATTAATTACACCCTGCTTGGGACTGCATCGGGGTTTACCCTGGCCGCACTGTTTGCTTCATTCTCGCAGTCCGAGCTGGTCGGCTTTTATGCCAGCTGGGCGATTATTATTACCCTGGCCGGATTTACCACGCGTGTTGCATCACTGATACGTAATGCAAAAATAAAATACAAATCCACGCTTGCTACGGCTATCGGAATACGCCATTCAGATATCCAGCAAAAATCTCGCGGCTTTATGGCGAGTTCATACAATACCCGCGAATATTTTCATGGCATGTCGATAGTGTTCATGAAAAACATCAAGTGGCTGTTTCTGGTGCTGGTGTTCGCAGTTCCCGTTGCGCTGCTGGCGGCAGGCCTTTATCAACCGGTGATCGCGGTGTTCCTGCTGGCGTTTTTTGTGCAGTATGTCGGATTGCTGGCAGAACGCTGGTTTTTCTTCGCCCAGGCCAACCATCCGCAGAACCTGTATTACCAGACGATCTAGGACTCTGTGGTTTTCTTCGGGTAGTCGAAATTGATCAACATACCTGCGCTGATATCAGCCCAGCGGGATGATTCAAATTGCAGGTAACACACGCCGCAGGTGGGTACATTATCTATGTGCTCGCCGCACAACTGGTTAACCACAGCTGTAATCGCAGGATTGTGACCAACGCATAAAATACGCTGGTTTGAATTATCGAACTGCTTAATCTGCTGCAGCAAGCCTTCGGCATCAAAACAGTACAGATTGCGCTCCAGTTTTATTGCTGATTGCTTATAGCCGAGCTCGTGAGCAATCAATTCAGCCGTGTTGCGTGCGCGCTCGGCCGCGCTGCTGATAATCAATTCAGGTTGATATGGCCCATTTGCAATACGCTTGCCCATCTGTGGCGCATCGCGCAGTCCACGCGGATTTAATGGGCGCGCTATATCATCATGTGCCGGCACATCCCAGCTTGATTTTGCATGCCGAACAAGTATCAGCTGCTTCATTTATAAAATGCTTATTCCGGCACACCCTGCCAGAGCATTTCATAACCAAGCTCATAGGTTTCATCACAGAACTCTGCCAGTTCAGAAAACTTTTGCTTGAATATTTTATCGGCGTGGGATTTTTCGTGCTGGTCAAAAGACTTCCAGAAGGTCACTATCGCGAGCTCGCCCTGTTTTATTTTGGCAGCTATTTTATTATCACCTGGTGCTTCACCTACCGAGCCTTCGTCCGAAATAAAGCCGGAATACTTGTACACCTGGCCACCGATGAAGCCACCTTTGTCATCGCCATAGGTGTTTTTTACCACGTTGCACATTTCGCCCAGCACCAGCTCGACATCTTCTATCTTGACGTCATCCTTGAGATCGACAACATTGAAAAGCATGACACAGCCAAATGGAATCTGTATTGGTTCAAACATATTACCCCCAGAAATATTGAGATTAAATACGGCCCGACGCGTTCTTGCATCTGCCAGAAGTGGTCATTGTACTCCGACGCACTTAAAATTTTCCCCAGAAATCATGGTTATTACATTGTTGAAACAATTGCCGGAAACCCGGTCAACCGACCAGCTGCTTGAACTCTGGTGTATCAGTCGTGTCTGTATGCGGACGCTAACGACACGGACTGCCATGTTTCGCTGTTTCCATAGTATTCTGATTGTTTTTTTCCCGCTGATCCTGTCGGCCAGTACAGTACAGCCGGTTGAATCAGAGCGCGTTAGTACGCAGCAGGGATATAGTGTTCTTAGAATATTTCTCGAGGACGAACAATACCTCACTGCTATTCGTTACTTTAAAACCGTGATCAGTTTTAGTGCAACCCGGCAACCGGTCGCGGACCTTGTCGATGATATTGCCGACATTTCTGAATATTCACTGGAGCAACTCGAAGAACTGGCTGAAGAAAAACCAGAGATTCGTTTCAACCAGCTGAAAGAAAATTCAGTCGCTGTTTCGACGCTTGACAGCTTGCGCTATACAACGGCAAGGCGATTCATCGACGATACCGCTAATTTTGAAAAAAATATGTTGCTCAGCCAGGTGCAGATTCTTCCTGTCATTGCCCATCTCGCGCAAACGCTGCAGGAAAATGAAACAAACCTGAAGCGCAAATACTGGTTACATAAACTTTCGCTCAAGTTCACGGTGCTTTATCGTCGCGCATATGCACAACTTTATATCACACAACCAGCCAGTTAACTTATTCAAATATCACTGTTCTGTTTTCATATACCAGGATGTCGTGATTGAGCTGGTGCCATACCGCACGTGCGAGCACAATTTTTTCCAGGTCTCTTCCTATTCGAACCATGTCATCAACTGAGTCCCGGTGGCTGATATGGACTACGTCCTGTTCGATAATAGGCCCGGCATCTAGCTCTGCTGTGACATAGTGGCTGGTAGCGCCGATAATTTTTACACCGCGCTGATGCGCCGAATGGTAGGGTTTTCCGCCAGGAAAGGCCGGCAGAAATGAATGGTGTATGTTTATGATGCGCTGCGGATACTGGCGCACAAAATTATCACTGAGTATTTGCATGTAACGCGCCAGAACAATGAAATCGATATCGTAGCGTTGCATCAACTCAAGCTGCTTTGCTTCTTGCTCTGCTTTATTATTTTTGTTTACGGGCAGATAATAATAATCAATCCCCAGCCTTTTTGCGGCCTCTTCCAGGTCTGTGTGATTACTGACGATCAACGGTATTTCCACGCGCCACTCGCCCGCCTCGTAACGAGATAAAATATCGTAAAAACAATGCGGAAGATTTGAAACAAATAAAGCCATGCGTGGCACCGCATCGGAAAAATGCAGTTCCCAGTTCATTTGCAACGGCCTGCCCACCTCGTCTGCAAATTGAATTTCTATTGCATTATCAGCAATATCAAATTTTTCCAGGTCCCATTCAACACGCATGAAAAAAATCTTCTGTCCTGCATCAACATGCTGGTCAAGGTATACAATGTTGCCGCCGTGGCCGGATAGAAAGCGTGTAATCGCCAGCACGATACCGGGCTGGTCCGGACAGTGAATTAATAAAGTTGCTGAGCGCATTAACGGCATCTCTCTGGCACGCTGATTGTTTTCAATTTATATATATGACTTTTATTACACATGTAGATCTACAACTATGTTCTGCTGAAGATTCATTATATGTGGCCGCGTTATATGTCCGCTTACTTGAATATCTCGAGTTGTTCCCAGATTAAATCTACCCGCTGTTTCACCTGCTCATCCATGGCAATGGGCCTGCCCCATTCACGCGTAGTTTCACCCGGCCATTTGTTAGTCGCGTCAATTCCAACTTTTGATCCCAGGCCTGAAACGGGTGATGCAAAATCAAGATAATCGATGGGCGTATTTTCTACCAGGGTGAAATCACGTACCGGATCAACCCGGGTACTTATCGCCCAGATAACATCTTGCCAGTTTCGCGTATTTACATCTTCATCAACCACGATTACAAACTTGGTATACATGAACTGGCGCAGATAACTCCAGACGCCCATCATTACACGTTTTGCGTGACCCGCGTACTGCTTGCGCATGCTGACGATTGCAACACGATATGAACAACCTTCCGGCGGCAAATAAAAATCCACTATCTCCGGAAACTGTTTTTGCAGTATTGGTACGAATACTTCGTTCAAGGCAACACCAAGTATTGCGGGTTCGTCTGGCGGGCGACCGGTGTAGGTGCTGTGATAAATCGGGTCTTTGCGGTGCGTGATACGTTCGATGGTGAACACCGGAAAGGTTTCGGTTTCATTGTAATAGCCGGTGTGATCGCCATACGGGCCCTCGAGCGCTGTATCATCCGGATAAATAAATCCTTCGAGCACATACTCGGCTGATGCCGGAACCTGTAAATCACTTAAACCACATTTCACGACTTCGGTTTTACTGCCTCGCAACAAACCCGCGAAACCGTATTCGGATAATGTATCCGGCACCGGTGTGACCGCGCCCAGTATGGTTGCTGGATCAGCACCGAGTGCTACGGCGATCGGAAAAGCTTCGCCCGGGTGTTGTTGTTGCCAGTCTCTAAAATCGAGTGCGCCACCGCGGTGTGATAACCAGCGCATGATGACTTTGTTTTTTGCTATCACCTGCTGGCGATATATGCCGAGATTTTGCCTTTCTTTTTCTGGTCCGCGAGTGATCACCAGCCCCCATGTAATCAGGGGCGCAACATCGCCGGGCCAGCAGGTTTGTACCGGTATGTTACCCAGATCAATGTCTTCGGCTTCGAGCACTATTTGCTGACAGGCGGCCTTGCTGACTACTTTTGGTGCCATGTTCAACACCTGTTTGAACACAGGGAGCTTTTCCCAGGCATCTTTCATGCCTTTTGGCGGATCGGGCTCTTTTAGAAATGCGAGCAATTTA
Organism: uncultured Gammaproteobacteria bacterium; assembly: GCA_963847575.1. Lineage (GTDB taxonomy): Bacteria > Pseudomonadota > Gammaproteobacteria > SZUA-229 > SZUA-229 > JASBSR01. Next base: position 46,104 of record CAWKAL010000086.1, read on the forward strand.
CCGACTTCGCGCAGGGCATCAACGCTGTCTTCTCCCATGCCTAGCGCGACGCGTTTTGTAGTGCCGAAAAGATTTGCCAGCATGGGTACCTTGTGGCCTTTCACATTTTCGAACAATAGCGCGGGGCCGCCCTGCTTTAATGTGCGGTCACATATTTCGGTGATTTCGAGGTAAGGATCTACTTCTACAGTGATCCTTCTCAGTTCGCCCATGGACTCAAGCTGATGTATGAAATCCCTTAAATCTGAATATTTCATCTAGGTACCTTATTTGCTGGCATTCTCGCATATTTAACCTAAATTCATATAGTTGAACTGTTATTCAAATATATCCAACTTTATCTGCTGATGCAGAGAGGCCGCTGGTGTCAATAACTGCGCTATTTCGATTTTTCATATTCTTTCTGTTTGTCTCAGAAAGTTCATTTGCCGAACCTGTTGAAACTCTCAACTGGGTGGGCTGCGGTATCAGCAAGAAAGCTTATGTCACTGATCTTGCTGAGGCGTTTGAAAAAAAGACCAATATACATATCAATATTCAGGGTGGTGGTGCGACCAGGGGCATACGTCACGTGGTGAGCGGCGACGCTGACCTGGGCGGGTCATGTCGTTACCAGCTGCCCGAAGATCCACGCGAAGCAGGTGTTGGGCTTGAGCCGGTCGCCTGGGATGCACTGGTCGTGATTACCCATAAAGACAATCCGCTGGAGAACTTGAGTTTTGCGCAGGTCAGGGACATTTACCTGGGCAAAATCACCAACTGGAAAGAATTAGGCGGGGCTGATACAAAAATAGATCTATACACCAGGCAAAGCAAGAACTCTGGCGTTGGTCGCACACTGCGAAAGCTTATTTTTGCCGACTTTGATCAGGAGATAGCCTCAACACGGCAATTCAAGTCAAGCGGTCCGCTGGAAAAAACCATCATCGAAAATCCGCATGCCATTGCCATTACCGGAATCAGCAGCGCTCGCTTACGCGATGTAAAAATTATTAAGCTCGAAAATGTCTACCCGAGTTACGATAACGTCAAAAGCGGCGAATATCAGCTCTATCGCCCGCTGTATATTACGTATAACCCGCGTTCTAAAAAACTGGCAGAAGTGAAGCAATTCGTCAGCTTTTGCCACGGCGCAGAAGGCCGGGAAATCATGCGCGACAACGGTACGCTACCGTATCGTGATGGCATTCATTTAGTGATGAAACAGATCGACCAGGATTTAAAGGCGTTCCGCAAGGGCGCTGATTTTTCGTTGAAAACAAACCAGTAATCTGCCCGGATTACGTTTTCAGGTGTCGATGTTGTTTGCTGCCAGCGCATTCTTCTCTATGAACTCACGGCGCGGTTCTACCTGGTCACCCATCAGCGTAGTGAATACTTCATCGGCCGCAATCGCATCTTCGATATGCACCTGCAGCATGCGGCGAGTTTCCGGGTTCATGGTGGTATCCCACAGCTGATCCGGGTTCATTTCACCCAGGCCCTTGTAACGCTGAATGTTCTGTCCTTTGCGCGCCTGTGTCATCAGCCAGCTCATGACATTTTCAAAACTGTCGGCCGGCGCCTGTTTGTCTGCGCGTTCTATATAAGCCGCCTCGCCGAGAAGACCTTCGAGTTTGCTGCCCAGCTTGCCCAGCACCTGGTAATCGGGAGAAAGGAAAAAATCCTGCCCCAGTATTTGATCATGATCCAGCCCGTGGACCTGTTTAATCATGTGTATCTGCAGGCGGTTGTCTGCATCGGTTTCAATGCTGGCCCGATAATGAATCCCGGTAAGCTTATGTTTTTCTAGCAAAATCAATAGCTTATCTATATATTGCTGGAGTTTTTCGCGATCGCCCAGGTCGTCTTCCTGTAAACCCGCGAGGTTCATCATTTCTTTCAGCACATTAATGTCAATGCGACGTGCCAGCCTTGCAGCCGAGACCTGCGCAACCAGGTGGTTGCGCGCAAGATCTTCCAGCGCAGTTTGCGATATTGCCGGCGCTTCTGGATTGACGAACAGTTTGGTGCCTTCGAGTGCCTGTTGCAGTAACCAGGCATTGAGCTCATCGTCGTCTTTGACGTAGCGCTCCTGTTTTCCTTTTTTCACCTTGTACAAAGGCGGTTGTGCAATATAGATATGGCCGCGCTCGATCAGCTCGTTCATCTGGCGATAGAAGAAGGTCAGCAACAGGGTGCGGATATGTGAGCCGTCAACATCGGCATCGGTCATGATAATAATGCGGTGATAACGCAGTTTGTCCGGATTATATTCATCCTTGCCAATGCCACAGCCAAGCGCGGTAATGAGCGTGCCCACTTCTGCAGACTGCAGCATTTTATCGAAACGGGCTTTTTCGACGTTCAGAATTTTTCCCTTGAGCGGCAATATCGCCTGGGTGCGTCGATCGCGGCCCTGTTTGGCTGAACCGCCGGCAGAATCACCCTCCACCAGGTAGATTTCACACAGCGCCGGGTCTTTTTCCTGGCAATCAGCGAGTTTGCCGGGCAGGCCGGCAATATCGAGCGCGCCTTTACGGCGTGTCATTTCACGCGCCTTGCGCGCCGCTTCGCGGGCACGTGCGGCGTCTATAATCTTCGCGGTGATGGCTTTTGCGTCTGTCGGATATTCCAGTAGAAATTCCTGGATTTTCTCAGAAAGCATTGATTCTACTGCACCTTTTACTTCTGACGAGACCAGCTTTTCTTTTGTCTGGGAAGAAAACTTGGGATCTGGCACTTTCACTGACAGTACCGCGGTGAGGCCTTCACGGGCATCATCGCCGGCCACGTTCACCTTGGCGCGTGAGGCCGCACCCTCTTTTTCCATGTATTGATTCAGACTGCGCGTCAGCGCGGCGCGAAACCCGGCGACGTGGGTGCCGCCATCTTTCTGCGGAATATTATTAGTGAAGGCCAATCCGATGACCTCTATTTTAGAGGTAAAGCCATGGAACTGTTGGCTCAGATACAAACATAAACTGAACGTTCCAGGTTGGGATGCCTTTGTCATACCCCATTTGGTGATATTCATTTCTCTGAGCTATCATCACTTACGATCTTCGTATTCCTTTTTATACTTGTAATAGCAGCGGGCGCAAAGGGATTCATACTCAACACTGGCCTCACCTTCGATGGCAACCTGGGCGCCCTCAAAAACAAAGCGGCCTCCGATCTTGCGGCCGTTGGCGATGGCTTTCTGGCCGCATTTGCAGATGGTTTTAAGCTCTTCGATACTATGCGCCATCAACAGCAGGCGGGCACTGCCCTCGAATCCGTTTAACAGGAAATCGGTGCGCAGGCCATAGCAGATGACCGGAATATTCTGGATCACCGCCACCTCGAATAATTGATCCACCTGGGAATGCGTCAAAAATTGGGCTTCATCCACCAGCACGCAGTGGACCGGACCTTTTTCCTTTTGCCAGTTTTCAATCAATACATAAAAATTGTCTTTGGCAGAGGCAAGAATATCCGCCCGACGTTCCACATCAAGTCTTGAGATCACCCGTTCACTTCCCTTGGTGTCGGTCTCGGGCTTGATGATCACCGTGTTCATGTTCCGTTCCCGATAGTTGTAATCCACCTGGATCAGCGCTGTGGATTTACCGCAATTCATCGCACCGTAACGGAAATACAGTTTAGCCACAATGGACTCCTTCTACTGTTGATAAATGGTTGAATCGTTGACTGGATTATAGGTTGTGGATTGATCGGTTAATTGCTCCGTCCTGAAAACTACGAACAATCAATTCGAATCAAACAATCCAGCTCTTTTTCGAGTACGTTGAGTCTCTAATTCTTCCTGTCACGTGGATCGATATGATCAACAATATCCAGAATATCTTCACCTTTCGGGCTTCAAAGTCAGGACGGACATTCCAGGCAGCAGGTATCCGTCTCCGGAATCATAACAGGCGCCGATACTGAAAATCTTTAATCTCGGCAATTATTTTCCTGCAACACGCGGTTGGCGGCCCGGACACAAAGGGTATCCGTCTCATGATCGCCGATATAGCAGACATAGCCTGAATCCAGGGCTGACAGCTTTTCCATGCAGCTCAATAAGCCATCCGGCGCCGGTTTCTGCTTTTTTAAATCCACTTCTTCGTAGCCAACAATATGTTTAAAAAACGGCAGCATCTGCATTTTCTCCAGATTCGGAGTGATGCAGCTTCTGGAATTTTGAGAAACAATACCATGGGGAAATTCGGCCAATTCACCGATAACCGCCTCAAGGCCCTCATAGACTGCAGCCTCGGTATCGTCATTGAGTTGATAGGCGGTCCACATTCGACCGGCCTCGTCAATCTGTTTTTCGGTTAAATTGAACTCCTGCCGATAGAGCTCACGCCAATTTCGAAGTTCTGCGAATGGCCAGATAATAATTTTCCAATGATCGTAATAGTCGGAAATTTCTATGCATCGGTTTTAGTAACGCTTTCAATGATATTTTTGGTTACATTCAGATTTTTATGCCGGGTATCCACCAGGGTTCCGTCATAATCCCAAATGATCGCGTTGATATTCGGTATTTTTGCTCTAATAATTAACTACTTGTCGAAAGATCGATAAGGGGTATCAATCGGAAAATTTTATGCGTACCAAGGGGCGCGGACTTAAAACCTCGTCCGAATAAAGTTGATTGCCGCAATACAATAATCTGTTCGTATTACAGTCATTGCCGAGTGAAGGCGGAAAAAAGTCAATGATCGAATGTTTATGTACGCCGATCAATTTCCTTTTTGTACTTGATCCGCTCTTATTTACGACTAGTAAACTTTGGTGATACAAGTGGCAGATTTCAATTTACCTTACCTTAACTTCGGAAAGGAGGTCTGTTATGGCGAGAAAGACACTGTCTATTATATGTATTTTGGTTTTAGTGTGCGGCCTGGCGCGGTGGGTAGCGCCTGGGCTGCAAAGCTGAAAATCGGTATGGTGTTTGATGTCGGCGGAAAGGGCGATCAATCCTTCAATGATTCGGCCTATCGCGGCTTGCAGTGGGCCTCAAAGTATGATATTTCGCATGTTGAGATCGAACCGGGTGCGGATGCCGACCGCGAAACCGGCGTAAGGATGCTTGCCAACCAGGGATTCGATCTTGTATTTGGCGTCGGATTTCTCTTTACCGATGCGATCAAAGAGGTTGCCGATGATTTCCCGAATACGAAATTCGCCATCATTGACGGATTCATTCCTGATAAACCCAATGTTTCATCGATGTTGTTCACCGAGCATGAAGGGTCCTTTCTGGTGGGGGTTATTGCCGGGATGAAGGCTAAAGCCGACGGCAAAAATACGGTCGGTTTTATCGGCGGCATGGATGTTCCGTTGATCCATAAATTTGAGGCCGGTTATAAGACCGGCGTGGAATATGCCTACCCGGGATGCAAAATATTCAGTGATTATGCCGGTACCAGCCCCTTCGGCGTTTGCCGATCCGGTTAAAGGCAAGGAATTGGCACTGGCCCAGATTGATCGCGGCGCCTATGTAATCTACCATGCGTCCGGATTGACAGGCGCCGGGGTGTACGAGGCCGGTAAAGAACGCAAAGTATATGTCATCGGGGTCGATTCCAATCAAAACCATCTCGGCCACGTCAAAGAGACCGGCAAAAACTACGGCCTGACCAGTATGTTGAAACAGGTCGATGTGGCCGTGTATCTGACCGTCAAGGATCTTCAGCGAAGGAAAATTTAACGCGGGTGTCCGGGTATTCGGACTGGGAGACACGGTTCAAATCGACGGCCAGACCTATCACGGGGTCTATTACGCCCTGGATGAATACAACAAAGATCTGGTTTCACCGGACATGATCGACAAAGTCACGGAAGCCGAGAAAAAAATTCTGTCCGGCGCCATCAAGGTTCCGGAGAAATAGGGACTTGGGTTGGAGGTGCGAGTTTCGGCATCGTGCGCAGATATACGGCAGAGATTGGACTTCAATTGTCAGTTTTGGAGTAATGGAGTGTTGGAGTGCTGGAGTAATGGACCATCAAACCGGATACGATCTATATTTTGAATCTGATATCTGTTAATCGTCATCTGTTTTTGGTTATACATCCGCGGAGTTCCCAAAACTAATAAGGAATAGCTATGGTCTCGTCTGTCTTCTGACTTCTGTCTTCAGTCCTCTGTCTTCTGACCTCTGTCATCCGTCATCTGTTATTGGTTTGATAATCCGCGGAATTCTTGACACGAATAACCAATAACGGATAACAAGTAACTTTGGTTTCTTCCATCTGTCCTCTGACCTCTGACTTCTGTCCTCTGATATCTGTTTTCTATCAACCATCGAATGAGGAGTCGGTGCCGTGGCGGATTACGCCGTTGACATGCGTCACATTACCAAAAAATTTCCTTTGGTTTTGGCCAATGATGATGTGAACTTCACCGTACAGCAAGGGGAAATTCATGCCCTGGTTGGCGAAAACGGTGCCGGCAAATCCACTCTCGTAAATATCCTGTACGGTCTTTTGCGACCGGACAGTGGTACCATCCTGGTTAACGGTCAGGCCGTGCAACTATCCGATCCCGGTGATGCCATCAGACTGGGCATCGGCATGGTGCACCAGCATTTCATGTTGATTCCGCCGTTCACCGTCGCGGAGAATGTGGTCCTGGGCCAGGAGCCTTCCATCGGCGGTATGGTCGATATATCGCGGGCCAATCAAATCGTGCGCGAGCTTTCGGAGCAGTACGGGCTGAAAGCTGGATCCCCCGGCTAAAGTCGAAACGCTCAGTGTCGGCATCGAACAACGCATCGAAATTATCAAGGTCCTCTATCGCGGCGCGGAAATTCTTATTCTGGATGAGCCCACCGCGGTTTTAACCCCCAGGAAGTCGACGAACTGTTCGACATCATGCGTTCGCTCAAAGATCAGGGCAAGACCATTCT
>CAWKAL010000087.1:0-20420 GCA_963847575.1 uncultured Gammaproteobacteria bacterium
CGCGCGTGTTTCTGACGAGACAGCATTTATGTATATCGGTGAGATGGTTGAATTTGGCGATACCAATAAAATATTTACCAATCCTGGCAAGAAACAGACTGAAGATTATATTACCGGCCGTTACGGGTGAAGCAGATGGAAAATATGAATACAACACAACATATCTCGCATCAGTTCAATGCAGAGATGCAGAATCTGCGCAATCAGGTCATGACCATGGGCGGGCTGGTCGAGCAACAGATACTGACCGCGGTCGATGCACTGCAGTCACTGGATGCAGCAGCAGGTGAAAAAGTGATTCGCACTGATCACAAGGTCAATGCACTCGAAGTGAGTATTGACGAAGAATGCGCACGCATTCTTGCGCGCAGACAACCGGCCGCTTCAGATCTGCGCATGGTGGTTGCGGTGATCAAGACCATTACTGATCTTGAGCGCATTGGTGATGAGGCGGAAAAAATAGCGCGCATGGCGGTGCATATGTCCGAGCAGGACGGTCGTTATCATTCGCGTTATGCCGGCGTGCAGCATCTTGCCAAGCATGTCAGTATCATGGTGCACGAGGCGCTGGATGCATTTGCGCGACTGGATGTGGATGCTTCGCTCAAGGTTTTAAAAGATGATGAGTTGTTGATGCTGAATACCAGGCGTTCATGCGCGAAATGATTACTTACATGATGGAAGATCCGCGTACGATCAGCGAAGTGCTGGATATGGTCTGGGCTGCGCGCGCACTGGAGCGCATTGGCGATCATGCAAAAAATATCTGTGAATACGTGATTTACCTGGTGCAGGGTAAAGATATACGGCATACTGATATTCAGGAAGTGGAAAAAGATATACGCTCATGACACATGCAAGCATCCTGATTGTTGAAGATGATCAGGGTATACAGGATATGCTGCAGTTCACGCTCGAGCCCGAGGGTTACAAACTCTACCAGGCATTCAGTGTGAAGCAGGCGTGGGAACTTATCGAAAGCAAGCCGCTGGACATGGTGCTGCTCGACTGGATGTTGCCTGATAATAGCGGGATCGATTTACTGCACCGAATCAGAAAATACCATTCGATGCTGCCAGTGATTATGGTCACGGCAAAGACCGAAGAAGAAGACCGCGTGCTCGGGCTGGATGTTGGCGCCGACGATTACATTACCAAGCCGTTCTCTGTGCGCGAACTTAAATCACGCATGCAGGCAGTGTTACGCCGCACTATGCCGGATGAACAGCCGATTCAGATTGCCGGACTGTTTCTCGATCCGGTGAGCCAGCGCGTCAAGGCTGGCGATTCCGAGACTGGATTTGCCGCCGACTGAATTTCGTTTGTTACACTATTTTATGAGTCATCCCGACAGGGTATTCTCACGCGGCCAGTTGCTCGACCAGGTGTGGGGCACACAGGTGTATGTTGAAGAGCGCACCGTCGATGTGCATATTCGACGTCTGCGCAAAAACCTGCAGGCATTCAAGCTGGATAACCTGGTGCAAACTGTTCATGGACGAGGTTATCGTTTTTCGAGGCAGTCATGAGTAAGGGCCTGCGCCAGGAATTGTTATTGCTTGGCGGGGCGTTATTGTTTGTGCTTATTTTTGGCGCGCTCAGCGGCCACACCGGTGCCCTGTTACTAATTGCCCTGGTCGCTTACCTGACATGGACACTCTATAATCTTTATCGCCTGACACGCTGGCTGCAATCGCCTTCGATCAATACGCCTGAAACCACGGGTGTATGGGACGAAGTGTATTACCAGCTCTACCAGTTGTATCAACGACAGCGAAATGCGCGGCGTAAACTGACATCTATCCTGTCACGCTTTCAGGAATCCACCCAGGCGTTGCCGTTCGCCACTATTGTGCTCAATGCGCGTTTCGAAATCGAATGGTTTAATTCTGCGGCAAAACGCATGTTTGAGCTTCGCGCGGGCAATGATTTTGGCCAGCGTATCGACAACCTGATTCGTCAGCCCGTGTTTACAAAATATATCAGTAAGAAAGATTATGAAAAGCCGCTCGAGTTCACGGTTGGGTCGAGCCGTTTACTGGTTACCATTAACGCCTATGGCAGCGGTCAATATCTGATGATTGCGCGTGACATTACCGAGCGTGCGAATATTGACGCCATGCGCCGGGATTTTATTTCCAATGCATCACATGAGCTGCGAACACCGATTACAGTTATCTCTGGTTTTGTTGAGGTTTTGTGCGAACAAACCGGCCCTGAATTACGCGATCCTCTGAAAAAAATCCAGCACCAGACCGAGCGCATGCAGCTAATATTGAAAGAGCTGCTTCAGCTCGCGCGGCTAGAGTCAGAGAATTATATCGAACATCCTGAAAGCATCGATATTGATAGCATGCTGCAGGAGGTTTACCAGGACGCGCTTGCGCTCGATTCAGCGAAACATGTGATTACACTTGAAACTGTGCCAGTCATTATTGAGGGTAATCGCGAAGAACTTCGCATGGCGTTTTCGAACCTGGTATTGAATGCAATACGCTATACGCCTGAAAATCGCAGCATCAGAATATTCAGTACGCTGGATGAAAACGGTGTTTGCGTTGGTGTCGAAGATGAGGGTATTGGCATTACCTATGCGCATATCCCGCGCCTGACCGAGCGCTTTTACCGTGTCGATCCCGGGCGTTCACGTGACCAGGGCGGCACCGGGCTGGGGCTGGCAATCGTCAAGCATGTGCTCGACAGGCATCATGCCCAGCTCAATATTCATAGCACCCCGGGCAAGGGCAGTGTGTTCAGCTGTTATTTTCCACATGCACAGGCCGTCGCAAGAACAACGGGCTGATGTAACATAATCGTAATAACCTCGTCATTTTCATGTCACAAAGTAATCACATAATTTCGCCCAGTTATTTACAGTTATCAATCGGTAGAATCCGGAGTTATCAAAATATGAAATACAAGAAAACATTATCTGCACTGGTCGGTGTCGCACTGGGTATGGCAAGCGTTGCTCATGCTGCGTCGGTGGACGACAGCATTCCGGAATACAAACCTGCAAGCGGAATTTCCGGCAACCTGTCGAGCGTAGGTTCAGACACGCTGGCCAACCTGATGACGCTGTGGGCAGAATCATTCAAGCGTGCATATCCGAACGTGAATATCCAGATCCAGGCAGCCGGTTCATCGACTGCGCCGCCCGCATTGACCGAAGCGACATCAAACATCGGCCCGATGAGCCGCAAGATGAAAGACAAGGAAATTGCTGCGTTCGAAGACCGCTATGGCTACAAGCCTACGGCTATTCCGGTTGCGATTGACGCGCTTGCGGTGTATGTCAATAAGGACAACCCGATCAAGGGCATGAGCATCGAACAGGTTGATGCAATATTTTCGTCTACGCGTAAATGCGGTGCTACTTCTGACGTAACCAGCTGGGGTGATCTGGGTATGAGCGGTGCCTGGAAAACACGTGACATACAGCTGTATGGTCGTAACTCGGTATCGGGTACCTACGGTTATTTCAAGAAAAAAGCCCTGTGTAAAGGTGACTATAAAAACAGTGTGAACGAACAACCGGGTTCTGCTTCCGTGGTACAGGCGGTGAGTTCATCGATCAATGGTATTGGTTACTCGGGTATCGGTTACAAAACATCCGGTGTTCGCGCAGTACCGCTGAGCAAGAAAGGCGACAAGTATATTGATGCAACACCTGATAATGCGGTTTCCGGTGAGTATCCGCTGTCACGTTTTCTCTATGTATATGTCAACAAGCACCCGAACAAACCACTGGCTCCGCTGGAAAAAGAGTTCATGAAACTGGTGTTGTCCAAACAGGGCCAGGAAGTGGTTATCAAAGACGGCTATATCCCGCTGCCTGCCAAGGTGGTCGAGAAGTACCTCGCCGAGCTGTAAGCACAATTCAGCTTGAAAAAACCCGGGCATGCCCGGGTTTTTTTATGTTATTAAAGCTACAAACTTTAGTCCGCAAATGAACGCGAATGAACGCAAATAAAAATAAATGCTACTGGTCTTGTGCGCCGTAGGCGCAGAAAAAACATTTGCGTTTATTTGCGTTCATTTGCGGACTAAATATCTTTTAATACCGCACCTCAGCAAATGCGCGGCAGCGGATCGTCTTCGAGTTCTTCGAGCAGGCGTTCGCCGCCGATGCTGGTGGTAATGCTGACATGCTGATGCGATGTGCTGATAGTGCCGATGATGGCGGCCTGTTCGCCGCCTGCAAGTTTCTGCCAGCGTGACACCAGTTCATTCGCCTGCGCCGGTTTGATCAATGCAACTACGCGGCCTTCGCAGGCCAGGTACATCGGATCATAGCCCAGCATTTCACACACCGACTGCACCGCGGGGCGTATCGGGATGGCAGTCTGCTGAAGTTTTATACCCATGCGCGTGGCGCGCGAAATTTCGGTGCACACGGTGGCGAGTCCACCGCGTGTCGGGTCGCGCATGAAATGCAGGCCGTCGAGCTGCATCGCCGCGCGGGTAAGTTCAAGCACACTGGCTGCATCGGATTGAATATCGCCGCGCAGGCCGAAGGCTTCGCGCGCCAGCATCACTGCGATACCGTGGTCACCCACCGGCCCGCTGACTACAATGGTGTCGCCATTCTCAACACAGTCAAGCCCGATGCGATGACCATAGCGCACACCGATACCGGTGGTGGCAAGGTAGAGTCCGCCGCCTTCACCACGCCGCAATACCTTGGTATCGCCGGCCACCACGCTGACACCGATGTGCTTTGCTGCCTGTGCAAGGCTGGCGACAATGCGGTCGAGCACGCTGACTTCAAGGCCTTCTTCAATGAACGCGTTGAGGCTGAGATATTTTGGAATGGCGCCGGCAACTGCGAGATCATTGGTGGTGCCGTGTACCGCCAGCGAGCCGATGTTGCCGCCGGGAAATTCGAGTGGCTGCACGGTAAAACCGTCAGTAGTGAACATCAGTTCATCACCGGGCATGTGCAGCGCGACCGCGTCTGCCTGGACATCCAGCGACTCATTGTGCAAATGCCGCGCAAATACTTCTTCGATAAGTTCGCGCATGTAGCGCCCGCCGTTGCCGTGCGCGAGTGATATGTGGGTGTCCTGCATGTTGGGTGCTGTGCTCATGTGTTGTTGTCCGTTAGCGAGAAGCCGGTCTCGATAATCTGGCCATAACAAAGTCCGCCGTCATTCAAGGGTACTTTTTCTGGCAGGTGTACAGAGAGACCGTATGCTTCTAGCTGTTGAATAGCAAGTCGGGTAAGTACCCGGTTCTGGAACACGCCGCCAGCGAGACCGACATGTTTGATAGCGTGATCGGCGCAGGCCTGCGCCGCAATCTGCGCGATAACGCCGGCCATGCTGGCATGAAACATGGCCGCGCGTCTTTTGCTGGAGAGGGTGTCATCAAGTAACATCGGCAGCAATGGCGACCAGTCTGTTTGCCACAGACCGTTATGGTTTATCAGTGGCAATGCAACCGGGTCGAAACCCTGTTCATCACAAACTGCTTCGAGCACCATCGGCGCCTGGCCTTCGTAACTCGCCGTGGTGCACACACCGGTGAGCACAGCGGCGGCATCAAACAGGCGGCCGACCGCGGTGGTGATGGGCGAGTTGACGTGGTTTTTCCAGGCGTGTTTTAACAGCTCGAAATTTGTGACTGCGGGCGACCACGGGCTCTCACACTGCCATGCCAGCGCGGCGGCACTGCGCCAGGGTTCGCGCCCGGCCTTGTCGCCGCCGGGCAGGCGAAACGGCAGCATGCTGGAATAATGTGTCCAGCGACCGGGCCTGCCGATAAATGATTCGCCGCCCCAGAGCGTGCCATCACCACCGTAACCGGTGCCGTCCCAGGTGATCGCGAGGATGTCGCACTCGGGATTGAAGTCGTTGCCAAAAATACTTGAAGCATGCGCGTGATGATGCAGTACCGGCGCCACCGGCAAATCACTCTGCCGCGCCCACTTGCTGCTGGTGTAACCCGGGTGCGCATCGCACACCAGGCGTCGTGGTTGCACCCCGTAAAGTGTGCACAGGTCATGCACCAGGGTTTCGAATACTTCGAGACTGCGCGTGCTGTCCATGTCACCGATATGCGGCGAGACCACGACGCGGTTTTCCCACGCCAGTGCGATGGTGTTTTTCATCTGGCCGCCGGTAGCAAGCAGCGGTTCGGCCAGGCTAAACGGTAGTTCGAGTTCCAGCGGCGCAACACCTCTGCCAAGACGCAGGGGCCGTGGCCGGTCAAGGGTGCGAAATACCGAGTCATCTGCCGGGCGCACAATCGGGCGATTGTGATGCAGGAAATGCTGTGTTACATGTGCCAGGCGTTGTTCGACATCCCGGTTATCGGTCAGTACCGGTTCGCCACTGATGTTGGCAGACGTGGCGACCAGCGGCGCGGCAAAATCATTCAGTAACAAATGATGCAGCGGACTGTATGGCAGCATCACGCCGATTTCATTCAGACCGGGCGCGATCAGTGAAGACAGCGGTGCAGCTTTGCGCTTTTTCGCCAGCACCACCGGGCGCAATGGCGACAATAATAATTCAGCTTCTTCATCGCTGAGTTCGACAACCGTATCTACATAACGCAATGGTTCATCTATCGGTGCAGGAAACATCACCGCGAGCGGTTTGTCGGGCCTGGGTTTAAGCTGGCGCAGGTGCGCAACTGCAATATCATTTTGCGCATGACACATCAGGTGATAACCGCCAATGCCCTTGATGGCGATTATTTTTCCGTTGCGCAATGCCAGCACGCATGCGCGCAAACACTGCTTCATTGCCGCGGGTGATTTTATGCGCGCTGACAAATTCGAGTTCCGGCCCGCAGTCGGCGCAGGCAACAGGTTCGGCGTGAAAGCGGCGATCATCGATGTGGCTGTATTCGTGCTCACACGGCGGGCATAACTCGAAGGCCTGCATGCTGGTGTTGCGCCTGTCATAGGGCATGGATTTAATCAGGCTATAACGCGGGCCGCACTGGGTGCAGTTGATAAACGGGTAGCGATAGCGCCGGTCCTGCGGGTTGTTTAATTCAGCCAGGCAGTCATCACAGGTGAACTGGTCGACCGGCAGATGAATATCAGCCGGGGCATTACTGTTGCTTTCATGAATACTGAAATCGCTGTATTCCGCGAGCGTGGCGGCGATGACATGCTGCAACTGCGGCCGCGCGAACGGCGGCGCCTTGTGAATTATGTCGCGCGCGAATGCATCAAGACTGTCGAGCCTGCCCTGCGCAAAAATTTCGACTGTGCCAACACTGTTGCGCACCCAGCCGGTAATTTCATACTGCCTGGCAAGGCGATAGATAAAGGGCCTGAAGCCGACGCCCTGTACCTGGCCGGTAATGGTAAGCGCTCTGGCCTCGAGGGTCATGCAGCTTAGTCTGCGTAACTGGCTACACGCTTTTTGTCTGCAGTGCGCATGCCGGCAGACCACCAGATGCGGCAGGCGCCTTCATCTGACACCATGCAGGGGCCGATCGGGTTGCGCGGCGTGCAGGCCGTGCCGAACAATCTGCATTCATTGGGATAAATTTTTCCGAGTACTACGCTGGCGCAGTCACAACCGGGCGGCATTTCGCCGGCGCGTTTGCGCGCATCACCGGCGTAGCTCGGGAAAGTTGTGCGCGCATCATGCGCAGCATGTTTGTCCTGCAGGGCGTAACCGGATTTTTCGATAATGCCCACGCCGCGCCAGTTGGCATCGGTGACTGTCAGCGCATTGGCCATGTGTTTTTTTGCAGTGACATTGCCGCCGGGTTTGACCACCTGTGAATAGCAGTTGTCGAGATAAAGATTTTCATCGATCAGTTGTTTCAGGGTCGAGTAAATCGCGGCGAGCAAACTGTTTGTAGTGAACCCGGCGATGGCGCAGGGCAGCTGATGTTTGTCGACTACAAACTGCCATTCTTCCGGCCCCATCACGGTGGACACATGGCCGGGTGCTATCAGCGCATCGAAGGCCGCGGCGCCGGTATCCAGCAGCATGGCCACCGCAGGCCAGGTCAGCCGGCCTGATAATAAGACGCTGAGGTTTTCCGGCACGCCCTGTTCCAGCATCGCGGCCACCGGAGCGGTGGTGGTTTCGAAGCCGGCTGCAAAAAACACCACGCGTTTGTCCGGGTTCTGCTGTGCAATGTGTACCACGTCGATGGGTGAGCCGACCGGGCGAATATCCGCGCCGAGGGCCTTGGCCTGTTCCAGCGTGCGAGCTTCGCGTTTGGGAACATTCACCGGCACACGTAACATGTCACCGAATGCAACCAGGATAATGTCTTCGTGCAGCGCGAGCTGGATGGCTTCGAACACATCTTCTTCCGGGCAGATGCATACCGGGCAGCCGGGGCCGGGGATAAGTTCAAGCTTGTCGGGCAGTACCGAGCGCAAGCCCGCCATGGTGATCGAGCGTTCGTGGCCGCCGCAGACATTCATGATGCGGGTGCGTTTTTTCAGCGGCAACTGGTGGATTGCACCTAATAATGCGGTGGCATCATGCAGTGTGTTGTTTGAACCTGTCGGCCGATTCATCGCGCTTAACCGGCTGCGCTGTGACTGTGTGTATGTTGCGCAACTGTGTGTTCAGCCCGGGTGAGGTTTTGTGCATGCTCGCGCAACCAGTCCAGCCAGAGCTGCATGCCTTCATGGTTTTTCGCAGAGAGTTCGATCACCGGGGCGTCGTTGGCCAGCTGTTGCATGTAGTGCCGGGCGCGCGCCGGGCTGAAATCATCCAGCACTGGCAACAGGTCGCACTTGCTGATCAGCATCAGGTCGGCGGCGCGGAACATCACCGGGTACTTGGCGGGTTTGTCATCGCCTTCGGGTACCGAAAGCAGCACGGTGTTGAGCTGCTGGCCGAGATCGAAGCTGGCAGGACAGACCAGGTTGCCGACATTCTCGATAAATACGATATCGATATCATTCAGATCCAGCTGGTGCAGGGCATCGTGCACCATGTGCGCATCGAGATGGCAGGCGCTGCCGGTGGCGATCTGGATGGCATCGACACCGTGCTTGCGTATGCGGTTGGCATCGTTTTCGGTTTCGAGGTCACCTTCGATCACGGCCAGTCTGAATTCACCCTTGAGCGCGTCAATGGTGGATTCGAGTAACGAGGTTTTGCCCGCGCCGGGAGACGACATCAGGTTGACCGCGAGTACGCCGTGGTGCTGGAAATGCTGGCGGTTGTGCGCCGCGGTATGGTCGTTTTCGCTGAGCAGGCCGCGCAGTACTGAAACAGCCTCGTTGCCGCTGGCGGTTTTCGACAGTTTCGCGCCCGGTTTCAGCAGGTGGGCATTACCCTGGGTTACATTGCAGCCGCAGGTGTTGCACATGGTGTCGTCCCCTTTGAATTGGTGTGTTGTGTTTGTTCGTCGGTTTCCAGTTCGAGGCTGTTGAGCATGAGCTCGTCGCCGCTCACCAGCGTGGTTTGCCAGTTATTGCAGTGTTTGCACACCAGCTTGTTGCTGCTCGCTTCGCTGTCGCGCTGGCATTGATCACAGTGCACGATAATCGGTGAAGCTTCAATAATGAGCTGCGCGCCGGCCGCGACGCTGTCGGCACTGGCGATCGGGAATGCGTGGCGCAGGAGCTCGGCTTCGACCCCCGCCAGCGGGCCGATGCCCAGTGTGATTGATAGTACTTTGTGTGCATGGCGTTCGCGCGCAATGGTGTCGACCTGCTGCATTAACGCCTGGCATATGGCGAGTTCATGCATCGATGGTTTCCAGGATCTGGTCGAACAGCTGCCAGGCTTCGGCGGCTTCGGCGGCGCTGACTTTTTGAATGGCGTAGCCAACATGCACCAGCACGTAGTCGCCGATGGCGACTTCATCGGATTGCAGCATGAACAGGCTGACGTCGCGCTCGACGCCTTTGGCTTCACACTTCGCAGTGTAGCCGTCGACGGTCTTGATTTTCATGGGAACAGCAAGACACATGGCAAATACCAGGATGAGTGCAGAGTTAATCGATTTATTAGACCCGATTTTCATGGCAACAGCAAGGTGCAGTCACTGTCAGCATCCGCAATCAGGAAATCTTATTAGACATGCAGCTGAATAGAAGAGACTTGACCTGTATCAATATATGCAGGCATATTATATTGCTTAATGAATCGGCGTGGATCAACGGGGGGAGATGTGGCGCATTCGAAGACGCTAGTATTAGGTGTCGGTAATACACTGTTGTGTGATGAAGGTGCGGGTATACATGCACTGGAGCTGATGCGTGCGCGTTTTCATGAACACGAATTCATTGAGTTTCTCGATGGTGGCACGCTGAGTTTCTCACTCGCAGCCTGGATTGAAACCTGCGATAACCTGCTGGTGTTCGACGCGGCAGAATTACACATGTCAGCCGGCGCAGTTCAGGTTATGACCAACGAAGAGATGGACCATTTCCTCGGATTCACCAAGCGCAGTGCGCACGAAGTTGGACTGATTGACCTGATGGATATCGCGCGGTTGTCAGAAGCGCTGCCAGCAAATCGTGCGCTTGTTGGTGTACAACCCGAAACCTTTGACTGGGATACAGCATCCAAGCCCGGCAGTCACAGCTTCACTGGAAGACATGGTGACGCGTGCCGCTGAACTGATAGAGCAGTGGTCGCCAGGAACACTACAGCAACAAGCCGATTACAAAAGCAGCACCAGTCCCCGCGACACCGATTCAAACCGAAAAACCGTGGAGAGCATCAAGCGTGGATCAACCGGTCTCGTTTAATTCCCCGCCAGAATCCAGTGGTTGTGGCGCAGACGCCATGACCGGCAATGTCCTGCCATTACTCAACGAAGTACGCCACGCGCTTGAACGCCTGCTCGAGAGCAAACAAACCACAACCATAGACCTGCGCGGTATACCGATGGCGCCGGGCGAAGAAGATCACATCCTCGCACAACTCGGCCAGGGTGAAGTGCGCGCGGTAATATCTGCCATGGGCCCCAGTGAAATACTCGAAACCCGTTACCCCGGGGTCTGG
The DNA here is from genome assembly GCA_963847575.1 of uncultured Gammaproteobacteria bacterium. Lineage (GTDB taxonomy): Bacteria > Pseudomonadota > Gammaproteobacteria > SZUA-229 > SZUA-229 > JASBSR01. Next base: position 10,953 of record CAWKAL010000087.1, read on the forward strand.
CTGGTAACGCATTACAATGTCGATGAAGAAATCGTTGGCCGGTTTATCGAAATTACCGAGATGCCGGAAATATTAAACTCGCAGCAGGATGATATGCGCGATGCGTTGACCCAGCTCAACACACTGTTCACGGACGAAGTGCAAAAATACCAGGCATAAACCCGATAATCAGGCGGAGCGGTGAAAATGAAGCACGATAAAACACTGGGTGAAACTCTACGTAAGCAGGGCATCTCGAGACGCAGCTTTCTTAAATTTTGTGCCGCCACCGCATCGATGATGGCCTTGCCGCCGACCATGGTGCCGGCGATAGCCAAGGCGCTGGAAAATGCAAAACGTCCCTCGGTGATCTGGCTTTCTTTCCAGGAATGCACCGGTTGCACAGAGTCATTGACGCGTTCGCATACGCCGATCGATCGAAGGCCTGATCTTCGACGCGATTTCACTGGATTATCACCATACCCTGCAGGCCGCATCCGGCGATGCTGCAGAAGCCGCGCGCGAAGCGGCAATGAAGGAAAACTGGGGCAAATATATCCTGGTTGTCGATGGTTCCATCCCGATCGGTAACCCGGGGTATTCAACCATTGCCGGCATCAGTAATCTTGATATGTTGCTGGAAACTGCGAACGGCGCTGCCGCCATTGTTTCTGTCGGTACCTGCGCTGCCTACGGCGGCATTCCGCATGCCAATCCAAATCCGACCGGTGCGTTCTCGGTCTACGACATTTTGAACAAGCATATCAGCGAGCATGAAGCCATTACGTCTGGCAGGATTTCGGCGAGTGACCTGGCAAGCAAGCCCATTATCAGCGTACCGGGTTGCCCGCCTATTCCGGTGGTCATTACTGGTGTGTTAATGCATTTCCTGACATTCGGCAAAATCCCGGACCTGGATGATCTCGGACGGCCGAAAGCGTTCTACGGTCAGAATATTCATGATCGTTGTTATCGCCGTCCATTCTATGATCGTGGGCAATTTGCCGAAACTTTTGATGATGAAGGCGCGAAGGCTGGCTGGTGTTTGTACAAACTGGGTTGCAAAGGGCCGACAACCTATAACGCCTGCGCCACCACCAAGTGGAATGGCGGTACCAGTTTCCCGATTGAATCCGGGCATCCCTGTCTTGGGTGTTCCGAGCCGGACTTCTGGGACGGGGGTGGTTTCTACAAATCGATTTCGACACCGACGCTGGATATCAATAAGACCGCAGGCTATGCCCTGGCTGCCGGTGCGGCCATCGGGGTTGCTGCTGGCCTGGCGAGTCGCGCCAAAAAAGGCAAGGCAGTGAAATCACACCAGGAAGTAACCGTTAACGATCTTTCCAAAGAGTAATACGAAATGAATGAAACCGAATTGTTATTATGGGCACGCGGCCCCGGTCTCGAATACGCTAGCATAATATTTGTCTTTGGCATGATGATTCGGCTGATCGAAATATTTATGCTGGGTAGAAAAAAGAACATCTCCGAGTTGCGCTCAAACGGAGTTGCTGCGGGTATCCGTACCATGTTCTCGCGATTTGTACCGTTAGATAAAAATACCTTCAAGCGCTCAGCGTATACGGTGGTTGCCGGTTATATTTTTCACATCGGCCTGTTCGTGTCATTGTTCCTGCTCGCGCCACACATTGAGTTGTTCGAATCTGTTTTCGGATTAGCATGGCCGGCGTTGCCAACCACGGTAGTTGATTTTTTTGTGGTGCTGGCACTGATATCGCTGCTCGCGATATTGTGGCACCGGCTGACAAATCCGGTCATCAAGTTTTTATCGACCGGGCAGGATTACCTGGTGTGGACCCTGACTTTCCTGCCGTTACTGACGGGTTACATGAGTTATCACCACATGTTGTTTCCGTATACAACCATGCTCGCGCTGCATATTCTCAGTGTTGAACTGTTAATGGTGCTGTTCCCGTTCACCAAACTCACGCATGCATTCACATTATTTATATCACGTTATTACAACGGCATGCTCGCCGGTCAGAAGGGGGTGCGGCAATGACACAGGCAACACTTGCAAAAGGAATCGCGGCATTCAAGGAACAGCTCGATGCGCCAATGGCGTCTTACTTCAGCAGCTGTGTGCATTGCGGCATGTGTGCCGAGGCCTGTCTTTTCTATACCGAAACACAGTCGCCGGAATACACCCCGATATACAAGCTGGAACCCATGCGCCGGATATGGGAACAGGAATACACGCTATTTGGCCGCATCAAAAAAATGCTGGGCCTGTCACGGCCGGTGACCGATGCCGAGCTTGCGAAATGGCGCAAGTATGTTTACGACTCGTGTTCATTGTGCGGGCGTTGCACCATGGTGTGTCCGGTCGGCAATGACATCACCTACATGATTCGCAAAATGCGCGAAGGCATGGCGGCCTCGGGCAATGCACCCGAAGGCCTGGTAGGCGCTTCAACCCGCGCGATAGAAATTGGCAGCCCGATGGGCGTCAAGTTTCCTGCGCTGCAGGCGCAGGCAAAACATGTGACGAATGATAGCGGGATCGAGATACCGTTTGACAAGGCGGGCGCCGAATACATGGTGTTGATGTCCTCGATGGAAATCATGAATTACCCGGAATACCTCGAAGCCATTGCAAAAATATTCAAACAGGCTGGCAAGAGCTGGACGATTTCATCTGAAGCGTTTGAAGCGACCAATTCGGGTATACAGATTGGTGTATCTGATATTGCGCGTGAACTGGTCAGTCGCATTGTGAATGCAGCGGAAAAACTCAAGGTCAAAACCGTGATCAGTCCTGAATGCGGCCATGCCTATACCGCGATACGCTGGGACGGTGCCAACCTGATGGGCAAGCCGTTCAATTTCAAGGTGCGCCATATTTTGGAAGTACTGGATGAATTCAGGCAACAGGGCCTGATCAAGACCGAAGGCATGGAAGATGCGCGCTTAACATTTCATGACCCGTGCCAGCTGGTGCGCCGCGGTGGTGTAGTCGAACAGCCGCGCAACCTGCTCAATATGGTTGCGAGTAATTTTGTTGAGATGGATGACAGTAAAACCATGAACTGGTGTTGCGGCGCAGGCGGCGGCGTGAGTGCTAACGAAGATGCAGATGAAATACGTCTGAAGGCATTTGATCGTAAAAAATCCCAGATCGATGAATTGCATGTTGAAAGGGTGGTAACAGCCTGTGCGAACTGCCGTATTCAGCTTGAGGACGGACTTGAGCACAACAATATGGATCTTCCTGTTGTGGGTTTGACAGAAATGATCGCCGAACATCTGGTGATAGATAAATAGCAGACGCATACAGTGCGAATGCAGTAGTGACACAGGGCGCGGAGACTGACAGGTATGAGCACAATAAGTAATGACACAGAATTCAAGGCGGCACTTGAATCACATAATGTTGCCACGCAGCGTGCACTGGCCGCGAGCTTTATCAAGAACGTAATGTCACTCAGTACTGACAAGCGCATTCCGAGCGTTGTAAAAGCGGCCGAAGACCAGCAGGCAACGGATGATGAATTGCAGGCCGCAGCAAAATCTGCCAAAGCCGCGGTGATGGATTGTTATACACGTTGCGGCGCGGATGCTGACTGGGCTGCGCAGGCAGGTTATTTTGTTGCACGTGCTGCGGCTGCAGCCGTAGCGCCGGCTGATCAGGTAAAAGGCGGGCCGGCCTGGCAGGCGGCAATGAGCAGTCGCATGGCGCGCACCGCACAGTTAATCGAATCCGGGGATAGCGCTGTCAGCCAGGAAAGTGAACAGCAATACCGCATTCTTTCCGATTACATAAATAAAGGGGCAGCATCATGAGCGAACGAGTCGTTGTTGACCCGATTACCCGCATCGAAGGCCACTTGCGTATCGAAGCGCAAATGGAAGGTAATCGGATTAAGAATGCATATTCCGCCGGTACCATGGTACGCGGAATAGAAATAATTCTGCGTGACCGCGATCCGCGTGATGCCTGGGCATTTGCACAACGCATTTGCGGTGTATGTACACTGGTGCACGGCATGGCATCGATTCGTGCTGTCGAGAACGCGCTAGATTATAAAATCCCGCCGAATGCACAGCTGATCCGAAACTTGATGAATGCTGCGCAGTACGTGCACGACCATGTGATGCATTTTTATCATCTGCACGCGCTCGACTGGGTTGATGTGGTGTCCGCGCTCAGCGCTGACCCAAAGGCGACATCCGACCTGGCGCAGTCAATCAGTAATTATTCAAAATCTTCTCCCGGCTATTTCGCCGACATGAAGAAGAAGCTTAAAACATTCGTAGAACAGGGGCAGCTGGGCATTTTCGCCAAGGCGTACTGGGGGCATCCCGCGTACAAGCTACCGCCCGAAGCCAACCTGATGGCGGTTTCGCATTACCTCGAAGCGCTCAGCTGGCAGCGTGATGTGGCAAAGCTGCACACGATCTTTGGCGGCAAGAACCCGCACCCGAATTTCGTCGTCGGTGGCGTGCCATGCCCGATTGACCTGAATTCTGATTCGGCGATTAATTCCAAGCGTCTTTCGCAGGTGCAGGATGTCATCACCCGGATGCGTGATTTTGTTGACCAGGTATACGTGCCTGACACCCTGGCAATTGCAGGTTTTTACAAAGACTGGGGTTCGCGCGGCGAAGGCCTGGGTAATTTCCTGACTTTTGGCGATTTCCCAGAGCACGGCATGGACGACCCTTCGACATTCCTGATCCCGGCCGGCGCAATTCTAAATCGTGATCTGAGTACTATTCATGATGTCGATATGAATGCAGCTGATGAAATTCAGGAATATGTATCACACTCGTGGTACGACTATGAGAATGGCAAGAACAAGGGGCTGCATCCCTATGATGGCGAAACCAGCCTGAACTACACCGGGCCGAAACCGCCGTACGAACATCTGGATGTAGATAATTCATATTCATGGCTGAAATCACCACGCTGGAAAGGCCATGCGATGGAAGTCGGTCCGCTGGCGCGTGTGCTGATGTTATATGCAAAAGGCCACGAACAGACCAAGGAGCTTGTCGGCATGACATTGAGCAAGCTTGATATACCGGTAGAGGCGCTGTTCTCAACACTGGGCAGAACTGCAGCGCGTACGCTCGAAACCAAGATTATTGGCGACAAGATGCAGGACTGGTACGACAACCTTGTCGCCAATATCAAGGCGGGCGATACAAAAACATTCAACGATAAACTATGGGAGCCATCCAGCTGGCCAAAACAGGCGCGAGGTGTCGGCTTTATGGAAGCGCCGCGTGGTGGTCTTGCGCACTGGATAGTGATTGAAGATCAGAAAATAAAAAATTACCAGGCAGTGGTGCCGAGTACCTGGAATGCCGGTCCGCGTGATGACAAGGGCCAGCCGGGTGCGTACGAAGCCGCGCTGGAAGACAACCATGAATTACATGATCCCGAAGCAGCCGATTGAAATACTGCGCACGATCCACAGTTTCGATCCGTGCATTGCCTGCGCGGTACATGTCACTGATCCGGACGGTGAAGAACTAATCAAGGTAAAGGTGAAGTAGAATGAAGCTAACGAAAACAGCCAGCCATTTGTTTGTATTATCTACAGTTGTTTTGTGTCCCTCACTAGCAGTGGCGCACGGTGACCATCAGCATGTTGGCGGTACACTTGCTTTAGTCGAGCACCTTGCCGCGCATGTTGATTACCTGGCGGTAGCCTTGATCGCAGTGGTTGGAATTATTGTCTGGATGAAAACGCCTGACAACTGATTCAGGATACGTTGTCGAGCCACCACTCAGGCAGCGCTGCAATCGAATCAAGTAACGCGTCGGGTTTGACACCGGCGTGAAGGTCCGCCTCACTGAATTTACCTGTTTTTACCAGGATCGTATTCAGACCCGCAAGTTGCGCAGCCTTGATGTCGCTTTGTAAGTCATCGCCAATCATATAGACAGGCTCTTCGTCGTTAAGCAGCGTGGTTGCGGCACGAAAAAATTCACGCGCAGGCTTTCCTGTGACTGCGGCTTTTCTTCCGGTGGCGTATTCCAGTGCTGTGACAAACGGCCCGGTATCCAGCTGCAATCCTTCGGCAGTGCGCCAGTATCGTGTCATTCCGAGTGCCAGTAATATTGCGTCGGGATTGTTCATTAACATACGGAACGCGCAATTCAGGGTGGCAAAATCCCAGTGGCTGGCCAGATCGCCAAGTACAACAGCATCGAGCTTGTCATTCTCGCCTGCATAGATTTCAAATTGCGAAAACTCGTCCTGCGTAGCCTGGGGAATAAACAGCGCCAGCCGATGGCAGTCCGCCATTTCAAGTAGTTGCGTCGCAGCAACAGGCGGCGTCAGGTATTGTTCGACACTGGTGTGAATACCAAAACCAGCCAGTTTGTCGACCAGTGCGCTGCGGGGTTTTGAAGTGGTATTGGTAACAAAAAGATGTGGAATACGGCGCGATTCTATCCATGCGATAGTATCAGCAGCGCCCGCAATCACGCGATCGCCTTCATAGAGTACACCGTCAAGATCAAACAGTATGGCTGACATTACCCACCCCCGCCTGCAATTTATTGTAACGCCGGACGCTGACTACTGGCAAACCATGAGAGTGTATTTTGAGCTAAGCTGAAAGCGTGTATGCATATAATCACTGTTATTAGTAAAGCTGATGAGAGGAGGGGGAGGCGTTATTGATCTCAATGTAATTATCCAGGCAAGTGGCGGTCTCGGGCTGTTTTTGCTCGGCATGATTGTAATGACTGAAGGGCTGCGCCGTCTTGCGGGCGATACCATGCGCACTGCATTAATGCGCTTCACTAAAAGCCCCTTGAGTGGTGCGGTGACCGGCGCTTTGACAACCGCGGCGCTGCAGTCGTCGAGCGCGATGACAATTGCAGCTGTTGGGTTTGTCAGTGCAGGTTTGATTGGTTTTCCCGAAGCCCTTGGCGTAATTTTCGGGGCCAATATTGGTACTACGATAACAGGCTGGCTAGTGGCCACGCTGGGTTTAAAGCTGAAACTGGGCACTATCGTCATGCCGTTAATACTTGCGGGTGTATTGATGCACCTGTTTGGCAGTAAAAAAATTGCCAACACTGGTTATGCCCTGGCCGGATTTGGTTTGATTTTTGTCGGCATCAGTGTGCTGCAAAATGGTATGGCTGAGCTGCAGGGTATTATTACACCCGATTTTATGCCGGGTGATGACTGGACCGGCCGATTGAAACTTGTCGGAATCGGTATACTGGTAACTGTCATTACGCAGTCATCAAGTGCAGGCGTGGCCGCCGCATTGACCGCAGTTTACGCAGGCACTATTAGCTTTAACCAGGCTGCAGCCCTGGTCATTGGTATGGACATCGGCACCACGGCAACTGCATTGATTGCCACCCTGGGCGGGACGCCAGGTGCACGCAGGACCGGTGTGTCTCATGTGATTTACAACCTGTTCACCGGTGCCGTAGCATTAGTATTGATCACACCGTATACATTGATGGTGGAGCTTGTTGCGCCGGGGCAGTTGCTGGCAAATACAGAAATAGTACTGGTTGCGTTTCACACGCTGTTTAATCTAATTGGTGTCATCGTGGTGTTGCCTTTTACCCGCCAGTTCGCTGCATTGATCGAGTACCTGATAAAAGACAACAGGCCGAGTTATTCAAAACCATTGCCCGTTGCACTGCTGAATGAGCCGGTGCTTGCACTGAATGCAGTGCAAGATGCGTTAATATCTGAACTGGAAGTGCTGCTCTGGCACACACGCGCAATACTGGACAAGCAGGAGAATTCCGGCAGGGCGCATCTGGGCGAATTGCAGCATGCGCTCGATGAAACCCACGCGTATCTTGACCGCGTGCGCGTGAGCGCTGAACAGAAAAATGAATGGAAGCGTACGGTGGCCTGTTTTCATGTGCTGGATCATATGCAGCGACTGCATGAACGTTGTGAAGAAGAAGAGTATCGCGCCATTACTGCACGTACCTCGCCCGGGCTCGCAGAGCTGAGCGTGCTGTTATCTAAGTCTATCGACTCGATTATCAGCGACTTGCATGCACAGAATTTCAGGGGCGCGGTAACGACTGCCACGGAAACCGCTGCCAGAGTTCATCAGGAAATTATTCCTTTGCGAGAGCAGGTGATGAACCAGATTGCAGGCATCGACCTGGATGTAAGCCGGGGCACTGGCTTGCTGGAAGCGATACGCTGGCTTGATCGTGCCAGCAATCATATAAACGAGATTTGCATAAATCTCGAAAACGGGGTGATGCTGGGCGGCCAGTAATGTACGACATGTAAAGACAATTTATAAAGAAATTGTAATATTCACATTTCTGCCTGCTGTGATACGATTGCCGCATTCAAAAACCAGTGAGTACGAGTTGTGGCCGAGAAAGACAAAGAAAAAGAAATCAGTAGTGACGTTTTCAGCCTTGAAGCAACGCTTGGTCTGCCGGTCGTTGAGTCCGCCGGCGGACTGGTGTGCAATGATGAAAACTGTATCCTGATGATATTCAAGCGCGGTAAATGGGACTTGCCCAAGGGACGTGTTGAAGGCGATGAGTACCAGGTTGCAGCGATGCGCGAAGTGCAGGAAGAAACCGGTTTAAATATTGATAAATTAGTCCTCAGGGGAAAACTGGTACCCACCTGGCACACGACAAGTCACGGCACGCAGAAATATCTGAAGAAAACCCACTGGTATTTAATGCATTACAACGGCCACAATGATGATGTAAAGCCGCAGGTTGAAGAAGGTATTATCGAGTGTCGCTGGGTGCATTTATGTGACCTGGGCCAGTACCGCGAAAAAATCCATCCGCGAATCAACTACCTTGTCGAGTTCTGGCACAAGAACCTGGCCTACGTACCGCGCAAGTGAACCTGGCCGTCTCATGCAGGCGATTTTTCCTTTTTGTGTGAGGTGTGCACCGGTGGCTCGTTACTGAGTTCTTCCAGGGTCTTCGCCGGGTTTGCAGCATCCGTGATGGTTTTACTCAATTCCTGCAGGGTGGCATATTGCATCGCATTCAGCCCCTTGAAAGGTACGCCGTTAATTTCGATAGTGTAGGTTTTGCGCACATCTTCGCCGGTCAACGGCACAAAGTCGGTATTTCCAAGACTACGGATAATGTGCAGCATGCAGGTCAGGCGTGCTGCAAATGCATTGTTGGCATTGACTACTACCCAGGGTGATTTTGCCGACGAGGTGCGCGCAAACATCTGCTCCTTGTAACGCGTAAAGCGCTCCCACTTGGCGCGTGCATGAATATCATTTTCGGAAAACTTCCAGAATTTCAATGGATTCGTCAGGCGTTCATGAAAGCGCAGCAACTGTGTTTCGGAATTGACCGACAGGTAGAACTTGATCATGATCACACCCTTGTCGATATGCTTGTGCTCCCATTTCAGAACTTTGCGCATAAAATATTTGTATCGCGATTCCTTGCAGTAGCCCATGGTGGGCTCGATGAGTGCGCGGTTATACCAGGAGCGATCGAAAAATGTTATCTCGCCGGGTCTG
>CAWKAL010000088.1:0-14265 GCA_963847575.1 uncultured Gammaproteobacteria bacterium
GTTTATGCCTTTAATTCAGTTAACATGCTAAAACACCAAGAATGGCTTTCCATTCCTCGTTATCATCGGCTTTGGCTTTGGGTACCGCGCCGGCTTTTTCGTATTCGACACCTTTGTGTACCAGCAGGGTGGCATCGCCACCGTCATCGAGGATCATATTGGGTAACTTGCCGTCGGGCCATTTCAATGCCTGTTCGGTGCACCACCAGTATTCTTCGAGGGTTTCGCCTTTCCATGCATACACAGGAATGCCCTGTGCAGCAATTGCCGCGGCAGCATGGTCCTGGGTAGAGTAGATATTGCACGAGACCCAGCGTACTTCAGCGCCGAGGGCAACCAGGGTTTCGATTAACACGGCGGTCTGGATGGTCATGTGCAGGCTGCCCATGATGCGCGCGCCCTTGAGGGGTTGCGATGTGCCGTATTCTTCGCGCAGTGCCATCAGGCCCGGCATTTCGGTTTCGGCAATAGCAATTTCTTTGTGGCCCCAGTCGGCCAGGGAAATGTCAGCGACCTTGTAGTCGCTAAAACTGGTATCGACAACAGCATTCATATGCTCATCTCCTAAGTTAGTTAAGAAATGAGCGCCGTTGATTAAGGACCATGCCCTGTAACAGGGTGTCGGTAATCGTTCTGAGCCTGACCCGGTTAGCCACATACGCCTGTTCTGGCGGTGGTTAACGGAGCTGCAGCGCTCCTCAGATACGCGGATTATGCAACAAAACTCGATCAAAATCGAGGTTTGTCTGGCGCACGGATGCGCCTTCATTATCAATATGCTCATTTATACCATGACGAATAACCGCAATTATGTTGCGGTGATCGTGCACTGAGCAAGCCGTCCATGGCTTGCTCAGTGCTTTAGATCATAGCCCGGCTGAATCACGCAGTGCGTCAGCTTTGTCGGTTTTTTCCCAGGTGAAATCCGGCTCTTCGCGGCCAAAATGGCCGTAGGCAGCGGTATTGCGGTATATCGGACGCAGCAGATCCAGCATCTGGATCAGGCCCCGGGGCTTGAGATCAAAGTGTTCGCGCACCAGTTCGACGATGCGATCATCGTCGATCTTGCCGGTACCGAAGGTCTGTACTGAGATCGAGGTCGGCTCGGCGACACCAATCGCGTAGGAGATCTGGATTTCGCACTTGTCAGCGAGGCCGGCGGCGACGATGTTTTTCGCCACATAACGCCCGGCATAGGCGGCCGAACGGTCAACCTTGGACGGGTCCTTGCCGGAAAATGCACCGCCACCATGGCGTGCCATGCCGCCGTAGGTGTCGACAATTATCTTGCGGCCGGTCAGGCCGCAATCACCCACCGGGCCGCCGATGACAAATTTCCCTGTCGGGTTTATGAAATATTTTGTGCTTTTGTTCAGCCACTCAGCAGGCAGTACTGGCTTGATGATTTCGTCCATCACTGCTTCCTGCAGTGATTTATAGTCGATGTCAGGATTATGCTGGGTCGACAGTACCACGGCATCGATGCCGACGGGTTTGCCGTCGTCATCATATACAAAGGTAACCTGGCTCTTGGCATCCGGGCGCAGCCACGGCAGGGTGCCGTTCTTGCGCAGCTCGGCCTGGCGTTTGACCAGGCGGTGTGCGTACGTAATGGGTGCCGGCATCAGCACCTCGGTTTCGTTGCTGGCATAGCCGAACATCAGGCCCTGGTCACCCGCACCCTGTTCGTGATCTGCTTTTTCATCCACGCCCTGGGCGATGTCGGCTGACTGCTTGTCGATGGAGGTAATCACCGCGCAGGACTCCCAGTCGAAGCCCATGTCGGATGAGTTGTAACCGATTTCTTTGACAGTCTGGCGTACCACTGCCTGCATATCGATCCAGGCAGACGTGGTGATTTCGCCGGAGATAATCACCATGCCGGTATTCACCAGGGTCTCGCAGGCAACGCGTGCCTTGTTGTCCTGCTCAAAAATAGCGTCGAGGATCGCGTCGGAAATCTGGTCAGCGACCTTGTCGGGATGACCTTCAGAAACAGATTCAGAGGTGAAAACGTGTTTGCTCATAGTAATTACCTGTATATGTGATATGCAATAAAAAACCCGACCTGCAGGGCTAAGTCGGGTTTCAGGTAATCAGGTACCATCAACTCGCTTTAGCTAGATTTATATAGCGCCTGCAATCTGAGTCAAATGAGCGCTGGATGGGAAGCTTATAGACAACGGCAGGCCAATGTCAACCTCGACAAAAGTAATGTTTAATGCGCACCGGTGTGCCGGCGGTATTCGCTGAGCTCTTCATCGCTGAGTTTCTCACCGCTGAGCATCTTGTCGTGCAGCTGTTCGAAACGAAAATCCTGGTATTTTTTTGACAGGTGCGAAATCATGTCGGTGTAGACGGCCGCGCGATCTTCGCTCGCGTCGGTACCCTGTACATTATGTTGTAGCAACTTCTCAAGTATCGGGAATTCGTCTTTGTCGCGCCAGCGTTCGAGTAACGCAGCGCAACTGAGCCCCGGTGTTGCCTTGATGGTCTGATATAACTGATACAACAAGGGCAATCCCTGTAGCGTGCAGTCTGAAAATTCCTCGGGTATTACAGCCTGTTCAGCAAGCGCAGGGTATTGCAATAATAATGCGACTGCATCGCGTGTACCGCTCAAGCTTACCTGTCTGCTGCGCGAAGCTACGGCGGGTTTGCTGGCCGGAACCTGTGGCTGCGTTGCTGACGGTGTGTTGAGCTTGTCGGCGGAAATTCCAACCAGGGATGCAAGCTGCGCATTTAACAGGTCACGAAAAACACTGTCCGGCATTTTTGATAACAGCGGTTTTGCCAGTTCGGCGAGACGTGCCTTGCCTTCATTCGTACTGATATCAGCATCTTTTTGTAAATGCTGAAACATGAAGTCTGATAATGGTGTGGCAGTATCAAGGCGATGTTCAAACTTTTGCCTGCCTTCCTTGCGAACCATTGTGTCCGGATCTTCACCGCCAGGCAGAAACAGGAACCTGGCAATCATGCCATCGCGAATAATGGGCAAGGTATTTTCAAGCGCGCGCCATGCAGCCTTGTAGCCCGCATTGTCGCCATCGTAGCAAAAAATAATTTCACGCACACTGCGAAAACTGGTCTGGATCTGTTCGCGTGTGGTTGCAGTACCCAGCGATGCGACTGCGTAGGTGATGTCATGTTGTGCCAGCGCAACCACATCCATGTAACCTTCAACAATAATAATGCGTTGCAGATCGCGCGTTACCTTGCGGGCCTGGTATAAACCGTACAGTTCAAGGCCTTTATGGAATACGGTACTCTCGGGAGAATTTAAATATTTCGGTTCCCCCTGGTCAAGAATGCGGCCACCAAAACCGATGATGCGGCCGCGCTTGTCAACAATCGGAAACATAATGCGATCGCGGAAACGGTCGTAATAGTTGCCGGGTGATTTCTCTACCAGCATACCGCTGTCGATCAACGCCTTGCGCATGGCTTCCTTGTCGGCCAGCGTGTCGGTGAGGTAGCTCCAGCCGTCAGGTGCATAACCAAGCTGGTAGGTTTTGGCGACATCGCCGGTAAGTCCGCGTTGTTTTAAATATTCTATTGCTCGGGTTGATGTTTTCAGTTCCTGCTGAAACAGGGTCGCGCATTGTTCGAGCGCCTCATACAATGAATCGCGGTCGTCTTTGTTTGACTTGTAATTTTCCGGAAGATTTTCCCGCGGTACATCAAGATTGTATTCCGATGCCAGCGCTTCAACCGCATCGACGAAATCAAGATTTTCATATTCCATCAAAAAACCCAGTGCAGTACCGTGCGCACCACAGCCGAAGCAATGGTAAAACTGCTTGGTCTGGCTGACAGTGAAAGACGGGGTTTTTTCGTTGTGAAACGGGCAGCAGGCGCTGTATTCACGGCCTTTCTTTTTTAGCGGGACGCGTGCAGTAATAATGTCGACAATGTCAGCTCGCGCGACAAGATCGTCAATAAAGTTCTGCGGTATGCGGCCTTTCACAGCAGTGCATCAAGGAATCAGGTTGACAAAAGACAGCTGTCTGGGATTAAAAATGCGTTCGTATTCTACTATGGCGTAGCGGTCTGTCATGCCAGCAATATAGTCGGCGACGCCGCGCGCGTATCCTGCATCGCCGTCATCGTGGCGGAGTTGTTCGCAATGCTCACGGGCTTCAGGCGGCAGTACGCGTATGTCATTCATAAAGGCGTCAAATAATGACTCGAGAATCGAGGCGGCCTTGGTGGTCATGCGATGTACGCGATAATGCTGGTAAAGCTCCTTGCGTAAAAACTGTTTAAGCTCAAGCTTCAATGCCATCATGTTTTCACTGAAAGCCATCAGGGGTGCCGGCTGTATGCGGACATCGTGGATAGTGGACGGCTTTGCATTGCGTATATTGGTGCGCGAGGTGTCGATTAAATCGACTACCATGATGTTTATCATGCGACGGATCACTTCGTGGATCATGCGTCGATCATTAATGCCGGGGTAGCGTTTCATGACCTTGTCGTACTGGCTGCGAAACAGCTCAATTTTGAGCATGTCTTCGATTTTAATCAGGCCATAGCGCAGGCCATCATCTACATCATGGTTGGTGTAGGCAGTTTCATCAGAAAGATCGGTAAGTTGTGCTTCAAGGCTGGCCTGGGTCCTGTCGATAAAACGTTGCGCGACTGCACCAAGTTTCTGCGCATTGATGATTGAGCAATGTTTAAGAATGCCTTCACGGGTTTCAAACGTTAAATTAAGCCCGTCAAAATCGGCATATTTTTGTTCGAGCTGGTCAACTACGCGCAGTGATTGCAGATTGTGTTCAAAACCACCGTGCTCACTCATGCAATGATTTAGTGCTGACTGGCCGGCATGACCGAAGGGCGTGTGCCCGAGATCGTGAGACAGGGCAATGGCCTCGGCGAGGTCTTCGTGAAGTCCGAGTTCGCGCGCAATGCTGCGTGCAATTTGCGCGACTTCGAGTGAATGCGTCAGCCGTGTGCGGAACAGGTCACCTTCGTGATTGACGAACACCTGGGTTTTGTATTCGAGTCGGCGAAACGCTGCAGAATGAATAATGCGGTCACGGTCACGCTGGTAATTATTACGATAGGTGGGCGATTCCTCGTCGTGAAGACGGCCGCGTGATTCACGGTCATTGCAGGCATACGGCATCAGGCTGCCACTGTAGGCGGGGATGTGTTCAGACATAGCTGTTCTGAATGGCAGTTTTTAACTGGTCGGTTGTGTAATCGTCTGTCACTACGGCCTCACCGATGTTTTTGAGTAGTACCAGTCGTAACACACCGTCGAGTACTTTTTTGTCGACGGACATTAGTTCCAGGAACGTGTCTATGGTGACTTCGTCGGGTGCGTTTACCGGTAGCCTGGCGTGTTTGATTTGGTCGGATGACGGCGTCAGTTTGCGCTGCATCGAGCCAGCCCAATGTTTGCGACATACGTGCCGCCATGCACATGCCGGCGCCGACGGCTTCGCCGTGTAACCAGTTGCCATAGCCCATGCCAGTTTCAATGGCGTGGCCAAAGGTGTGGCCGAGATTGAGCAGTGCGCGCTGGCCGCTTTCGCGTTCATCGGCCGCGACCACGTCGGCCTTGACCTGGCAGGAGACTTCGATGGCATAGGCCAGGACCTGTGGGTCACGGCGCAGCAGCGCGTCGAGGTTTGCATCCAGCCAGTTAAAAAATTCGGGGTCACGGATCAGGCCGTATTTGATAATTTCAGCAAGACCGGCGCTGAGTTCGCGGTCAGGTAGCGTGTTGAGCGTGCCGGTGTCGGCGATGACCGCGCGTGGCTGATAAAACGCACCGATCATGTTTTTACCCAGCGCATGATTTACCCCGGTTTTGCCGCCCACCGAGGAGTCGACCTGGGACAACAGGGTGGTGGGAATCTGAACCAGGTTCACCCCACGCTGGTAACTGGCTGCGGCGAAGCCTGCCATATCACCGACGACACCGCCACCGAGTGCGATGATGGTGGTGTTGCGGTCCAGCCGGTTGCTCAGGCAGGCATCGTAAATGCGATTGAGCACGTCGAGGTTTTTGTACTGTTCACCGTCAGGCAGTATCACGCTTTGGTGGCGAATACCGCTGAGCATGGCGCTGACCTTACCGAGGTATAACGGCGCCACGGTTTCATTGCTGACGATCAGCGCGCTGTTGCCGGGTATATGTTTTTGCAGCAGGTCGGACTGCCCGAGCAGCTTGTCGCCAATATAAATCGGGTAGCTGCGCTCACCGAGTTCAACAGTCAGTTGTTTCATGCGGATTTGGTCGTAGATGTGTGATCGGGGCGTGTATTCACCCGGGATTACTTATTTGGCCAATGATAGCCTGTATCACGTTGCGTATCGAGTTGTTGCTGGTGTTAATGGTCAGGTCTGCGGTTTCGCGATAAAGCGGTTCACGCTGCTGCAGAATCCGGCTGAGGACCTCGCGCGGGTTTTCGTCACCGTGCAGCAGCGGCCGGTTGCGGTCCTTGCTGGTGCGCTCCACCAGCGAGCTGAGGCTGCTGTGCAGGTATATAACTGTGCCGCGTTGGGACAAATGCGCGCGATTCTGGGCATCAAGCACAGCGCCACCGCCTGTGGCCAGCACCAGGTTGGGTTGCTGTGTAAGTTCGTCGATCACTGCCTGCTCGCGTTTGCGGAAGCCGGCTTCGCCTTCTTTTTCGAATATCAGCGGGATATCGGCACCTGTACGCTCTTCTATCACACGATCGCTGTCGAGAAACTCCATGTTCAGCTTGCGAGCCAGCTGCCGTCCGATAGTGGTTTTACCGGCACCCATGGGCCCGATGAGAAAGATATTGGTTTTGCTCATGGCTGCGCAAGACTAACGATTCGGCCAGGTCTAAGCAAATATTTTAGCCCTGAAAAAAATGCCCCGCATGACTTGCGTGATGCGGGGCGGTGTGGAGCTGACTGTGAGTAGTCTTAGAGTGACAGGGACTCTTTCAGGATCTTTGGTGTAACAAAGATCAGCAGCTCGGCTTTTTCATCACTTTCCAGTGTGTGTTTGAAGAAATAACCGATCAGTGGCAAATCACCCAGGAAAGGCACCTTGTCGACTTCATCGCGTTTGACCTGTTCGTAGATACCGCCCAGTACGATGGTGTCGGCATTGTTGACCAGCACCTGGGTACCCACTTCGCGGGTATCGATACTCGGGATGCCTGAGAAAACTTCACCGACGGCGTCTTTCTTGACTGAGAGGTCCATGATGATCTTGTCGTCCGGTGTGATCTGCGGTGTGACGGTAATTGACAGCACGGCCTTTTTGAACTCGACCTGGGTAGCACCACTGGATGATGCAGACAGGTAGGGGATTTCTACACCCTGTTCGATAAAGGCTTCGTGACGGTCAGAAGTGACCACGCGCGGGCTGGATATGATTTCACCCTTGTTCTCGGCCTGCAGTGCTGACAGCTCGAGGTCGATCAGCGTGCCGCCTTTCAGCACAGAGAAGGCGATACTGCCTGCTGCTGCACCCGCGGTGGCCAGGTTGACATTGAAGCGGTCGAAGTTACCAAAGGGTACGTCGACTGGAAATGGATTACCGGTAGTGCCGATATTATCGAGTGCACTGCTAGTGATGGTGTCAGTCGAAGCCTGCTGGTTCCGCTGGTGGTCGCGAAGCCTTCACCGTTACTGTAGGTTGTTGCCCGGGTCACACCGAAACGGTTACCGAGTTCACGGGTAAAGTCATCATTGGCGATCACGATGCGTGATGAAATCATCACCTGGCGAATCGGCACATCGAGCTTGGTCAGTATGCGTCTGACTTCGCTGATGACTTCTTCGGTATCTTTCAGAATCAGGGTGTTGGTGCGCTCATCAATGATGACGCTGCCACGCGGAGACAGCAGGGTGCCTGATGCGCCACCACTTTCGCCTTCACCGCCAGCGCCGCCTTCACTTTCGAACAGTGGTTTGAGTTCAGTGACTTTGGCAAAGTTAATGGTGAAGAATGCGCTGCGCAGGGGTGCCAGTTCGGTCACTGCCTGTGCGGCTTCGAGATCAATTTTTTCCTGTGCGGCAATTTCTTCGCTCGGGAGCGACCAGCATCACGTTGCCGGATTCGCGTTTGGACAGGCCTTTGGCTTTGAGAATAATATCCAGCGCCTGGTCCCAGGGAACGTTCTTCAGACGCAGTGTCAGGTTGCCGTCGACCGAGTCGCTGACCACAACATTGAGACCGGTAAAGTCGGCAATCAGCTGCAATACTGCGCGTACCGGAATGTCCTGGAAGTTCAGCGACAGGCGTTCACCGGTGTAACCAAACTTGGCCTGGTTTTGTTCGTCCAGCTCTTCCTTGCTGATCGGCTTTAGTTCAATGGTGAATATATTGTTTGCCTGGTAGGCCACATGCTCGTAGTTAGAGCTGACAGGTTCAATTTCGATGCGGACATTGCCATTGCGCTCATAGCTGCTGACGGCTTTTACCGGCGTGGCAAAATCCAGGACATCGAGTGTCTGACTCAGATCTTCCGGGAGTTTGGCGCCGATGAACTTGACCACGACCTTGCCGAATTCTTCGGTAATGTCCATCGGGATGTTGGTTTCGTTTAGCGAAACCACGACGCGGCCTTCGCCATTGCTGCCACGACGGAAATCGATGTTGTCTACGCCGCGTACGCGGTCCGAGAAGCGTGGTGCGCCTTCCGGTGTCGGTGCACTGGTAGCGGCATCGGTAAAGCCGGTGCCGGTGGCTTCACTGTCGAGCGTGATAATTACATTCGTGCCTTCTGTGGTTACCTGGTAGGGAACCACCTCGGTGAGGTTTAGAATGACGCGTGTTTTGTCTTTCGCTGTAATCGCGGTGATCGATTGTGCAATGCTGATACCCACGGGTTGCGCGCGCTTGGGCAGGCTGCTTGCCGTGTTTGCAAAATCAAATGCAATGCGTGCAGGGTTATCGATTGTGAAGCTCAGGGGTTTGACGGCTTCTTCCGACATGCCAAGAATAATCTGCAGTCGATTACCCGGGAGCGTGTTGTATTGCACGGTTTCAAGCGTATTTGCGGCAAATGCAAAGCTGTTCATCATGCCGAACAGCATGAGGCTGAGAATAATGAATCTGCCCATGCCAGAGATTCGCGCTATACCGTTGTTGTTTGTTGTTATCGTTTTCATATCTCGCTCCACGCGTTACTCATTTCCGATTGCTATAGCGGCATTTCTTTCAATATAACCGCCTATGCCATCCGGTATTATTTCTATCAGACGTATATCTGTGTCGGTAATCTCTGTTACACGCCCTTCGTTCTGGCCCATGTAATTTCCAAGCTGAATGCGATGGACTACATTTTGTGGATCCTTGATTAATCCCCAAAGATTTTTTTCCTGTTCGAGGATGCCGACCATCGCCAGGGTATCCAGCGGGAAGGATTCCAGCGGTTCTTTTGGCCGTTGCTGGTTGGGTCGCAGTGCATCCGCCGTAGTATCTGGCTTATCATCAAGATCAATGTCGGCGACAAAAGGATCGCGCAATTCGTTGGCAGAGTAACTAAAACTCTTGTACGGCTCAAACTGCGGGATGGGCCTTACGCTGCCTACATTGGTTGCCTTGGTCTGCTCAATAAATGTATAAATATCATTTACTTCTCTGCTGCATGCGGTCGATAGCATGATGAGCATGCTGGTCACGACAAGGCGGCCTGGTCGGGTATGTAAAACGTTCATCACTAATTCTGCTCCGACTCATCGAGATATTGATAAGTAACAGCGGTTACTTCCATCTGTAACTTGACGCCACCTTCTTTCTTGTCTGCAGGTTCAATTTGTATCCCCTGCAAGGTGACAATTCGTGGTAAGGCAGCGACACCGCTGACAAATTCAGCAAATTCGTGATAGCGACCGGTTACTTTTAACTTGATCGGGTATTCTGCATAAAACTCTTTCGGATTGAGGCCTTCAGGTTTGAAAAAATCAATCTCAAGTCCGCTGGAAATACCGGTCTGGGATATATCGGTCAGCAATGTTTCAATTTCAGTTTTATTGGGTAATTGACGAAGCAGTGCGCCGAATGAGCTACGCATTTCTTCGAGCTGCTGTTTGTAGGCATCGAGATTGGCTGCTTTTGCCTGTTTTTCGCTAAATGTAGCCCTCAATGACTGTTCTTCGAATTCGATTTTTTTGAGGTTATCGAGCTGTTTGGTGATGTCGAGAAAATATCCTGCCACGGCCACAGCAATGCAGACGAGCACGATCAGCACGGCCTTGACCGGCCCCGGTGCCATACCAATTTTCTTGAAATCGATATCATTCAGGTCGATTTCATTCAGTTTGGATAAATCCATCAGCTATCCTCCCCGTTGGCTTCACCTTTGGGCAATGATTGCGATGTAGTCAGTACAAAGTCGCTGCTTCTAAGTGTGCCTTTCTTGGTTTCGATGACGGTCAGTTTTGGGGTGGACATCCAGTCTGATGCGTCGATATTGCGCATATAGGCTGATACACGTCCATTTGATTCTGCAACGCCATTGATCGTCAGCTCTTTGCCTCTCTGTTTGATGCCTGTCAGGTAAATACCTTCAGGAACAGTGCGCACGATCTCATCAAATAAATGCACAATTTGCGGACGCTGACGCTGTAGCGACTGAATCACTTCCATGCGTGAAAGCAGTTGCGCCTTGGTGTCTTCGAGGTCCTTGATTTCCTTGAGCGCGATATCCAGCTGGTCGATTTCAGTCTGCAAAATACCATTGCGGGTTTTCTGGTGATCAATCATGCCCGCAATATTGAAATGTACGAGCAATATGACGGCACCGGTCATTAATGCAGACAGGCCCAGCAGGGTAGCAAATTGCCGGGTCTGTTCCTTGCGAAGTTCTTCGCGCCACGGCAGCAGGTTAATCTTGGCCATTAGTCAAAACTCCTCATCGCGAGACCGCATGCAATCATTAGTGAAGGCGCATCTTTGCTCAGTGCCTGCGGATTTACCCTGGAGGATAATGACATTTTTGCAAATGGGTTTGCGATCACAGTGGGTGTATCGAGCTGTGATTCGACCAGTTCATCAATGCCTGGAATGGATGAACAGCCGCCGGCAAGTGCGATCATATCCACCGAGTTGTGCTGGCCCGCAGTATAGAAAAATTGCAGGAAGCGACTCACCTGTTGCGCAATGGTTTCTTTAAATGGCTCCAGTACTTCAGGAATATAGTTGTCTGGCAGGCCGCCTTCTTTTTTCAGCCGGCCGGCTTCTTCATAGGCCAGTCCATAGCGACGCATGATTTCTTCGGTGAGCTGCTTGCCGCCGAAACTTTGTTCGCGGGTGTAGATTAACTGGTTGTTTTCGACCACGTTGAGACTGGTCATGGTGGCGCCAATGTCAATGATGGCAATGATCTTGCTTTCATCCCAGTCTTCGATGCCGGCTGTCAGCAGGGCGGATGAATGTTCAACGGTATAGGCTTCAACATCGACAATTTTGGGGGTGAGGCCGCCGAGCGAGAGTGCGTCGGCCCTGAGTTCGATATTTTCACTGCGTGAGGCCGCCAGCAGCACGTCCACGGTTTCCGGGTTGCTTTTGGAGGGGCCCATCACTTCGAAATCGAGGTTAATTTCTTCCAGCGGATACGGGATGTACTGATCGGCTTCAATCTGGATCTGGCCTTCCAGCTCGCTCTCACTGAGACTGGCCGGCATGGTGATGATCTTGGTGATGACTGCAGATCCGGCAACGGCAACCGCTGCTTCCTTGATCTTGGTGCCTGAGCGTTTGACTGCTTTCTGGATGGTTTCGCCGACGGCTTCTACATCCTGAATATTTTTTTCGGAAACAGCGTTATCCGGCAATGGCTCGACCGCCAGACTCTGGACTCGATAATTATCCCCGTCCTGCGCCAGTTCAAGCAGCTTTACCGAAGTAGAGCTGATGTCCAGACCCAGAATGACGGGTTTCTTGCGGTTGAGCAGGAACACCTTTTCTCCCCTAATCCATTTATATTTAAGCTAGTTATAGGATATATATATTTTTTTGCATTAAATGATAGACGCAACTATTCAAAATTACTAGCCTCGAATGTTATGCATATCGCTTAATGCAGTGCGAAAGTCTATAATTCGACACCCTCAAATCATGTGTACCAGGGCAAGGACTCGTGAAGCTCATCAGATTATCAAAAATCCTGCTAGCAATAACACTAATACCGATCACAGTTCTGGTCATCGGGCTGGCCGGGCTCTATCTATATCTTGAACCGCAGCTGCCTTCTATCGAAGGTCTAAGCGATGTCCGGTTGCAGGTGCCACTGCGTATATATAGCAGTGATGGATCACTCTTGGGTGAATTTGGCGAGAAACGTCGTTCACCAAAAACACTCGAAGAAGTCCCCCTGCTCATGCGCCAGGCTTTTCTTTCTGCCGAGGATGACCGTTTTTTTGAGCATCCGGGTGTTGATTATCAGGGCATACTGCGCGCGGTATTTAATTTGATCAAAACCGGTGAGCGCGGGCAGGGTGGCAGCACCATTACCATGCAGCTGGCGCGAAACTTTTACCTCAGCAGTGAAAAAACCTATCTAAGAAAAGTGAACGAAATATTTCTTGCACTGAAAATTGAGCGTGAGCTCAGCAAGCAAAAAATTCTTGAGCTCTATCTCAACAAGATCTACCTGGGCAATCGTGCCTATGGTGTTGCTGCAGCTGCGCAGGTATATTACGGCAAAGACCTGGAACAGCTCAGCCTGGCGCAGATCGCCATGATGGCAGGCCTGCCCAAAGCGCCGTCAACCTATAATCCCATCGTGAATCCGGAACGTGCGCTGATACGGCGAAATTACGTGTTATCACGCATGCGACATCTAAATTATATTTCTGAAGGTGCGTATGAACAAACCGTTCAGGAAGCGGTCAGCGCAGAAAGGCACCACAGCCAGATTGATGTGCAGGCGCCTTATATAAATGAGATGGTGCGCGCTGAAATTGTTAACCAGTTTGGCGATGAGGCCTATAACCGCGGTCTCAGGGTATACACCACGGTAGAGGACAGGTTGCAAAGGGCTGCGAATGACAGCCTGTGGAACGGGCTGGTGGAATATGATCAGCGCCATGGCTACCGCGGTGTGATTCGTCATATTGATCTTGCTGCGCTGAGCGAAACAGAAATGCTGGAGCTGCCGGCATTGCTCGAAAGTGACCGCGACTACGGGCGATTCATGCCTGCGCTGGTTGTCAGTATCCAGGCGCGGGATGAGGCGGCAAAACTTGAGCCAGGCGCTGAGGTCTTGTTAAAAACGGGTGAATCCATCCGCCTCGAATGGGCCGGGCTCGGCTGGGCGTCGCCCTATGTCAGCCTTAACCGCAAGGGCCCTGAACCGAAATCCGTGGCTGAAATAATCAAGCGCGGTGATGTTGTCTGGGTTTCGCAGGACAAGCAGGGTGTATGGACGCTGGGCCAGGTGCCGGAAGTGCAGGGCGCGCTGGTCTCGGTGTCACCCAACGACGGTGCGATACGCGCACTTACCGGTGGCTTTGATTTTTCACACAGCAAGTTTAACCGCGCTGTCCAGGCAAAACGCCAGGCCGGTTCCAGTTTCAAGCCGGTGATTTACTCATCTGCGCTGGCCAAAGGCTATAACGCTGCCAGCCTGATCAATGATGCACCGGTCGTGTTCGAAGATGCAGCACTGGAAGCATCGTGGCGTCCGGAAAACTATAGCGGCAAGTTCTACGGACCGACTCGCCTGCGCGAAGCACTGGTGAAGTCACGTAACCTGGTATCGATCCGCCTGCTGCGCTCGGTCGGAATTTCGCATGCAGTTAAGTTCGCCAGAAATTTCGGATTTCAGGACAATGACCTGCCGCACGATCTTTCGCTTGCACTCGGGAGCTGTGAAGTAAGCCCGGTTGAGCTGGCGCGTGCTTTCTCCGTGTTAGCAAACGGTGGTTATCTCATCAAGCCGTATTTTATTCAACGGATTGAAGATGCAGACGGCTCCACTTTATTTGAGGCTGATCCGGCGGTGGCCTGTGTTGGTTGTGTGCTTGCCCAGCGTAAAGTGTTACCGCAGCTGGTGGATGAAGATGAAGAAAGCCTGGGTAAACTGCCCAAGCAGGCCGAGCAAACGCTAGAACCCAGGCTGGTCTACCTGATGAATTCGATGTTGCGGGATGTGGTTAAGCGTGGCACCGGTGTGCGCGCGATGCAGCTCGGACGTCAGGACCTTGCAGGCAAGACCGGTACCACCAATGATCAGCGTGATGCATGGTTCAATGGCTTCAACCAGGACCTGGTGGCCATCGCCTGGGTGGGATTTGATCAGCTCAAGCCGCTGG
>CAWKAL010000089.1:0-30596 GCA_963847575.1 uncultured Gammaproteobacteria bacterium
ATCGCTTCTTCATTCGAAGACAGATTGGGTGCAAAGCCGCCTTCGTCACCCACCGCGGTATTCATGCCCTTGGCGTGCAGTACCGCGCGCAGGGTGTGGAACACTTCGGCGCCGTAGCGCAGCGCTTCGCGAAAACTCGGCGCGCCCACCGGCAGAATCATGAATTCCTGTAAATCGACACTGTTATCCGCGTGCGAGCCGCCGTTGATAATATTCATCATCGGTACCGGCATCAGGTATTCACCCGAACCAAGATGCACGTACAGCGCTTCTTCGCGTTCGTCAGCGGCGGCGTGCGCGCTCGCCAGCGATACTGCGAGAATCGCATTTGCGCCGAGTCGTGATTTGGTTTCGGTGCCATCGAGCTCGATCATTTTTTTGTCGATTTCGGCCTGTTTCTGCGCGTCCATGTCGAGCAGCGCATCGCGAATTTCACCATTCACATTGGCCACGGCTTTGGTCACGCCCTTGCCCATATAACGCGACTTGTCACCGTCGCGCAGTTCGAGCGCTTCACGCGTACCGGTGGATGCGCCCGAAGGCACCGCGGCGCGACCAAAGCCACCGGTGGCGAGTGTGACTTCGGCTTCAAGTGTAGGATTGCCGCGTGAATCCAGAATCTCGCGCGCATGAATTTTAACGATTTCGCTCATGACTAACCTTGTATGTATGTTGAAATTTTTAAAGTGTGTTTTCTTCGAATTCTGTCGCTTTGACAATGGCATCGAGTGCCTGCAGGCGTTCCAGCAGTGCCTGCATTTTAGCCAAAGGCCAGGCATTTGGGCCATCGCTGAGCGCCTTTGCTGGATCAGGATGGGTTTCCATGAATACACCGGCAACCCCGGCGGCGACTGCAGCACGTGCCAGTACCGGCACATGTTCGCGTTGTCCGCCCGAACTGGTGCCCTGTCCACCCGGCAATTGCACCGAATGCGTGGCATCGAACACCACCGGGCAACCGGTATTGCGCATCACTGCCAGCGAACGCATATCCGACACCAGGTTGTTATAACCGAATGATACACCGCGTTCGCACACCATGATGTTCTGATTACCGGTCGAGCGTGCTTTATCGACCACGTTTTTCATGTCCCAGGGCGCAAGAAACTGGCCTTTCTTGATGTTCACCGGTTTGCCGGTGCGCGCGACGTTGAGAATAAAATTGGTCTGGCGACACAGAAACGCCGGCGTCTGTAATACATCGACCACGTCGGCAACTTCGTCCAGCGGCGTGTCTTCGTGCACATCGGTGAGTACCGGCACGCCGACCTGGTCTTTGACCTTCTGCAAAATTTCCAGACCCTGCGCCATGCCGGGCCCGCGGAAACTGTCGCCCGAAGAGCGGTTGGCCTTGTCGAAGGATGATTTGTATATGAACGCCATGCCGAGTGCGCCAGTGATTTCTTTCAGCCGACCGGCGGTTTCCAGCGCCATGGCTTCACTTTCGATAACACAGGGGCCGGCGATCAGGAACAGCGGCTTATCCAGTCCTGCTTCAAAACCACATAATTTCATCAGCCGCGTACTCCTGGTTCAGATTGCATAGATGTGCTCAGACGTGTGTCGAAGCGGTTTCGTTCCGTGGGCCAGGTCGATACTCAGGCACAGACCGCAGTTTCACCGGTGCGAACCTGCTTATGCTGCAGTGCTGCGCGGATAAAATCGGCGAACAGCGGGTGACCATCGCGCGGTGTTGAGGTGAACTCGGGGTGAAACTGGCAGGCCAGGAACCAGGGATGGGCGTGCGGACCTTCCTGCGGCAGCTCGATCATTTCCACCAGCATACCGTCCGCCGATTTGCCGCTGATGACCAGCCCGGCCTGGGTGAGTACATCGAGGTATTTGTTATTGAATTCATAGCGATGGCGATGGCGCTCGACCACGCTGTCGGTACCGTATACGCGGTGCGCCAGTGTGCCCGGTTCGATCAGGCAGGTCTGGCCGCCGAGGCGCATGGTGCCACCGAGGTCAGAACTCTTGCTGCGCCGTTCGATGCGCCCGGCTTCATCCATCCACTCGGTAATCAGGCCGATCACCGGATCCGGGGTATCAATTTTGAATTCACTGCTGTGCGCCTGCTCGATGCCGGCAACATAGCGCGCAAACTCGATCACCGCGACCTGCATGCCGAGACAGATGCCGAGATACGGCACATTGTTTTCGCGTGCGTATTTCACCGCTGCAATCTTGCCTTCGACACCGCGATCACCAAATCCGCCCGGTACCAGAATGGCATCGAGATCCTGCAATGAACTGTAATCACCGTTTTCCAGCGACACCGAGTCAATATAACGAATATCGACGTGGGCGCGATTTTTCACCCCGGCGTGTGACAGTGCTTCGTTGAGTGATTTATACGATTCAGTCAGTTCGACATATTTGCCGACCATGCCGATGGTGACCTGGAAATCCGGGTGTGCCATGACATCGACCACGCGCTGCCAGTCGGACAGATCGGCTTCGCCGACATCGAGGTTCATGCGCTTGACGATAATGTCGTCCACGCCCTGCTCGTGCAGCCACAACGGAATTTTGTAGATATTGTCGAGGTCACGCGCCGAGATCACCGCTTTCTGTTCGACATTGGTAAACAGGGCAATCTTTTTGCGCTCTTCTTCGGGGATCAGCTGCTCGGAACGGCACAACAGGATATCCGGCTGAATACCGATGGAACGTAATTCTTTCACCGAATGCTGGGTCGGCTTGGTCTTGATTTCGCCCGCGGTGCGGATGTAGGGCACCAGCGTGAGGTGCACGAACATGGCGTGTTCGTGGCCCAGCTCGACGCCCATCTGGCGTATGGCTTCCATGAACGGCAGTGATTCGATGTCACCCACGGTGCCGCCAATTTCCACCATGACGATGTCGGCGCCCTGGGCACCGGCGTGGATGCAGCGCTTGATTTCATCGGTGATATGCGGAATCACCTGCACCGTGCCACCCAGGTATTCGCCGCGGCGTTCCTTGCGGATCACTTCTTCGTAAATCTTGCCGGTGGTGAAATTGCTCAGCTTGCTGGTCGGGGTGCGCACAAAACGCTCGTAATGGCCGAGGTCGAGGTCGGTTTCAGCGCCGTCTTCGGTGACAAACACCTCGCCGTGCTGGAACGGGCTCATGGTGCCGGGGTCGACATTGATGTACGGGTCAAGCTTCATCATGCGCACGGTGAGTCCGCGACTTTCAAGGATGGCGCCGATCGAGGCGGCAGCGATACCTTTACCTAATGACGAAACCACACCACCGGTAATAAAAATGTATCGCGTCATGAATAATGCCGTGCTCTGGTTGAGTGTTTGATCTGGGTGTTTGCTATGCTTGCGGCGGTCAATGACCGCTACCGAGCTACGGGTAACTATGGTAACAACATTCGCTTACTACGACAATGAAATAAGCCGATACAGCCGATTTACAGTTGCGATGCGTGCCCGGTTCATAAAAAGAACCAGCAGTTTCCTGTATCCTGTTGTTAAATATCAAGCCACGAACGTACCTGCAAACGCCTGATGAATCTCAGCCAGCGCTATCAACACGCCATTGAGCAAGGCACGCACGACAGTGATGCTGCCCAGCGCCATGTCATCGAGGCCCTGCAGGAATGCAGCGATCAACTGTTGCAGGCCGAGCAGGACACATCCCGACCCTGGCACCGGCTTTCAGCCCTGTTCGGATTCAGGCCCACGCCGGTCCGAGGCGTTTATATCTGGGGCGGTGTCGGCCGCGGCAAAACCTGGCTGATGAACATGTTTTACCAGTCATTGCCTGTCGAAAACAAACTGCGACTGCATTTTCATCATTTCATGCTCGAGGTGCACGAGCAGCTCTCACGCCAGCAAGGCCAGAAAAATCCGCTGCGGCAGATTGCCAGCGACTATGCGCGTCGCTACCGCGTCATCTGTCTCGACGAATTCATAGTCACCAATATTACCGATGCCATGCTGCTCTATGGCCTGTTCGACGCCCTGTTTAGCTATGGTGTCACCCTGATCGCTACGTCAAATCGCATTCCGGACGATCTGTACAAAAACGGCCTGCAGCGCGAGCGATTTTTACCTGCCATTGAGCTCATCAAGCGCTACACCCGGGTGCTGCACCTGGATAGCGACATCGACCACCGGCTCAAGCTGCTGGAAGAATCCGAGGTGTATTACCAGCCGATAGATGACACCACCGACGCGCAACTGGAAGCACGGCTGCGCGCGCTGGCCACCGACCAGATCGTGTTCGATACTACGCTCAGCGTCCTCAATCGCCCGATTGCCTGCCGTGCGCAGGCGGATGAAATTGCCTGGTTCGATTTCCACGTGCTGTGCACAGCGCCACGCGCGGCACAGGATTACATCGAACTGGCGTGCGAATACCATACCCTGCTGCTTTCCGGCGTGCCGCTAATGAACGAAAGCATGGATGATAAAGCCCGGCGCTTCATTTATTTGATCGATGAACTGTATGATCGACGCGTAAAATTGATCCTGAGCGCAGAAGCGCCGCCCGAGAAACTGTACAATGGCTCAATGCTCGAATTTGCTTTTCACCGCACCAGCAGTCGCCTGATCGAAATGCGCTCCGATGCTTACCTGGGCAAACAGCATAAACATATTTGATAGCTATACTGACACTATAAACATCTGAACTGGTAATCCTGATGAGTTCTCACCTGCCAAACCACTTACAGCTTATCGTCGATGATATTTGCGGAGATGGCTGCAATCAGGTGAACCACATCATTAAAACATTGCAGGAAGATAAAGTCATTGAAGTCATGGAAGCACTGAGCACTGTCGAACGCCAGCAGGTGCTCGATGAACTCAGGGAAATCATGGCGGTTTACGAACAGCGTTAAGACTATAAAAACCGCTACACAAATACTTCATAGCCCCGGCCTGACCACATAGAAGCCCCGGTCAGACAATTACTTCGCATACCACTCGCTGAATTCAAATGATGTCCTGTTGTGATAATACAGGCCTTGCTGTATATCTGACTAAAGAATACAAAAAAACTGACGCTACTTGTCCTATGAAACAGTTCATTATCATTTGCCTGTTGTTCGTTATCGGTATTGCCGTCGGCGTGTACATAACGCCTGTCACGCCTGACATCAGCTAGCCGTTCCAGTCACCTATCAGGCGGCGCTGCAGAAATCCACGCCCATCGATACGATACGCCCGGGCTGCTGTAACAACACAAAATAACGCACAAACACAGGGGAGCCGCTGCTCCCCTGTGTGTTATTACGCCATCAGTTAGCTGGCCTGCATCACCCCACGTAGCGCGCAATATCAGCCAGGGTAAACCCTTTCGGGGTTTCAGCGGGTGTTTTACAGGGATCACCCTCACCTGCAGAAAGCCGTGTATTTTTCGGGTCTACGTCTTTAAGTCCTTTCGGGTTCCAGATACAGGGATCAGGGCACCACGTCTTGTACCTGCCATTTTCCTGGTAATTCAGGAAAGACGTGCTGCAATTTTTCAGCATGGCACCGAACACTTCCAGCAATATCGCCGAACCCACCGGGCCGAGATGTCGCCCGCCCGAGGCAGTGCCTTCCAGCATCAGGTATAGAAATAGCGGCGTGTGTTTTTCAAGTTTGTCTCGCCTGGCTTTCGGAATACATTCCCAGCCCTCGATTTTGTCAAACGGCAAATCGCAGTTCTCGACCAGCTTGCCATAACCGCCATGCTTGCAGCCTTTTGCCAGTGCTTTGGCAATGCTCTGTCCGCTCGGCAGCCCCAGCACATAGCCGCGTAATAAATTACGGAATGCCAGAGAACGATCATTCGCACCTGCGCTGCGGCCCACCACGGGGTCAGGCAGGCGAATCATTTCATCCGCCAGCAGGTGGTCTATGGCTTTTGATTTTACGTATTCATGACAGGGTTCGACATCCAGCAGGAAGCGCCAGTCAACCACCAGTTTTTCGGGCACATGCGAAAACCCGAGCGTACCAAAGCGTTCATCGAACAAATCGACGACCGGGTAGTCCGCATTCACCGGGTATTGAGAACGCACCAGGGTATGGCCGAAACGATACGCGGCGACTGAAAATTCGACCGGCATGCAGATGCGGCCACATTTATCAACAGGTGGACAGTAGGGATAGTGTGACTTGCGGTCTTCGATTAACGGCAAGGCATGATTATAAACATCCGGATCGCACACCCGGCGCAGAAAATCGTACAACACGACCCATTGATAATGAAACCGGCTGTCTTCCTGTGCCTTTTCAAAACTGCGGCCAACAATGCGACGATTATGAAAGCGCAGGAACATCAGCTGCATTTGTGACACGTAAATGTTTTCGTCATTTCGCGGGTCGCCGATCAACGCACGGCCATCGCGGTTACGTGGCACATCATTGTGAGTATTTTTTTTATTGCCGATCAGCAAACGACCGGCCTGGGTCTGGTCAAACAAAAACGGCATCGCTTCCGGTCCTAAACCGTACACACAATCCAGATCGAGTGAAGCTGTTCGTAGATTGGGCAGTTTGTCGATGTCGGCGACCGGCGCGCCGTGCAGCGCCGTGGTGGTATCGAGCGTGATGTCATGATCGATAAATTGCGCAAAAAACGTGTACGCGGCAGGTATGCCACTGTCACCCGACTCGCCGCCTGCATCATGCATTATGCCGCCGGGACCGCCCAGCAGTGACGCAATGTCTTCAGCCTCGCACTGCTGCTTGATACCGCATTCAGTCGCCCAGCTTTTTAAATTTGGAAAAAGTTTACAGAAGTTACCGAGACTGGCATGTTCGCAGCCGCGAGCCTTGGTCATGCCATGTGGTGATATTTTTGCCATGTGATGAATCTCCCTTTTAATGTTGATGTATGCACCATGAATATGGCTACACACACCCATCCATGGCACGCGATCAAGTCTAACAAATCAATTTGTTAATTGGGAGATCATTCGTTGGCTGATTGTAAAAATTCGTACCTGGATCACAAAATCGTATCGGGTGATTTTAATGCCCGCTCAAAGAGGTACCGCGCAACGTTGTTCTTTGCGCAAGGCATGCTCGACTGCAATCGCGCTCATGTTCACCAGGCTACGTACCGTGACTGACTGAGTCAGCACATGCGCCGACTTTTGTGTACCCACCAGGATCGGGCCGACAGTGACACCACCGCCGAGGACTTTCAATAAGTTGACGGCAATATTGGCGGCGTCGGCATTGGGCATGACCAGCAGGTTGGCACAGCCCTTAAGGCGTGAATTGGGAAATATACGATGTCGGATTTCTTCCGAGAGCGCGGCATCCGCGTGCATTTCACCCTCCACTTCGAGCATCGGTGCACGTTGTACAAGTATCTGTAAAGCCTGGCGCATTTTTTCTGCCGAGGGCGCGCGTGAAGTGCCAAAACTTGAATGCGACAGCAAGGCGACTCTCGGTTTCAGGCCAAATGCTTCGATTTCTTCCGCGCACAGCAGTGCCATCTCGGCAATTTCTTCAGCACCGGGATCGGTGCTGACATGCGCATCGCATATAAAGAGTGTCTGCTTGGGCAACAGGTGCGCCACCATGGTCGATGCACCAAGAATGCCGGGCGCGGTGCCGATGATGTCGAGCACATGATGCATGTGACGCTGAAAACCACCAATCACTCCGGTGATCATCGAATCCGCCTCACCGCCATCAACCATGAGCGCCGCCAGCACCGAGTGCTGGGTTTTCACCATGTACTGGGCGCCGCCCGGGGTGACGCCCATGCGTCCCATGAGTTCGTGATACCGCTGCCAGTGTTTTTCGTAATGCGGGCTATGGTGTGGATCGACAATATCAATATCGACAGCATCACGAAGTCGCAGGCCAAGCCGTGTAATCTGTTGCAGGATAATCTTTGGATCACCGACCAGTATCGGCCTGGCGATGTCATCGTCAACCACCTGCTGCACGGCCTGCAGCACACGCTGTGATTCACCTTCGGCATACACCACGCGCTTACCGCTGCCGATGGCACGTTCAAACACCGGCCGCATGAAGAAACCGGAACGGTAGACAAATGATTTGAGTTTTTCACGATAGGCATACAGGTTTTCAATCGGGCGGGTGGCGACACCACTTTGCATAGCTGCTTCGGCCACGGCCGGGGCCAGCTCGGTAATCAGGCGCGGATCAAACGGCCTGGGAATCAGGTAGTCAGCACCGAAGCGAACCGGCTCGCCTCCGTAGGCCTGCAATACCCGGTCAGAGGTTTCTTTTTGTGCCAGGCGCGCCAGCGCGTTGACGCAGGCCAGTTTCATTTCTTCATTAATCGTGGTCGCGCCAACATCCAGTGCACCGCGAAAAATAAACGGAAAACACAGCACATTGTTGACCTGGTTGGGATAGTCCGAACGCCCGGTGCAGATCACGGCATCGTCGCGCACTTCGCGCACCAGCTCGGGCAGAATTTCCGGCATCGGATTAGCCAGCGCCATGATCAATGGTCGTGGCGCCATTTTTTTCACCATGCTCCGGCTTGAGCACGCCCGGCGCCGACAGGCCGAGAAAAATATCCGCATCTGCAATCACCTCGTCCAGGCTGCGCGCATCGGTGTCGACTGCATACGCCGCCTTCCATTCGTCCATTTGTTCGACACGCCCGTTGTACACCACGCCAGCGATATCGGTGACAATAATATTGTCTTTCCTGAGCCCGGCACTCACCAGCTGGTTGAGGCAGGCCAGCGCCGCCGCGCCGGCACCCGAGGCCACCAGCTTGACGTCTTCAATTTTTTTATCGACCACCTTGAGAGCGTTGATCACCGCGGCAGCGACGATGATCGCGGTGCCGTGCTGGTCATCGTGAAACACCGGAATGTTCATGCGTTCGCGCAGGCGACGTTCGATTTCGAAACATTCCGGCGCCTTGATGTCTTCCAGGTTGATGCCGCCAAAGGTCGGTTCAAGCGCGGCGACCGCATCGATGAATTTCTCGGTATCGGGCTCGTTGATTTCGATATCGAACACATCGATGCCGGCAAATTTCTTGAACAGCACCGCCTTGCCTTCCATCACCGGTTTGGATGCCAGCGGGCCGATATCGCCCAGCCCCAGCACCGCGGTGCCGTTGGTGATCACCCCGACCAGGTTGCCGCGCGCAGTGAAGCGCGAGGCATTGACTTCATCCTCGACAATTGCACGGCAGGCAGCGGCCACGCCCGGCGAATACGCCAGCGCGAGATCGTTTTGCGTGGCGAGGGGCTTGGTCGCGGCGATTTCAAGTTTTCCGGGTTTGGGAAACTCGTGGTAGTCGAGGGCATTTTTATCTTCGTCTGACATTTTTACTCACCGCGAAGCTTTTTTTGTTTGCGTAATCAAAGTTAAGCACACTTTAAGCTCAAAACCGTATTATTGGCTTGTGTAAACGAGAATTATTAACCCGGCTATCAGTCGCAGGTACCACCACCGCATACATGAAACTATTTTCCCTGTCTTTGACCAGAGCGTCACTCATCCTGCTGGTATCTTTTTTTATTATCCTGATCGACAATGTTGCGCTGATGCGCGCCTTGCTCGGCAGCTACCCGCTCACGCCCGGGAATATCGCATTCCTGGTTTCATTGCGTGAAAAAGCAGACCATGAATTTTCACACGACCACCTGTTTCATACCCTGCTGGGTTCGATGGAGGTCGAAACCTCGGTCTATGACAAACACCACGATATTCTTGCCGGCGAATGGAATCCGTGACGCCCGATAAAGCGCCAGGCGTACCAGCAGTGCGAGCGCTCGAGCATTATGTTTCCTTAGATTAACTGGGGATTTGCAGTTCACATTGCGTTCTATACTCATAGCAATATTATCGGATAAAGGATTGAAACCGCCATGTTAAGCAAACAACAGCCCGCGCCCGCATTTAGTTCACCGGACCAGAACAACCAGGCAGTTCGGCTTGCTGATTTCAAGGGCAGTAAAAATGTGATTCTCTATTTTTACCCGAAAGATGACACCCCCGGCTGTACCATCGAAGCCAATGACTTCACCCGTTTTGTGAATGACTTTGCGGCCCACGACACCGTTGTCATCGGGGTCAGCAAAGATGACTGCACAAGCCACCAGGCTTTCATAGATAAATTTAATCTTAAACTCGTACTGCTCGCCGATACGTCCGGTGAAGTGTGTGAGGCGTACAAGGTGTGGCAGGAAAAAGAAAAGAACGGGGTGAAGAAAATGGGTATCGTACGTTCGACTTTTGTGATTGATAAAAACGGCATGCTGGTCGAAGCCCTGTACGGGGTTTCACCCGAAGGGCATGCGCAGGCCATGCTCGATGTGGTTGCACAGCTGTCTGCCACAGAAGCACAAAGTTAAGTACGATAGCGCTATCAGGTAAAAGAACTGCCCGAGCGGAGAGTAGCAGGTGTTTTGCTGCAGCAGGGATTGCTTAGTCTTTCTGCCTGCGATCTGAATTGCGCTGGCGTCTATCAATATTCATTCTGCGTGCAGGTCCCTTGTAATTGGGGTCATCACGTACGCGCCGGTCCCTGCTTTTGACCCTGCGATCCAGGTTCATTTTTCGCGCAGACTCACCGTATTTATGGCCATCTTCATAACGTCGACCGGGGATTCTTTGATCGTCTTTAGTATCAGCTGACGGCTGAGTCCCAGGGTTGTCGCTATCGCCTGGCTGGGGTTTGTCACCCATAACGCGCTCCATTTTGCATCTTCTGGTTAAAGTATGTGGACTGTGGCCACATCACTAATTATTAGCAGATATCGCTGAAAAATCCGTGTTTAGTATAAATATTTACATCCAGTCTGTGCTTATACGGGCGCCCTTCTATCACGGTTACGTTTGCGCCTGTCCAGTGTCATCCGTCGTGCAACACCGTTAAAATTGCCAAATCCAGTGTCCCTGCGCTCATCACCACGTCGTCGGTCTTTTCTGACACGACGCTCAGTCGTTGCGACTGGCGTGTCCACGGCCTTCAAAGAAGCCTTGCTCATATCTCTCACCCTGTAATTATTATGTGTTATCAGGAATATTCCGGGAACCGGCAAAAGTCGGCCGGCCCGCTCGGTGCATAATCTAGCATTAGATTAGTCGAAATTCATTAGCCGACGTGGCTGGCAGATGTTAACAATTGTGGCCTGTCAGTCAGCCAGCTGACCCGAATGGCAGGCCCCTGAGTTGCACGGACACCAGCACCGTACGCCGAGATTTGAATTCAATGCCAGCCGAAAGTTCATGTTTTTAAACTGACAACCTGGCAGGATACACTGGCACGCCTTTCAGCGAGCCACTTATTGCAGAACCTTGATCTGACGCCTGTTTGCGATACCGGCCCGCACAGTATCCGGCTTTGTTTTGAAAAGTGATTCAAACCGGCCTTTTTCACCCGCGCGGACATAATCAAGCTGCAAGGCGTGTCAGCAAGGCGCTTTGATCGACATCGACCCAGGTCTGGAAAATATCATGCAGCAACACGAACAACCGACGCAATGAAATTTTCCAGGCACTGCCCGCCTGTTGATACAGGGCATCACTCAGGCGCATGAAATTGTCGAACGGCGCAGCGTGCAAACACAATGGCAGGGTGTGTTTGAAACGACCCGAACTGGCGATCATTTCCCAGTAGCGTGCAAATCGGTTTACCCGTTGCATGGTTTCAAAATCGATGTCACGCGTGCACAGTACGTTATAAGGCGGTTCCGGGTTATAGCGCATCTGGAATTGCGCATTATGTCGATTGAGTGGAACCCCGCGCAGGCGTTTTAGAATGCCCAGCTGTATTTCGTGCGGGTTCAGCGCCACCAGCTGATCAAAACTTTTTGCAAAATTGTCCAGCGTGTCAGCTGGCAGGCCGAAGATTAAATCAGCATGTATATACACCTGGGTATGCTCACGTAACCAGCGCAGGTTTTCACATGTTTTAGCATTATTTTGTTTGCGACTGATCAAACCCTGAATTTGTTCATCGAAGGTTTGCACACCAATTTCAAATTGCAGCGCATGTTCGGGAAATTGTGCAATCACTGCTTTGAGTTTGTCCGGCAGGTTGTCCGGCACGACTTCAAAATGCAGATACAGATCATCACTCATGCGCTGACAGAAAAAATTCGAGTATCGCGATACTGCTGCTAATTTTTAAATTGAATGTCCGGTCGATAAATTTGAAGTTACGCACGCCGCGTTGATGCAGCCTGTCCATCTCATCCAGGAACAGGCTCAATTCGAATGGCTTTGAAGTTTTATCGAGGGAAGACAGGCAGAACTCACACTTAAAGGGACAGCCGCGCGATGCCTCGACATAGATCAAACGATTTTTAATATCCTCATCGCTGTAATACGCGTACGGCAGCCGCAGTTGTTCGAGCGCAAGTGCATCACTGCGGATGAATTTTTCCAGCGGCCGGTTGCCCGACAATATCAGTTGACATAAATCGCGAAAGCTTTTTTCAGCCGCACCCATCACAACGTAATCGGCAAGCTCACACACGGCCGGCACATCGGGGTGCTGACTGACTTCCGGCCCGCCGAGCACGATGACAGTCTCGGGTGAAACCTGTCGTATAAGTTCAACCGTTTGACTGATCTGCGCTACGTTCCAGATATACACCCCGAAGCCGATGATCTTCGGCTGATGCTGCAGAAGTTTTTCTGCAATATCGATGGGACGTTGCTGGATAGTGAATTCGCGAATCAACGCGGTGGATTGCAACTCGCCAAGATTGGCATACAGGTAGCGCAAACCAAACGCCGCGTGCATGTAACGCGCATTGAGCGTGGCCAATACTATTTCGTGGGCGATATCGTGAGAGGACTCCGGATTCATGCGCGCAGTATAACAGTCAGCAGTGTCGCGATAGCCAGGCCGATGCCGCGCATAAATGCGCCATCAAAGCAGCAATGAATACCCCAGCCCGACAGCGGCACAGGCTGCCAGCACGGTCAAAATCCCCAGCTTGAATCTGAACAGGGCAATAAAGGCCAGTACCCCGATAAGCGCCGAAAACCATTCGAACTGGCCATCAAAACCCTGCGGCCAGAGCACGTGATACGCAAAGAATACCGCGAGATTGATGACCACGCCGACCACGGCAGCGGTGATACCGGTCAGCGGTGCGGTGAACTTCAGATCACCACGCGTGGCCTCTACCATCGGCCCGCCAATCAGGATAAACATGAACGAAGGCAAAAAGGTAAACAATGTCGCCACGCTGGCACCGGCAGCGCCGGCAAGCAGCAATGATTCCGGGCCGAAAATTTCCTTGCTCCAGCCGCCGACAAAACCGACAAAGGCCACCACCATGATCAGCGGCCCCGGCGTGGTTTCACCCAGCGCCAGGCCGTCGATCATCTGTGTGCCACTGAGCCAGCCATACTGTTCTACCCCGCCCTGGTAGACATACGGCAACACCGCGTAAGCACCGCCGAAAGTCACCAGTGCGGCCCTGGTAAAGAACCAGCTCATTTGCGTCAGGGTGCCATCCCAGCCCCAGGCCCTGGCGAGCAGCGCCATCACCAGTAAACCAATGCCGAGGCCCACCACACCAACGACAAACAACCGGGCCCAATTGAAGCGGGTATGTTCCGGCGCGGGCGTATCGTTATCAATGATTGCCGGGCCATAGTTTCCAGCCGAGGCCCCGTGCCCGCTGCCGGCTTTGAAATACTCGGGCGAAACTCGCGAACCGACATAACCGATAATACCGGCCATCAACACGATATAGGGAAAACGCACATCGAAAACGAAAATTGCGATAAACGCGAGTACCGCAAGCGCGCGCAGCACATTATTTTTTAACGCCTTCGAACCGATGCGGTAGGCAGCAAAAACCACGATCGCAGTTACCGCTGGCTTGATGCCATAGAGAATACCTGCGACTGCGTGTACGTCTCCGTAGACAAGATAAATCCAGGTCAATGCCATCAAGATAAACAGCGACGGCAGGACGAACAACAGCCCTGCCATGATGCCGCCCCAGACACCGTGCATCAGCCAGCCGATGTAGGTTGCCAGCTGCTGCGCCTCCGGCCCCGGTAATACCATGGTGTAATTCAGCGCATGCAGAAACCGCTGCTCGGAAATCCAGCGACGTTTCTCCACCAGCTCCTGGTGCATCATGCTGATCTGCCCGGCAGGCCCGCCAAAACTGATAAAGCCCAGCTTGAGCCAGTAGCCAAACGCCTCAAAAAAAGACACCGGCGGTGGGCGTTGCGACTTGTCTAAAGCAGGGGTAGTCATGGTGATGTGCTCGGTGAAGTGTTGCGGAATTATAAAAGAATATTTACGACAGAGGTCACAGAGGTGTAAAAGCTAAGCAAAAGATTGCCGCAAAGTACGCAAAGGTCGCAAAGAAAATCTTTATGGTAGGTCGGGCATTGCCCGCCAAAAAAGTCAGGCAGGAA
The DNA here is from genome assembly GCA_963847575.1 of uncultured Gammaproteobacteria bacterium. Taxonomy (GTDB): domain Bacteria; phylum Pseudomonadota; class Gammaproteobacteria; order SZUA-229; family SZUA-229; genus JASBSR01. The sequence continues at coordinate 14,337 of CAWKAL010000089.1, forward strand.
TTCATTTCTTACTTTGCGACCTTTGCGTACTTTGCGGCCAATTTATGTTTTTAACACCTCTGTGCCCTCTGTGACCTCTGTGGCAAATCTGTTTAAATCACTTCCTGCAACAATGCCTCCTTTTTCTTTTCTTCCTGTTGCAGTTTCCACAGGTGTGCATATAAACCCTGCTGTGCCAGTAATTGCTGATGCGTGCCGTGTTCCGCGACCTTGCCCTGTTCCAGCACGATGATAGTGTCGGCATCAATCACGGTGGACAGCCGGTGGGCGATGACCAGCGTGGTGTGTTTTTCGGCGACCGCTTTCAGGGCTGAAAGGATCTGCTGTTCGGAATGCGAATCCAGTGACGAGGTGGCTTCGTCGAACACCAGTATCTTTGGGTTTTTCAGGATCACGCGCGCGATAGCGATGCGCTGCTTTTCACCGCCGGATAATTTCAGGCCACGCTCGCCAACAATAGTGTTGTATTTATCCGGCAGGCTGTCGATGAAATCATGGATGTTCGCCATCTTCGCGGCATGGATGATTTCATCATGGGTCGCGTCCAGTTTGGCGTAGCGAATATTGTGTTCAATGCTGTGGTTAAACAACACCGTGTCCTGCGGCACGATGCCGATATTGCTGCGCAGGCTTTGCTGGCTGACGTGCTTGATGTCCTGGCCATCGATGGCTATCGAACCTGCGGTGGTGTCGTAAAACCGGAACAACAAACGCGCCATGGTGGACTTGCCTGCACCCGACGGGCCGACGACTGCAACTTTATGTCCAGACGGTATTTCGAAGGACACGTCCCGGAGGATTTCCCGGTCGGAACTGTAATGAAATGACACATGGTTAAATTCGATACGCGCTTCGCTGACCTTCAGTTCGGCAGCATCCTTGTCATCATCAATACTGCGTTTGGTATCCAGCAGTTTTAGCATCATGTCCATATCAGCCAGCGAATACTTGAGCGCGCGGTAAATTATGCCGAGAAAATTCAGCGGCAGGAACAGCTGCAGCATCATGGTATTGACCAGCACCAGGTCACCCAGCGTCATGCTGCCTGCGACCACACCCTGCGCGGCATACACCATCATGAAAGTCACGCCGACCGCAATCACCGCACCCTGGCCGAAGTTAAGCAGCGACATCGAGGTCTGGCTTTTTACTGCCGCGGTTTCCCATGCGCCGAGCGTGTTGTCGTACTGTTTGAGTTCGTAATCTTCGTTGGTAAAGTACTTGACGGTTTCATAATTTAGCATGCCGTCAACTGCATAACTGTTCGCCTTTGATTCCAGCATATTCATTTCATGGCGGAAGTGCATGCGCCAGTTGGTGACCATTAATGTAAACGCAATGTATGCCGCCACCGTGCTAAAGGTGACAATGGCAAAGCGCGGTTCGTAACGTCCCAGCAATATCACGGCAACAAAGGTAAATTCAGCCGCGGTCGGAATAATATTAAATACCAGGTAATTCAGGATTGAACTCAGCGAGCTGGTACCGCGTTCAAGATCGCGTGTAACACCACCGGTTTTTCGATCGAGGTGGTAATTCAGTGAAAGCGAAAACAGGTGTTTAAGCACACGCTGCGATATATTACGCATGGCGTGATAGCGCACGCGTGAAAACACCGCATCACGCAGTTCATTGAACAGGCTGCCGGCGAGACGCAGGCCGCCGTAGGCGAGCAGCATGGTCATCGGCAATACCAGCATGGCGTTCGTTTGCAAAACGCTGCTATCGAGGCTGTCGACAATTTCTTTCAGCACCAGCGGCATGCTCACCACGGCAATCTTGGACAGCACCAGGCAGGCAAGCGCAATCAGCACCCTGCCCCTGAAATCCCAGACATAGGGAAACAGGCGCTTCAGGTTTTGCCAGTCTTTGCGGTTATTGTGCGGCTTGGTTGTGGGCCTGTGGTCCATTCTGCTCTAATACTGTCTAATCGGGAGTTTCAATTATCTACATCAATGACTTGTGATATAAACTGCGCGCATGATTATAACGAAATTGACCCTGCCCGTTTTATCGATCTGCCTGCTCACACTCTTCGGCTGTGACGGCGGCGAAGCAACCGCGCCCAAAAAGAAACCCAGTGACCACATAGTTGAAGTGGGCATTGCTGACATACAGGCGGTGCAAAGCCAGTTGACCGTGGCCGGCACTCTCGAAGCCGCCACCCTGGTGCGCATGCACAATGAAGTCAGTGGCGCGATCACCCAGCTACCCTTGCACGAAGGTGACAGTGTCAAAAAGGGCCAGTTACTGGTGGCGATTGACGACAAGCTGATCCAGGCCGAACTCGACAAGGCCAGTGCGCAAAAATCGCAGGCCGCGCTGGATTACCAGCGCCTGAAAAAACTCAAGCCCAAACAGCTCGCCTCGGATGAAGAAATTGCACGCGCCGCCACTGCGCTCGACATTGCCGCCGCCGAAGAAAAACTGCAACGCACGCGCCTGGCACTTACCCGCATGCTTGCACCGTTTGACGGCATTGTGACCGAACGCAATTTTGAACCGGGTGATGTGGTCGCACTGCACAGCCATATCCTGACCGTAATTGATCCACAATCGCTCTACCTCAAGGTCCAGCTGGCCGAAAGCTGGATACCGCTGCTGCGCCTCGGCGATGAAGTCAATGTCAGTATCGATGCCCTCGGCGGTTCGATCCACCCGGCACGCATCAGCCGTATCTATCCCACCATCGACGCCAGCACGCGCAAAGGCAGTGTCGAAATCGAGTTTCTGCCAATACCGTTTGGCGTGAGTGCCGGCCAGCTGGCGCGCGCCGAACTCAAAAGCCGCGCGCTCGACCGGCTGGTGATACCGACCCGCGCGGTGCATCACGATGCCCGCGGCGCGTATGTGTACGTGATCGATGAGCACAGCAAGGCGCAGAAAACCTATGTCACCAAGGGCATGCAGCATGCCGAGTTGCTGGAAGTGCGCGACGGCCTGCATGCGAATGACCAGCTGGTGGTCAAAGGCTTCATCGGCCTGCGCGATGACAAGCCGGTGAAAATCTACACGCCGGAAACCGACGCCATCAGCACTGCCGGTAAAAAATGAAACAGCGGTTTCGCAGCGGCGGTCTCGCCGCCTGGTCCATTCACCACCCGATCGGCATTGTCATGCTGGCACTCACCGTGGTGGTGCTGGGCCTGTTCTCGCTGCAGCGCCTGAGCATCGATTTACTGCCGCACATTATTTATCCCGAAGTGCGTGTGCGCATTGTTGATCCCGGCGTGCCGGCTGAAATCATGGAAGACCAGATCACGCGCCAGCTCGAAGAACAGCTGGCGATCACCGAGGGCGCGATCCAGGTGCAGTCCACTACCACCGAAGGCACCAGCTCGGTCGACCTGAGTTTTCCCTACGGCATGGACATCGATCTTGCACTGCGCGATGCCAGCACCCGGCTCGACCGCGCCAAGCGTTTTCTGCCCACCACCATCGACCCGCCGGTAATTTACAAACGTGATCCGGCACAGATCCCGGTGATGGAACTGGTACTGAGTTCGAGTGAACTCGATTCGGTCGAACTGCGCACCTGGGCGGACTACACGTTTTCGCGCTGGTTTCTGACCCTGCCCGGGGTCGCCGCGATTGAAGTCGGCGGTGGACTCGAGCGCGAAATCCAGATTCTGCCCGACCAGGAAGTCCTCGCCAGCATCGGCCTGTCCCTCACCGAACTCGCCGACATTATTACGCGTAACAATAATGACACCGCCGGCGGTCGCCTGATGAGTCCGTCGCGCGAAATCAGCACCCGCACCCGCGGACGTTTCCAGACCGTCGAAGAACTGCGTGACCTGCCGTTGTGGCGGCCGGATTCAGGCAGTATCGAAAACGTACTGCGACTGCGCGATGTCGCCGAAGTGCTCGACCTGCACGAAGACGAACGTCTGCGCGTGCGACTCGACGAACGCCCCGGCGTCAAGGTCTCGGTGCAGAAACTGCCGCTATCCAACACCGTCAGCGTGGTCGACGAGGTCCGACACCGGCTCGAACAAATACGCGAACAAAACCTGATGCCCGCTGATATCAAAGTCACCACGGTCGATGACCAGTCGGTGTATGTGCGCCATGCGCTCAACAATGCCAGCATGGCCGCCATCAGCGGCGCGATACTCGCCATGCTGGTGATCTACCTGTTCCTCGGCAACCTGGTGCGCACGCTGATTATCGGCACCGCGATCCCGCTCGGTATCCTGGTGACGTTTATCATCATGGACATCAACGGGCTGACGCTGAATATCATGACCCTGGGCGGACTCGCGCTCGGCATGGGCCTGCTCATCGACAGCACCATCGTGATGCTGGAAAACATTACCCGCCACCAGCACGACAGCGGTTCGCGCGATGACAATGCGATTGCCGCGGCAGCCGAGGTCAACAGCCCGATCGTGGCCTCGACCGCGACCAACCTGGCCGCGATACTGCCGTTTTTGTTCATCGGCGGACTCACCGGCCTGCTGTTCAAGGAACTGATTATTACCATCACCTCGGCCATGCTGGCAGCGCTGATCGTGGCGCTGACACTGGTGCCGGCACTCGGTGCCGCGATAAAACGCGAGTCGGAGAATAGAAGTATATTCAATAAGTTAATTAATAATCTTAAAGTTAAATATTCTTCAGTTGTCGACCGTATCGTGCACCACTCCCTGGCCTGTCATTATTATCTTCCTGATTGTATTCGTGCCCGCGTACTCAGCATTGCCAGCAAGGGCTTCATGTTTTTACCGGCAATGGACGAAGGCAATGTAATGTTTCGATCCAGGGCGATACCGGCATGAACCTCGATGAAATGGACGCCACCGTGGAAAAACTCGAAGCCCTGCTGCTCAAACAGCCCGAAGTTGAAACCCTGTTCACCATTGTCGGCGGGCGTATTTTCGGCCGCTCGACATACGAGAGCAGCAACAGCAGTTCGATCAAGATCAAACTGACACCGCTGGATCAACGCGATATCAGCAGCCAGGCCTGGGTGAAAAAAATGGACGAGGCCATCAAACAACTCAATCTCACCGGTTACAAAATTCAGCTTCGTGTACAGGGCGTGCGCGGCATCCGCCTCAGCAGCGGCGATGACGACATCAGCCTGCGTATCCAGGGCCAGGACATCGAGACCCTGACCGACCTTGCCACCCGGATTACCGAAATAATTCGCGATGTCCCCGGCCTGCGCAATCTTGAACATTCCTACGAAGGCCTCAACGAAGAACTCAATGTGCGCATCGATCGGCAACGCGCGGCCGATCTCGGCATTAATATCGATACCCTGGGACAGGCATTGCGCATCGCACTCGATGGCAGCGTGATTTCTGATTTCATCGATGGCGACCGCCAGTTCGATGTGCGCATGCGCCTGCCGCGCAGCAGCAGTGATACCCCGGCAAAACTGTCGAACCTGCTGGTCGGCCATCACAACGGGCGCCCGGTACGGCTGCACGAAATTGCCGACATCAACCGCGGCCCGGCACCGTCTGCGATCAAACGCGACCAGCAACAGCGTATTGTTGAGATCACCGGCGCACTCGAAGAAAACACCGACCTGAAACAGGTCAGCAATGAAATCAAAAAAGTACTCGCCGATTTCGAAATACCCGAGGGTTATTTCATGTATGACGGCGGCACCAGCAAAACCCTGAGCGATGCGCAACAGTCGACCTGGTTGCTACTCGGGCTCGCGGTGTTCCTGGTACTGGTGGTGATGGCACTGCAATATGAATCCCTGCGCAACCCGCTGATTATTCTCAGCAGTATTCCTTTCAGTATCATCGGGGTGAGTCTTGGCATCTGGCAAAGCGGAATCCTGTTATCCACCCCGGTCTACCTCGGCCTGATCATGCTTGCCGGTATCGTAGTGAACAACGCTATCGTGCTGGTGGAACAAATTGAAATCGAACGCGAAAAAAACCCTGACATGCTCCAGGCCATCAGCACAGCCGCGAGTCAGCGCCTGCGGCCGATATTAATGACCACGCTGACCACCGTGTTCGGCATGATGCCACTGGCGATAGGTTTTGGCGAAGGCGCAGAAATGTTACAACCACTCGCTTTTGTCATTGTCTGGGGGCTGAGTTTTTCCATGCTGGTCAGCCTGGTGCTGGTGCCGGCGGTGTATAGCGCTGCGCGCAGTTAAAAATTAACAATGAATAATTGATAATAATAATGAATAATTAATAATTAATAATTAATAACTATTCACTATTCACTATTCACTATTCACTATTCACTATTCACTATTCACTATTCACTATTCATTATTCATTATTAATTATTCACTATTCATTATTCATTATTCATTATTCATTATATAATATACAGCATGAGTATTGTTACTGAACGTTAAACACAATCCTTACCTGCTGAACATGGATTTGCAGCGGGTTGCGATTAGTCTTGCGGGTGAACAGCACTGGGTGACCAGTCCGGCGGATGGTGTGTCGCGGGTTCATCTTGAACGCGAGGCCGAGGAATCCGGTCATACCACCAGTTTTGTAAAATTTGCTGCCGGTGCGTGCTTTTCCTGCGCACACGCATTCGCAGGGTGAAGAAATCTATGTGCTGGAAGGCGTGTTCTCGGACGAATTTGGCGACTACCCTGCCGGCAGCTACCTGCGCAATCCGCCGGGGTCGTCGCACAGCCCGTTTACGCGTGAAGGCTGCACCCTGTTTGTTAAACTCGAGCAGTTCAAACCCGGTGATGATGCGCAGGTCGTGATACGTCCCGCAGACCAGCAGTGGCAGCCCGGTATTGGCAATTTGCGTGTGCTACCACTGCACGCGTATGCAACCGAGAGTACCGCACTGGTGCTCTGGCCCGCGAATGAAAAATTCCAGACCCACCGTCACTGGGGCGGTGAAGAAATCGTCGTGCTCACAGGCACATTTTACGACGAGCACGGCGCGTACCCGCAGGGTTCGTGGATACGCAGCCCGCATCTCAGCCAGCACACTCCGTTTGTTGGCACGGACGAAACCCTGATCCTGGTGAAAGTCGGCCACCTCGGCGAGGCGCAGGACAGATAAAAAACTGTGCCCTCCACGTGAATAAGCGTAGCGCGCTGGTAATCCGGAATATCAGCCCCATATCACTGTGATAGCCGTGTTTACAGAATCTACGGAATAGTCCAAAACCTTTTGAATATAAAGGGAATTCTCTAATGTTCAGTGGAACGTAATCTGTTACAATCTGTCTATTGTTAACACTTGAAGACGAGGTCCGCCATGTCAGCAGTTCAGTTTAATACCCAGTTGAGCAATGAAATTAATGTTTCTCCGGAAGCCGTGCAGCAGTTGATCGCATTGACTGAAAACGAAGAAACCGTCAACGGTGTGCGTATATTCGTCTCCGGCGGCGGCTGCAGCGGCATGCAATACGGCATGACCTTTGTTGAGCAGGGCAGCGAGTTCGACACCGTCTGGGAAAAAGACGGCCTCAAAGTATATGTCGATTCTGTTGCACTGGCCTATCTCGAAGGTGTTGAAATCGATTACCAGACCCAGGGCAGCGGCGCCAGCTTCGTATTCAAAAACGTATTTTTGAATACCGGCGGTTCAGGTTCCTGCGGTGGTTGCGGTTCAGCCGGTGGCGGTGGCGGCGGTTGCGGTTAAGCGCATACAACACTGTTGTACTGGCGACATTTCATGCTGAATGTTTTCTGAAACCGGGTGACCCTGCTGGATTATCACCTGCGTTTCAGAAAACTGTAAGCCTGTCGAAACCCCGCCAGAATGAATTCATCGCCAGCAAATAGAAAGTCACCGCTTCCTGCCCGACCACGATTACTGTTAATTTCTCAACCCAATAGCTACCGCATTGCGCCCTTCATAAAAGCTGCAACGCGCATGGACATGGACGTACTGATTGCATCACGCGGTGAGCATTCGCTCATCACCGAAGTCAACGGCGGGCTGCATGTCGATTTATCCGATCCGTCAGCCGCCCTGCAACGTATTCTTGCTGAAGCATCAAACAGGCCGTTCGCCGGCATTCTCGGCAGCGACGACAGCACCGTCGAGCTCGCCGCGCATGCCGCGCGCGAACTCGGGCTACCGCACAATCCACCCGAAGCCGCACGCGCATCGCGACGTAAAGATCTTGCACGCGCGCATCTTGCCCTGGCGGGATGCCCGGTGCCGTTGCACTGCCTGGTTAATCTAAGTCTGCCGCTGGACAGGCAACTGCAGGGCCTGCCGTGGCCGTGTGTGATTAAACCGCTGAACCTGTCTGCCAGTCGCGGCGTAATACGCGCCAACAATGAAGCGCAATTCATCGCTGCCTGCGAACGTATTCGCCCGATCATTGCAGAATCAAATGACGAGTTCGAATGTAGCCACGTCCTTGTTGAGCACTACATCGACGGCATCGAAGTCGCCTTTGAAGGTTATCTGTACGAAGGCAAACTCACAAGCCTGGCGCTGTTCGACAAACCCGACCCGCTGACCGGCCCGTACTTTGAAGAAAGCATTTATGTCACACCTTCGCAACTGGGCGAAGACCAGCAGGCAAAAATCACCCGGCGCGTACAACAGGCGTGTGATGCTTACGGCCTGAGTACCGGGCCGGTACATGCTGAATTGCGCCTCGATGCAAACGACGCATGGATACTCGAAGTGGCCTCACGCACCATCGGCGGCGACTGCGGACGCACGCTGGACAATGGCACTGGTTTCAACCTCGAGGAGCTGGCGATTTCACTCGCCACCGGCAAACCCTGTAAAACCAGCAAGGCCACAGAAAGCCGCGGCGTGATGATGATACCCGTCAAGCAGGCTGGACTATTGCGCCGGGTGGAAGGCCTGGAAGCGGCACGGCGCACGCCGGGTGTTGACAGTGTCGACATTATCATCAGCGACGGCCATGAACTGATACCCCTGCCGGAAGGCAACCAGTACCCCGGCTATATATTTGCCCGTGGCGCAACGCCCACTGAGGTTATCGACGCGCTAAAATCCGCACACGCACATTTGAATTTTATTGTTGCACCGGTATGGAGATAGCAATGCCCACACTGAAATGGATTGCAGCCACGACGGTACTTATTTACCTGGTTTTCATCATCGCGCTGTATTTTATGCAGCGCCAGCTGTTGTACTTTCCACGCAATGCCAGCCAGTATGAAGCAGAACATAATTATGAACTGCAGCATGATGGCGTTACCCTGCGTGGCTGGGAAGTCAATCCTGGCCGTGAGTCAGCCATTATTTATTACGGTGGCAATGCCGAACGTATTGATTACTATATCGACAGTTTCAAACTGCTGTTCCCTGCGCACACAATCTATTTTGTTAACTATCGCGGCTATGGCAAAAGCGAAGGCACGCCATCTGAGAAAGCACTTTATGCAGATGCACTTGCAGTGTTCGACAATATTAAAGACCAGCACAAAAACATCAGCCTGATTGGCAAGAGCCTGGGGAGCGGTATTGCAAGCTACGTCGCTGCAAACCGTCCGGTTGAAAATATAGTCCTGGTCACGCCGTACGACAGTATTGTCAATGTAGCAAAAGTGCACTACCCGCTGTTTCCTGTCAGCCTGATCATGATCGACCGATACGAGTCGTGGAAGCATGCACCACACGTCACCGCGCGCACGCTAATTATTTCTGCACAGCATGATCAGATCATCCCTGCCGAGTCGACAAAAATGCTCGCCTCGTATTTTGACCCCGGCCAGCTGACGCAAACTCAGATCGAAAACACTGATCACAATTCTATATCAGGAGAGCCCGTATATTACCAAGTGCTGGCGGATTTCTTTACCCGCAAATAAATAATGCCGCAAACGCGGCATTATTTTACAAACGAAAACCAGACGGTTTATTTTTTACCACCGCCGGCTTTAAAGCCCGCGGGCGCCTGTCCATAATCGCCTTCGCCGAAAAAGAAGCCCAGCATGTGCTTTTCAATTAACTCGATGTTTTTCGCATCTGCTGTATTCAGGCCGTTTTCATTAATGATCGTGGTGAGACGTTCAAGCCATTGTTTCCAGCCTTCTTTTGAAACGTTCTCATAAATGCGTATTCCGAGTTCTCCCGGGTGTGGTGGACGCTCCAGGCCTTCAGCCTCGGTTTTGAGCACAACACATTGAACCATTCTTGACATAACAAACGCCCTCTAACTTTGTTCGTATTTTTTTAATAACACGCCTTCGTCACCACAACAGGTAGCGGCGCATTTTTTAACCTTGTGGATTTCTTCACTGTCCATCTGTAGATAATAATCAATGCTGCGGTTCTCGGTAGCGCAGTCACAACCCTTGTCATTATACACGTAAACATTCCTTAGCCCTGCCCTGTGCGCCTCGGCCTCGGCGGCAAACAGCGCTGCATCCGGGGTCGGCGGCACGTTGCTCAGCTTGTAGGCCGGGAAGAACTTGGTGATATGCCAGGGACTGTCGGCACCGAGGTTGTCGCGCACCCAGCAGGCAATTTCGTAATGTTCGGCCGGATCGTCATTCTTGCCCGGGATGACATTGGTGCGGGTTTCGACATGAATACCAAGTTCATGGGCTTTTTTGATCGAACCCAGCACCTGCTCGACTTTGGCCGGGCGACAAATCTCCTGGTAGAAACTGTCACGCATGCTCTTGATATCCGAACACATCACATCGAGATGTGGTGCGACGAGTTCCAGTGCTTCGTCGGTGATAAAGCTGTTGGAAACATACACCGTGTACAAACCGGCTTCATGCGCCAGCTCGCACACATCGATGACATATTCCAGCCAGACCGCGGGTTCCGAATAGGTGAACGCGATGCCATCGACACCCAGTTTGAGCGCAGTATCCACCAGTTTTTGTGGCGACACCCATGCCTCGGTGGATTCGCCCCTGGCGAGCGTATCGAGTGCATCCACACCCCAGGAGATTTCCAGGTTATGGCAACCGCCGCAACGAAAACTACAGCCATAACTGCCGACCGACATTACTTTGGTGCCGGGGCGGTAGTGTTTCACTGGCTTGCTTTCGATGGTATCGACATCGATCGAACTCAGGATGCCATACGACAGGTTATACAGCGTGCCGTTGCGATTGACGTGCGCCTGGCAAAAACCGCGCTGGCCGTGGCCGATTTTGCAGCGCCACAGGCACAGGTTGCAACGCGTGGTGCCGTTGTCGAGCTTTTCCTGTAACCGGGTTTCGATCAGCTGGTAGGTTTGCGGTTTATTCAAGTGAATGTCCAGAGTTGGCGTATAAGTCAGCATTATATCGCGTTTCGAGCATTTCATCCCCTGCCGACGACAGGTGTATCACACCCCTGAACTCGTCGCCCTGGCCTCACCTCAGACCAGCGCCAGTCCGGCGATCAGCACCCCGGGCTGGCAGGCAATGCGGATCACATCAGCGTCTATTTCGAGGTTTTTATCAGGGCATTCATCTTCGTTAAAATCGTGTGCGATCTGCAACGGGTAATCAACCCCGTCGATAGCGCACGGGTAGACAAAACCCCAGTGTTGCGTGGCACGCATAAAATTATAAATTCGGCGCGCCGGCCAGCGCGTGTCGACGCGGAAGTCTTCGGCCTGCGGGTAGCCCATATAACTCATTGCAGATTCATCCTGCACAGTTTCATGCAAGTTGCCGGATGCCAGTGCGGACAAAAAATTCGGCAGCAGATCAACATAGGCCTGGGCCATCAGTTCACTCGCCTGCTGGTTGCTGATGCCATCGGGCATGGCGACGCTGCGCTGCGCGACTATATCACCGGCATCGAGCTCAGCAGTCATCCGATGCAGGCTGACGCCGAAGTTTTCCACGCCGTCACGAAACTGCCAGAACCCCGGTACCGGCCCGCGGTAGGCAGGCAGCATCGAGGGGTGAAAATTAAAACAGCCGCGCATGGGGATATCGAGAATAGCCTGTGGCAGCCTGCGGCCAAAACACGATACCAGGAGTATGTCCGGTGCAAATCTGCGAATGGCACGCACACAATCGGCCAGCGGTGTGCGCAAATTGATCAATGGCACGCCGGCCATGCGCGCCAGCATTTCAACGTTTTCATTTTGTGCCGCAATAATCGACAGGCGGGTATCACGCAGAAATGAATCCTGGTTGGCATCAACACCTACGGCACACAACGAATGCTCGGCTTCCAGCAGGTATCGCAGTGGCAATATCGACAGCGCGCCACTGGAACCAATGTACATGATTTTCATATGCCCACCGCCTGCACACCCATCGTTAATCCATACTAACCAGGAATAGTTTCAAACGACAGCCTGTGCAAGCCGGTGAGTGACTGATCAGAGCGTGATTACCTGGTCCGGCATATTGCCTGACAGGGCGCTGTACAAATTAGGGAAACAGCCGATACAGGCACCGTCTACCAGCATGCCATCGATCTCGCGCTCATAGGCGCATTGATCACAGGCCATTAGCAACATACCGCTGTCTTTGGCAACTTTTGCCAGGCGCTCACCAATCGGATTGCCTTTTTGAAGTACATACGCATTGTCTTCAAAAAAGAACATGCCGACGACATCGACGCCGTGTTTTTTATCTTCGAGTTGCGGCAATATCATTTTGCCGAGCTTGTAGGAAACTGAATGCCCCTGGGTAGAAAAAATATATGCAACTTTCATATTGAGCCTTTTATTAATAGTGTTGTTTGTAATCCCCTGGCAGGGAGTGCGAAAGAGAAATTACATGTCCACTATGGGCTCAGTTGTTGTGTCGCTGAATTTTTTTCGAAACACCAGGCGACGCACGAGGTCGCCGGTAATTGCCGCCAGCCCGCGCGCAGCAAGCATACACATGCACAGCACTGGTACGAGAATGGAATTGCACGGGTGACGGGTGTCTACGGATATATCAGATACGCTAACTAAATACTGGTTCAGGCAGTGTGACATAATATTATCAGCCTAGATCCAGTGCTGTTCGATTCTGAGTACACTGATATCATGTACTTCCAGCAAATGCTGTTCGACGAGTGCGAGCTGCTTTTGCAGGTAACGTCGGTCATTACTCACCATGGCAATCGAGAGCTGGGAACGCTGCCATTCATCGAGATAACCGGTTTCCGCCACCGAGGCATTAAACCGCGCGCGCAATTTATCGACCAGGCTTTTAATGACCGAGCGTTTTTGCTTGAGCGACTGCGACTGCGGGATGTGAATATCCACCAGCATCAACAAACTATGGATGCTGCTGGTGGACATGTTCAGAGGTTGATAATCTGCAAACCAAGGTCGCCTACTTTATTTTGAGTTGCCGCACTGGTAATTACCGCTGTGCTTGCCAGTTCAGGTCTCAGATACAGTTCGGTGACGCGCTGCAAATCTTCCAGTTTGACGTCGAGCACTGCCTGCCGGTACGCCTGCAATACTTCGCGGGTTCTGCCGTGTAGCAGGTTGTGATATGCCTGGCGGGCTTCACCGGCTGGCGAACCGGGTTTATCCAGGCTGCCGATGACACCGAGTATGGCTTCTTCTACCAGGCGCCATTCGTGTGTGCCATTTTGCACCCAGTCGATCGCGCGATCGAAATCATCCAGGGTTTCCTGCAGGCGCGGATCGCGGTAGGAGTAAAAGCGAAAAGCCGCATTGCTCGAATCATGCCCGGCACCGCCGCCGTAGGCGCCGCCCTTTTCGCGGATCGCGGTGTGCAGGAATCCATTGCGCATAAAGCCGCCGAGCACAGACAATGCCGCTGCGTCGGGATGCGTCATCGGTACCGTGGCATAGGCTTTGGAGCAGAAGTTTACCTGGGTGTTGGTCAGCCACATCTGTTGCACCGTGGTATTAATCGGTGCAAGTGAAAATGTGTCGCTGTCGGCAACGGCCTTGTCTGTCTGCCAGACGGTTTCGAAATCGCGGGTCAGTGTATCCAGCTTGTCACCTTCGGCAGTCAACATGTAACGTCGCGGTGTTTGAATAATCCTGTTGTGCAGGCTGTTGAATTTTTCAGCCAGTTGTTCAAGCGCGGCGCTATCGTTGTTGGCGTCATCCAGCTGCTTGATGATACGAATGCCTTCGAGCCCGCCGAAGCGATGGCTCAATGCTGCCACCGGGCTGAATCCACTGGCAGCTGCAGTCATGGCAAGGGTATGGCCACTGCCGGTCACGCTGCGTTCGCGGCGTGTGCGTTTTTGTGAAATCAGTTCGCGCAGGCGATCGAATTCATCAAACCGCGCATGGTGCAGGGTTTCATGCATCAGCTCGGCGAGTTTTAGATGATTGCGTTCCAGCGCCTTGCCGGAAAACAGCAGGTAACCGTTAACGATTTGCACATCATTCGCCAGCGGACGAATACTCGAGCCGGCACTGACACCCCCGCTGACACTCGACTGCCATGCCTGCACATCAAGATAAGATTTATCTGCGCAACCCACTTCGGTCAGGCAGGCACTGTAATACGGTACCAGGTCGAGTTCATCCGGAACTCAATGGCGGCAGATCCATCACCACTTCGTGATACACCAGCCCGTTGGTTCCCTGCGCATACAGGGCACCTGGACGCGATGCAATCTGGGCAGCCTTTGCTTCCGGCATGCTGATATCGGCAGGCACGTCTTCCAGCCCGACCTTGGGCAGAATTTCCGGATCGTCTTCCTGTTGCTGACGTTTTGCAAGCTCAGCCGCGCGCTGCACAATCGCATCGCGATCAGTATCACTCAGCTGGCTGTTAATGCGTTGCAGGCGCTGCTTTTCTGCATTCTGCTTACGCTGGCTAAGTTCGGTGTCCGGGTGCATGGTGAGTAACACGCGGTGCTGGTTATCCAGCAGGTACTGGTGCACCAGCTGCTTGATAAATTCGGGATCTTTGATGTCTTCACGCAGCGAAGCAATCACCGGATCAAGGTTGAGCAATGCTGCCGGGTCGCTGCGATGGATCGCTGCAGTTAGACCGCCCAGGATCAGCTGCAGGCCGAAAGGATAACCGTCACCACCGATTTCACGCTGGCTGAGTTCGAGCTGGTGCAGTACGGATTCCAGTTGTTCCTGCGGCACGCCATTGGTGGCAACATCATTGAGCACATCGAGCACGAGTTTTTCGAACGCTTTCGCGTGTTCAGGTTCGCTGCCTTCAAGTCCGCACAGAAAGCTCATTTCATAACTGGAATCTTCCAGCCCGCACAGTGGTGACGGCGCCATACCAAGGTCGGTTTTTTCCAGTGCCAGACGCAACGGCGACGAACTGTTGTCGAGCAACACCTGCGACAACAGGTTGGCTTTCATCATTTCATCAAGCGATGTGCACGGTCCCAGCAACCAGCCCAGTACATGGTGGGTTTTCTGCGAGGTGGTTTCATCGCCGGTGATATCGAACGCATAGGCTTCTTCCACCGCTACCGGTGCCAGGTAACGTTTCTCGTTTGATACCGCGATGTGTACATCGAGTTTGTCAAAAGACGACAATGCTTTATCTTCAAACTTGGCCTGGTGTTCATACGCCGGAATATCACCAAAGGTCATGAACACAGCATTGCTGGGATGATAATGGGTTTTATGAAAATCCATCAGCTGCTGATACGTCAGGTCAGGAATATCATCGGGCTCACCGCCACTGTTGTAGTGATACGTCGTTGTCGGGTAGAGGTGCTTGCTCAGGGTTTGCCAGAGCACGCTCACCGGCGAACTCATCGCACCTTTCATTTCATTGAACACCACGCCCTTGTATTCGAGCTCGGTGTTTTTGTCTTCCGGGATTTTAAATTCAACGCGATGGCCTTCCTGCATAAAATCGAGTTCATCCAGACGGGTAAAAAACACCGCGTCGAGATACACGTCCATCAGGTTGTTAAAGTCTTTGCGGTTCTGGCTGGCGAATGGATACGCGGTCCAGTCACTGCTGGTAAATGCGTTCATGAACGTATTCAATGAACGCCGGATCATCATGAAAAACGGATCGCGCACCGGGTAATGCTTACTGCCGCATAGGGCCGTGTGCTCAAGAATATGTGCCACCCCGGTGGAATCCATCGGTACCGTACGGAAGGCAACGAGAAAAACATTCTCCGCGTTATCGGCATCGATATGATAATGCAATGCACCGGTTTTACGGTGGCGGTAGGATTCAAGCGTGATATTGAGCGATTCAATCCGCTGAGTACCCTGCCATTCAAACGCCGGGTGTACTTTGGCCGGCGCCTGCATGGGTGCTTGTGAAACTTGTTCTGAAACGTCTACAGCTTTGGTACTCATTGGCTCTGGATTACTCGTTGTAAAATTGTCTGAAAGCGTGCTTCTTGATTTTAACTATTAACTATTAACTATTAACTATTAACTATTAACTATTAACTATTAACTATTCACTATTCACT